>JACDHR010000057.1 GCA_013820915.1 Gemmatimonadota bacterium
CGCCCCACGCCAGGTACAGCGGTCGGGGGAAGCGAGTAGCCACCATGCGGGACCAGGAAGGACGGGGCACTGCCCCTTGAGCTTCTTCGCCTCCCGGCCCGTGATGCCGGGCCCGGAAAGCGAGAGCCTTATCCATTCCGAATGTAAAGGAGCACCCATGGCAAAAGTCATCGGGATCGATCTCGGCACCACCAACTCCGTTGTAGCCGTGATGGAGGGCGGCGACCCGGTCGTCATCCCCAACGCCGAGGGCGGGCGCACCACCCCGTCGGTGGTCGCGTTCACGAAGGACGGCGAGCGGCTGGTCGGGCAGGTGGCGCGCCGGCAGGCGATCACAAACCCCAAGAACACCATCTTCTCCATCAAGCGCTTCATGGGCCGTAAGGAGGCCGAGGTGAAGGCGGAGGAGAAGATCGTACCTTACGAGATTGCCAGCGGCCCGAACGGGCTCGCGCAGGTGAAGGTCGCCAACGCGGACAAGACGTTCACCCCGCCCGAAATCTCGGCGATGATCCTGCAGAAGATGAGGCAGACCGCCGAGGATTATCTGGGGCAGCCGGTGAACCAGGCGGTCGTCACCGTGCCAGCCTACTTCAACGACGCGCAGCGTCAGGCCACGAAAGATGCCGGCAAGATCGCCGGTCTCGAGGTGCTGCGTATCATCAACGAGCCCACCGCCGCGGCGCTGGCCTACGGGCTCGACAAGAAGAAGGACGAGAAGATCGCCGTCTACGACCTGGGCGGCGGCACGTACGACATCTCGGTCCTGGAGCTGGGTGAAGGCGTCTTCGAGGTGAAGGCGACGAACGGCGACACGCACCTGGGCGGTGACGACTTCGACCAGAAGATCATCGACTGGCTGGTAGACGAATTCAAGAAGGAGCAGGGGATCGACCTCTCCAAGGACCCGATGGCGCTGCAGCGGCTCAAGGAGGCCGCGGAGAAGGCGAAGATGGAGTTGTCGACCACGATGTCGACAGACATCAACCTCCCTTTCATCACGGCGACGCAGGAGGGGCCGAAGCACCTGAACGTCACGCTCTCGCGCGCGAAGTTCGAGTCGCTGGTCGACGATCTCGTCCAGCGCACGATTCCGCCGATGCGGAAGGCGCTGGAAGATGCGGGGCTCAAGCCGAACGAGATCGACGAGGTGATCCTGGTCGGCGGCTCGACGCGCATCCCAAAGATCCAGCAGGTGGTGAAGGACTTCTTCGGCAAGGAGCCGCACAAGGGCGTGAACCCGGACGAGGTCGTGGCGATCGGCGCGGCCATTCAGGCCGGCGTGCTGGCCGGCGACGTCAAGGACGTGCTCCTGCTGGACGTGGCGCCGCTCTCGCTGGGCATCGAGACGCTCGGGGGCGTGTTCACCACGTTGATCCCGCGCAACACCACGATCCCGACCAAGAAGTCCGAGACATTCTCCACCGCGGAGGACAACCAGACCACGGTCGAGATCCACGTGCTGCAGGGCGAGCGCGAGATGGCGACGTACAACAAGACCATCGGCAAATTCCAGCTTACGGGGATCCCGCCCGCACCACGCGGGATGCCGCAGGTAGAGGTGACGTTCGATATCGACGCGAACGGTATCCTGCACGTGAGCGCGAAGGACCGCGCGACGAACAAGGAGCAGAAGATCCGCATCGAGGCCTCGGGTGGGCTCTCCGACCAGGAGATTGACAAGATGGTGCGGGACGCCGAGCAGCACGCGTCCGAAGACAAGCAGCGTCGCGAGGAGATCGAGACGCGCAACCGCCTGGACGGGATGGTCTACGAGGTCGAGAAGAATGTGAAGGAGTGGGAAGACAAGCTAGACCAGGGCGCAAAGGACACGCTCACCAACGCGCTGGAGCGCTCTCGGAAGGCGCTCAAGCAGAACGACATGGCCGAAATCCGCTCCGCGCAGGAAGAGCTGCAGCAGGCCTATAGCGCTGCCGGCGCCCAGATCTACCAGGCGCAGCAGCAGACGGCCGACGTGGGTGCGGATGCAGGGTTCAGCGGCGGTGCCACGGCGGGTGCCGGTTTCGAGGGCGACGCCACCGCGCAGGCCGGCGCGCAGATGGGTCAGGAGGAAGACGTGGTCGAGGCCGATTACGAGATCGTCGACGACGAGCGGAAGTAGTCCCCGCGCGAACCCGGCGGCCGTAGCCGGGCGCTGGCGTCGCCCTTCGCGGGGCGGCGCCAGCGCGTTTTTTGCGGTAACCATTCCGCTGCTGCTCCGAATCCGTGCGAATCGGAACTCGCTGCACGAAGCACGAGTATACCCGCATACCCGATGCTCTCTCTCGAGTCTCACCTGAGGTAACGCATGTTTGATCCCGTTCGCGCCAAGGCAAAGGCTATTGTCTTCACCGCCGCCGCATTCACCGGTGGGGTCCTCTTCGCCTCCGGGTTGGAATGGACGACCGGCGGCCACGCTGCCTCCCTACTGCAGACCGCACCGACCGCGGCCGAGGTACGGCCGGTCGCGGACCTGAGCGAGGCGTTCATCGCGATCGCGGAAGCCGCGACTCCCGCGGTGGTGAACATCACCACGGAGCGCACCCGGCCGGCGACGACGCGCGGCCAGCCGGCGGTGCCCGAGGAGTTCCGCCGGTTCTTCAACATGCCGGACGGCCCACCGGGTGGCCAGGACGTTCCGCTCCCCGGCACGGGCACCGGGTTCCTGGTCACGGGCGACGGCTACATCATGACCAACAACCACGTGGTCGAAGATGCGAACCGGATCCAGGTCACGCTGCACGATCGGCGGCAGTTCGATGCCCGTGTCATCGGCCGCGACCCCACGACGGACGTCGCGGTGATCAAGATCGAAGGGACTGGCTTCACACCGGCCCGGATCGGGCGATCAGAGACCACGCGCGTAGGCGAGTGGGTACTCGCGATCGGCAACCCGCTCGGGCTGGACTTCACGGTGACTTCCGGGATCATCAGCGCGCGGGGCCGCGGGCTGGGGATTATCGGCCAGGGGCTCGAGAACCGCGGCACCGCGATCGAAGACTTCATCCAGACGGACGCAGCGATCAACCCCGGCAATTCCGGCGGTCCGCTCGTCAATCTGCGTGGCGAGGTGATCGGGATCAACACCGCGATCGCCGGCTCGCGTACGGGCACATTCACCGGCTACGGCTTCGCCGTCCCGATCGATCTAGCGCGCCGCGTGGCCGACGACCTGATCCAGTATGGCCGCTCACGGCGCCCCATCCTCGGTGTGAACATTCAGCAGGTCACCCCGGAGGATGCCGAGGCGTTCGGGCTGCCGCGCGTGGCGGGTGCCGTGGTCCAGAACTTCTCAGAGGGGAGCCCCGCCCAGCGTGCGGGCCTCCAGCGCGGCGACGTGATCGTGGGCGTCGACGGCCGGCCGATAGATCAGTCCAACCAGCTGCAGCGGGTGATCGCCACACGCCAGCCGGGTGAGACTTTAGTGGTCGACGTCATCCGGCAGGGGGAGGCACTGCAGCTCCGTGTGCAGCTGGCGGAAGCCCCGGCGCCGCCCACCGCGGCGACGCGCGCCCCCGCACGCGGCCGCGCCGAGCAGCGGCTGGGGATGCAGGTCGCCCCTCTCACTACGGAGCTCGCCCGGCAGCTCGGGTTCTCCAACACCGAGGGCGTGGTGATCACCGAGATCCAGCCGCACACCCCCGGCGGCCAGCGCGGGCTGCGGCGTGGCACGCGCATCCTGGTGATCGATCGCCAGCCGGTCCGCGATGTCGAGCAGTTCCAGCGACTGCTCGCGGCCAAGCGCCCTGGCGAGGTCGTGTCGCTGGATGTGGAGACGATCGAGCAGGGAACCGCGAACCGCGCGATCGTGAACATCCGCGTCCCCTAGTAGCGGTACGGGTGAGGTGCGCGAGCCCGATCGGGAAGCCCCGTTTGGACGCGCGCGCTCCCCTGCCCGCCTTCTTCCGTTGACCCCCTCACGCACCGCTTCTATATTGGGGTCTAATTTTTTCGGGCGAAAGTGGCGGAATTGGTAGACGCACCAGACTTAGGATCTGGCGGCCTGTGCCGTGGGGGTTCGAGTCCCCCCTTTCGCACCATTATGTCGAACCTGTTCCGTTGATCGGATGCCTCTCGAGCAGAACGAAATCAAGGTCGCGGTCGAACAGCCCGAGAGCTGCAGCCGCCGCTTGTCCATCACCGTCCCCGCGGATCGGATCCGCCGCACGCGCAGCTCCGTTGCCTCACAGATCGCCGGCCGTGTCCGGCTGCCCGGCTTCCGCGCGGGGAAGGTGCCCGCGGGCGTCCTGGAGAAGCGGTTCGGACCATCGATCGAGCAGGAGACGATGGACCGCACGATCCAAGAGGCGTATCGCGAGGCGCTTGTAAGTGAGAACCTGGTGCCGATCAACGAGGGCAAGGTTGAGAACATCGAATACAAGCAGGGCGCGGACCTGAGGTTCGACGTGGAGTTCGAGGTCCGTCCGGAGGTGCAGCTGGAGCGGCTCAGCGGCTTCACCGCCACCAGGCCCGCCAGCGAGGTCACCGAGGACGAGGTGGACTCCGTGATCGAGCGGCTGCGCGACGACCGCGCGGAGTGGAAGCCGCGTGAGGCCGGCCAGAACCCGGACTACGGCGATCAGGTTACCGTCGAGATCACCGTGCTCGAGTCCGGCGGAGAGGCGGAGGCGGAACCTTCCGAGCCGCGCAACTACCGCTTTGTGCTGGGTGAGGGCCAGGCGATCCCGATGGTGGAGGAGTCGATTATGACGCTGCAGGTCGGCGACGAGGGTGAGTTCACCGTCCGCTTCCCCGAGGACTTCCCCGACGAGGCACGACGCGATCAGGAGCAGCGACTGCACATCAAGCTGGTGGAAGTGCAGCAGAAGGAGCTCCCGGCCGCGGACGACGATCTCGCGCGCGCCGTCGGCGAGTTCGACGACATGGCGGCATTGCGCGAGCGGATACTCACCGACCTGCGGGACGACAGCCGCCGCCGGGCCGACGCCGAGCTTCGCCGTCAGCTGCTGAACCAGATCATCGAGGCGAATCCGTTCGAGTTGCCGAACTCGCTGGTCGACCGCTACCTCGACCACATGACGGGGCACTCGCATGCGGAGGGTGAAGGCGAGAAGCATCAGCCCACGCCCGGGGAAGAGGAACGGATCTCGCAGGTCCGCACCACCCTCCGCCCCGAAGCCGAGTGGAGTTTGAAGCGGATGATGGTGGTCGAGCGGATCTCCGAGCAGCACGAGATCCGCGCCTCGCAGGACGAGATCGACGCCCGCGTCGCGGAGCTGGCGGAGAAGCACGGAAGCACGGAGAGCGAGATCTGGCTGCAGCTCGAGAAGAGCGGCCAGCTAGAGGCCCTGGAGCGCGAGATGACCGAGGACAAAGTCTTCGAATATCTCGAGTCCCAAAACACCGTCCTGTAGGGCTGTACACCGAGGATCCGCCTGGATGGGCAGCGTTCTCTTCAGGAACGCTGCCCGAAAGGCGGTTCCACCCCGCCCCGCACGCGGGCATCCACAATACGCGTCTGACCGGAGAATCCGATACAACATGGCGATCTATCCCCCGTACGTCATCGAACGATCGAGCCGAGGAGAGCGCAGCTACGACATCTTCTCCCGGCTCCTCATGGACCGGATCGTCTTTCTCGGCACCGCGGTAGACGACAACGTAGCCAACATCCTCATCGCGCAGCTGCTCTTCCTCGAGGCGGACAACCCGGAGAAGGACATCTATCTCTACATCAACTCGCCGGGCGGATCGGTGTATGCAGGGATGGCGATCTACGACACCATGCAGTTCCTGAAGGCTCCCGTCGCCACCATGTGCATGGGGATCGCGGCGTCGATGGGTGCGGTGCTGCTGACGGCCGGAACGGCGGGGAAGCGCAGTGCGCTTCCGAACGCGCGCATCATGCTGCACCAGCCCTCGGGCGGCAGCCAGGGCACCGCGGCGGACATCGAGATTCAGGCGAGGGAGATCCTTTACATTCGTCAGCGGCTGAATGGCGTCGTGTCTCACCACACGGGCCAGCCGGTGGAGAAGATCGCCGACGACATCGACCGCGATCGCTTCATGTCCGCCGAGGAGGCGAAGGATTACGGCCTGATCGACCACATTATCGCCCGTAAGGGCGATATCGTTGAGGTCGAGCACGAGAAGCCGGAGACCGGCGTGTAGCAATCCATCACCGCGTCCCCGGCTACAGTGGCGGGGGCGCGGCAGTCTCATCTTCCTGACGTCGAAGTTTATGCCCAGCGACAAGCATCTCCGCTGCTCCTTTTGCGGGAAGTCCAAGGACTCGGTCAAGCGGTTCATCTCCGGGCCCTCGGTCTACATCTGCAACGAGTGTGTCTCGCTCTGCAACGAGATCCTCGCCGAGGAGGAGGAGAAGGAAGCGTCGAGCACCGACACGCCGCTCCCCTCTCCCACGGAGATCAAAGAGGCGCTCGACCAGTACGTGATCGGGCAGGAGGATGCGAAACGCTCGCTCGCGGTGGCCGTCTACAATCACTACAAGCGGGTGAACGCCACGGTCGAGCTCCATGCCTCCGGGAGCCCTTCCGCGGTGGACGAAGTCGAGCTGGACAAGTCGAACATCATGCTCATCGGCTCAACGGGCGTGGGGAAGACGCTGCTCGCGCAGACGCTCGCCCGCACGCTTCACGTCCCCTTCACCATCGTCGATGCGACGACGCTGACCGAGGCCGGGTACGTGGGCGAGGACGTGGAGAACATCCTGGTGCGGCTGCTGCAGGCCGCGGACTTCAACGTCGCCGAGTGCGAGCGTGGGATCATCTATATCGATGAGATCGACAAGATCGCGCGCAAGAGCGAAAACCCGTCGATCACCCGCGATGTCTCGGGGGAGGGCGTGCAGCAGGCGCTGCTGAAGATCCTGGAGGGGACCACGGCGTCCGTGCCCCCGCAGGGCGGACGCAAGCACCCGCAGCAGGAGTATATCCAGATCAACACGCGCAACATCCTCTTCATCTGTGGCGGCGCGTTCGATGGTCTGGAGAAGATCATCGAGACGCGCACCGGGAAGCGGCAGATCGGCTTCGCGGGCACTGGCCAGCCCGTCACGGAGACGGATCGCGTCGATCCGTTCCGCCATGTGGAGCCGGAAGACCTGCTCCGCTTCGGCCTGATCCCCGAGCTCGTCGGCCGGCTCCCGGTCACGGTCACGCTCGAGAACCTGGACGAGGATGCCCTCATCCGGATCCTCGCGGAGCCGAAGAACGCGATCCTCAAGCAGTACAAGAAGATCATGGGGATGGAGGGAGTGGGCGTGACCTTCGACCCCGCCGCCGTGCGTGCGATCGCGCGGAAGGCGATCGAACGCGGCACGGGCGCACGCGGCCTGCGCGCCGTGATCGAGACCGTGATGCGCGACGTGATGTTCGACATCCCCTCCCGTCCCGAAATCCGCGAGGTCGTCGTCACTCCGGAGTGCATCCGCGACGGTATCCCACCGCTGCTGATCCTGGCCGCCGAGCCGAAGCAGAAGAAAGAGGCGTGAAGACAGAAGAAGACAGGAGTCAGAAGACAGAAGAACCGCTCCCGACTCCCGACTCCCGACTCCCGACTCCCGACTCCTGACTCCTGCTTGCATGCACATCAAATCCGTAGAATTCGCGGGAGCCATCGGCCAGATCGGACAGGCGGCTCCCGCTTCTATTGCCGGACTGCCGCAGGTGGCGTTTTCCGGCCGCTCGAACGTCGGGAAATCGAGCCTGATCAACCGCGCGCTCGGCCGGACGCGGACCCCCATCGCGCGGGTGTCGCAGCAGCCCGGGAAGACGCAGGAGATCAACTTCTACCACGTGAAGGCGGACTGGGGCGAGTTCTGCCTGGTCGATCTACCGGGGTACGGGTACGCGAAGGTGCCGCAGGCGCTGCGTGAGCGATGGCCGCAGCTGATCCACGGCTTCTTCTCTACCGCAAAGGAGATGGCGGGGGTGGTGCAGCTGGTGGACATCCGGCACGGACCTACGGCGGACGACCTGCGCGCGATCGACTACTTCGCCGACGCGGAGATGCCCGTGCTCTTCGCGCTGACGAAGGTGGACAAGCTCAAGGCCAGCCAGCGCGCATCCGCGATCCGCACGATCACGGAGGAGTTGCAGGTGGATGCGGAGCAGGTGATCCCCTTCTCCGCGATAAGCGGCGAGGGGCGAGACGAGCTGCTGCAGACGCTTGCGGCGCTACTCAGCCAGCGCGAGGAGGAGATGGGATGAGGGCGCCATGAACACCCGCCTGGCCGCGTGCGGCTCGAGCACGGCGGACTCGCTATGCTTCCAGGCCGTACTCCTTGATCTTCCGGTAGAGTGTGCGCTCGCCGATCTCGAGCGCTTCGGCGGCCTTGCGCCGGTTGCCTCCGAAGCGCTTGAGCGCGAGCTCGATGGCGCGGCGCTCCAGCTCCTGCATCGTCATTCCCTCGCGGAACACGATGGCGTCCGCGTCCGCCGCATCCACGGCAGCAGGTGAATCCTCAGCAGCAGACGCTGGCTCCGGCTCGGTAGGCGGAGGTGACAGTCTTCGCGCCGGGGAGTAGACCCGAGCAGGCGCGTAGCGGGCAAGATCGTATTCAGAGAGCCCCTCGACACTCTCCCCGCGGCTGCGAAACGTGTCGAACTCGCGGCGCAGCTCCTCCAGGTCAAGCCGCATGTCGAATAGCGTCTGGAGCACGAAGTCAAGCTCGGCCGGATGCCCGCCCTCCCCCCGCGGTGCTCCCGCGGGCGGCGGGCGGGGGGCCAGAACCGGAAGAAGCGAGCGGCCCCGCCCTCCGAAGCGGACCTCCGCGGGTATGTCCTCCGGGTGGATCGTACGCCCCGGGGCGAGCACCACCATCGACTCGACGAGGTTACGCAGCTCGCGGACATTGCCTGGCCACGAGTAGTCCTCCAGGATACGCATTGCTTCCGGATCGATCCCCGGGAAGGGCCGGTCGTGCTCGACACTGAACTGGCGAACGAACCTCTCGATCAGGCGCGGGATATCGGCGCGCCGCTCGCGCAGCGGCGGGATCTCGATCCGGAGCACGTTGAGCCGGTGATACAGGTCGCGCCGGAACTCGCCGAGTTCCACCTGCTCCCGGAGGCTCCGGTTCGTCGCGGCCAGCACGCGCACGTCTACCCGGAGTGAATTCTCACCGCCCACGCGGCGGAACTCACGCTCCTCGAGTACCCGCAGCAGCTTCGTCTGCGTGGCGAGCGGCATCTCGCCGATCTCGTCCAAAAAGATCGTTCCGGTGTTGGCTAGCTCGAAGAGGCCCTTCCGGAGCGAAGCAGCGCCGGTGAACGCACCCTTCTCGTGCCCGAACATTTCGGACTCGAGCAGGTTCTCCGGGAGCGCGGCCACGTTGACGGCGATGAAGGGACGATGCCGACGCGAAGAGAGGGCGTGGATACCGCGGGCAACGAGCTCCTTTCCGGTACCGCTCTCCCCCTGGATCAGCACGGTGGATTCCACCCCGGCGATCTGGACGACGCGCTCCAGGACCTCCTCCATCGCCTCTGTCTCGCCGACGATCCCCGTGACCTCGCGAAGCCGCTCGCGCTCGATGAGCCTGCGCCCGACGAGCACCACCTCCTCTACGTCGATCGGCTTGGTAAAGCACTCGGAGATACCGAGCTCGCGACAGGCATCCCGGTCCGGCGCCTCCGTAGCCTCGAGCAGACCGAGGATCGGGAGACGTCCGCGCTGGCGAGCGGCCGCGGCGAGTGCCGCCGCCCTCCGCTCGCGCAGACCGCCCGAGAGCACGAGGAGCACTGGCTCTCCGTGAACGTCGTCGAGGCTCTCGCCCGGCGTGAGTAGCTCGACGGCGAGGTCGGGCTGCTTGAAGGCCGCACGCAGCCGGACGGCGGGCTCGAGATCGTCCGTAGTGATGACGACGGTCTCCGTCACCGCTCTACATCCCCGTGCGTGAAGTGCGGGATTCGGACTTCACGACCGGACCGTCCCTTCCTTGTAGAAGGGGGGGCGAACCGTCTCGGCCGCGATCGCGCGATTTCGGATCACGATCTCGATTTCGGTGCCGGGCGCCGCGGCATCCGCGGGTACGTAGGCCATCCCGATCCCCTCACCCAGCATGGGGCTCACCACGCCGCTGGTCACCTCGCCGGCCGGCTCCCCGTTTACGTGCACCTTGTAACCGGGGCGCGGGAAGCCACGCTCGCGCAGGCGAAAGCCCACGAGCCGTTCCCGCGGGCCTGCTTCCTTCCGCTTCCGAAGCGCTTCGCGCCCCACGAACTCGCCCTTGTTCAGCTTGACGACCCAGCCGAGGCCCGCCTCCAGCGGGGTGCGACGCTCGTCGAGATCGTTCCCGTAGAGCGCATAGCCCATTTCGAGGCGCAGCGAATCGCGGGCGCCGAGACCGGCGGGCACGAGTCCGTCATCCGACCCGACCTCCAGGAGGCGGCGCCACAGCGGAGCGGCATCCTCCGCGGAGACGTATAGCTCGAAGCCGTCCTCACCCGTATAGCCGGTACGGCTGATCACCGCGGGGCGGCCGTCCACCTTGCCCTCCTCGAACCAGTAGTAGCGGATCCGCGAGAGGTCGGCACCGGTGAGCCGCGCGAGGATCTTCTCCGCACGGGGGCCCTGCAGCGCGAGCAGCGCGATCTCCTCGGTGCGGTCGCGGACCTCCACGCCGAAGTCGGGGGCGAAGCGCAGGATCCACGCGAGGTCACGATCTTTGTTGGAGCCGTTCACCACGAGCATCCAGCGGTCGGGAAAGCGGTAGACCAGAAGATCGTCCAGCAGGGTGCCGTCCTCCTGCACCAGCGTAGAGTACTGTGCCTGCCCCTCCTCGAGCCGGGAAGCGTCGTTGGTTGTCACGTGCTGAACGAACTCCAGCGCGCGATCGCCCCGCACCTCCAGCTCACCCATGTGCGAGACGTCGAACAGGCCGGCCGCACGCCGCACCGCCTGATGCTCGGCGGTAATGCCAGAGGGGTACTGGACGGGCATCTCCCACCCGGCGAACGGAACCATCTTGGCGCCGGCGGCGAGATGCTCCGCGTGGAGCGGGGTACGGTTCAGGTCGGTAATTTTCATTGCGTTCCTTGATCTGTGTTCGTCATCCGGGATCTCCGTCCTGCTGGCCCATGAGCCGCACCAGGATCGCCTTCTGAATGTGGAGCCGGTTCTCCGCCTCGTCGAACACGCGCGAGCGCGGCCCCTCGATTACCGCGTCGGTGACCTCTTCACCGCGGTGCGCGGGGAGGCAGTGCAGAAAGATCGCGCGGTCCGACGCGCGCTCCATCAGAGCATCATCCACGCAGTAGCCTTCGAAGGCCCGGGCCCGTTCGGCGGCCTCCTCCTCCTGCCCCATCGATGCCCACACGTCGGTGTTGATCACCTCGGCGCCCTCCACCGCCTCGCGCGGGTCGTCGGTGACGATGATCTTCGCCTCGGCACGGGCGCGCTCCAGGATCTCCGCGTCCGGCTCGTACCCCCGCGGGTAGGCGAGGCGCAGCTCGAAACCGAAGCGGTAGGCAGCGTTCAGCCAGGAGTTCGCCATGTTGTTGCCGTCCCCGATCCATGCCACCTTGACCCCACGCAGGTCGCGGCCCAGGTTCTCCCGGATCGTCTGCAGATCGGCCATGATCTGGCACGGATGCAGCAGGTCGGTGAGACCGTTGATGACGGGAATGCTGCCGAAGCGGGCCAGCTCCTCGACGTCGGTGTGGTCGAAGGTGCGGATCATGATGCCGTCCACATAGCGCGAGAGCACCCGGGCCGTATCGCGGATCGGCTCGCCACGCCCGAGCTGGATGTCGCGCGAGGAGAGGAAGAGCGCGTGGCCGCCGAGTTGGAAGGTGCCGACTTCGAAGGAGACGCGCGTGCGAGTAGAGCTCTTGGTGAAGATCATCGCGAGCGTCTTTCCCGCCAGCGGACGCTCCGCGTACTCGCCGGATTTCAGGCGCGCGGCAAGATCGAGCGTCTCGTACAACTCTTCGGCAGAGAAGTCGGGGATCGCGAGGAAATCACGCTTCGAACTCTGGGTCATAGCGGTTCTGGAGAACAGGTGGATACGGGGAACACCGGCGCGACAAGATAGCAATCGGAGGCAGTTCGGACCACCCGGCGCTCGGGCGCAATGGCCGCGAGGATTGAGTGCACTGGTCTCTTCGTGAAAAATAGCCGATACTCCCGCGAAGGGGGGGAGCCTTTTCGCTTCACGGGTGTAGCACCCCGAATCTCGTCATCTCTCGTGCCGACATACCCACCGGCGCAGGTTCGGCTCACGAGCGTACGCGGAGCGGATTCCTCGATCTCCCGCTTGCCGCTCCGGCTCCCGTCCCTGTTCGTGGCCTTTGATCCACTACCCGACAGCCCTATGATCCGCTCCCGCTTCCTTCTGGCGCTTCTGCTGCTCACCGCCGGGGCATGCAAAGACTCTCCCGTTGCGCCGACTCCCGCGGCGAAGGACTACCGGGTGGGCGAGCTTCACCGGTTCAACGTCAACTCCCAATCATCCTGCGACAGCCCCGATTACCGCACCGGGCGCGTCATGGCGGTAACGCAGCGCGCGATCGTTGTCGCCGATACCGCCAACCCGCGCGGTGCCGGAACCTTTTCGGATGCGGAGTATCAGGGGTTCGCCACCACCTTCGACGATCTCGTCTGGCCGACGGTGACCGAGAACTTCGGCACACCGCAGGACGTCGATCGCAACGGAAAGGTGATCATCTTCTTCACCCGCGCGGTGAACGAGCTCACGCCGCGGGGCCAGAACTGGTTTGTCGGCGGCTACTTCTTCTCGCGCGACCTCTTCCCGACCCGCGACGAGGCGGGCTTCAAAGCGTGTGCCGGAAGCAATTACGCAGAGATGTTCTATATGCTCGTCCCCGACCCGAGCGGCACCGTCAACGGGAATTCTCGATCGAAGGACCGGGAGCTGCGGGCCACGGTGGCTGTGCTGGCTCACGAATTCCAGCACCTGATCAATGCCTCGCGGCGGCTCTACGTGGTGCGCGCCGGTGGGAATGACTGGAACGAAATCTCCTGGCTCAACGAGGGTCTGAGCCACATCGCGGAAGAGCTGCTCGGCTACAGGACCAGCAGCCTGGCGCCCCGGCAGAACATCGACGCACAGCGGCTGAGCACCTCGCCAACGGAGCAGAGTGCCTTCTTCGAGTACCAGGCGCAGAACTTCTCCCGCCTGGCGGCGTATCTTCAGAATCCGGAGGGGCAGTCGCTCATCGGTCCGGACAGCCTGGCGACGCGGGGTGCCACCTGGCAGTTTCTGCGCTACGCGGCGGACCGCAAGGGTGGATCCGAGGCGGCGCTCTGGCGCAGCTTGGTCGACTCGGGGGTCTCGGGCATTGCGAACCTCCGGAGCGCACTCGGCGCGGAGCCGATGGAGTGGATCCAGGACTGGGCTGTTTCTATCTATACCGACGATACCGCTCCCGGGGTGGAATCTCGCTTTCAGCAGCAGAGTTGGAACTTCCGCTCTATCTACCCCCGGCTCAGGAACTCCGGAGGTCAGACCGTTTATGCGAGCTACCCGCTGAAGACCACGGTGCTGGAGAATAGAAGCCGAAGTGTGGAGATCGCCGCCGGGAGCGCGGCGTTCCTCCGCTTCGGTGTCCCGGCCGCGGGACGCGCGGAAATTCGCCTCGAAGCTGGCGCGGCAAGCTGTCTCACATCCGGACCCGCCCTATCCCTGAGCGTCGGCGCGGTCCACACGGTCACGGCCGATCAGGCCGGCACCCTCTGCCTCGACGGCGGAGCTGCCGGGGCGGAGTTCACGTACATCCCGTTCTTCGCCTCGGAGACGGCGAGTGGGCGCCGGGTGATCGAGATCACCGCGGCCGGTGTCATCCCCGTGCTCGGTCCGCCGAGCCCCGCGCTGATCCCGAGTCGCGACGCCGCGCTCCTAGCAGCGGGAGATGTGAAGCATGAGCACGGTGCGCGTCCGGACGCCGGGTGGGAAATGCGGTTGCGCGAGCGGGAAGCGCGAGAGCTGGCGCCGCGGGTCCGCGGAGGGATCGATCAGCATGTCGAGATTCTTCCTCGGGGCACCTCTTTCTCGATCGCGGATGTGACGGATCCGCTGCGGCTCAGGATCTCGATCGTACGGACGAAGTGATATCGATTTCTTCAGCCGGACTCGGCGGGGGAAACACTCTGGGCTCTCACATTTTTTCGCCAACCGGAGCATCGCGTTCCATGAAACGTCTTCTGGCAGCCGGCTTTCTGCTTCTCGCGGTGGTGGCGTGCAAGGACTCGCCCTCGGCGCCGCCCGTATTGACGAACCTCGATATCACCGACAGAGAGCGCTTCGTTCTCACCGGCGACACCGTGCAGCTGAGCGCGCGGGGAACGACGGCCGGCGGTACCCCGGCCACGACCGGCATCCAGTGGGAGAGTCTGCTCCCCGGCGTAGCGACGGTGAACGCCACCACGGGCGTGGTCACGGGTGTGAGCCGCGGCAAGGCACGCATCGTGGCGCGCTCCGGCAGCGGGGCGGACACAGCGGCGGTGAGCGTGATCCGCAGCACCTTCAATATCAACGCGGACCAGGCATGCGAGAACCCCGAGCAGCGGAGTGTCCGCATCGCCGCGGTCACGCAACGCACGATCATTCTCGCGGACGTGCAAAACCCCAGCGGCGGCTTCACCGACCAGGAGTACAGGTCATTCGGAGAGCAGTTCGACAATACCACCTATCCGACCATCACAAGTGCCTTCGGAGAGCCGGCGGACGTGGACGACAACGGGAGGGTGATCGTACTCTACTCACGTGCCGTGAACGACCTGACGGAATCGGTGGAGGACGGCTACGTCGGTGGCTTCTTCTTCGGGCGCGATCTATTCCCTCGGACGAGGCGCAATGTCCTCGGCCTGGATCTGGGCTCCTGCGCGGGAAGCAACGAGGCGGAGATGATGTACATGCTGGTGCCCGAACCGGCCCGGGGTGGTCCGTACACGAAGGAACGGGTGAAGCAGAACAACGCGGGCGTGCTCGCGCATGAGTTTCAGCACCTCATCAACGCGTCGCGTCGCCTCTTCGTCGTCAACGCCCCGGGCAACAATTGGATCGAAGAGACCTGGCTCAACGAGGGGTTGAGCCACATCGCCGAGGAGCTGATGTTTTATGCCGTGAGCGGGTTGGCGCCCGGACAGAACATCAATCTGGACCGCTTGCGCTCGTCCACCACGATACTGGATGCGGTCAACGCATATCAGGTGCCTAATCTCGTCCGCATGGGCATTTTCTACGAAGATCCCGAGACGAATTCTCCGTTCGACATCGATGACCTGCTGGAGGCACGAGGTGCCGCCTGGCAGTTCCTGCGCTACTCCGCGGACAGGCGTGGGGGTTCCCAGAGTGAGTTCTGGCATCGTCTCGTGAACAACTCCGCGACAGGGCTCGGCAATCTGCAGGGTGTGCTCGGCACCGAGCCGCTTCCGTGGCTGCGGGACTGGACGGTCTCGATGTATGCGGACGACGTGGTGCCTCTCCTGCAGAGTAGGTTCGTGCAGCCGAGCTGGAATTTCCGCTCGATTCTTCCTGTACTGTTCGACGACGAATTCCCGCTCAGCACCCGAGCACTGCAGAGCAACACGCCCGTTCAGGTCGGAGTGCGGTCCGGCAGTGCCGCTTATTTCCGGTTCGGTGTCGACGCGGGGGTGCAGGCGTCAGTCCGCGTCGCCGCCGGTGGCGACGCCGCGCCTGAAACCTGCACGGGGAACGCGTTGAACCTGGCGGTGGGAGAAGTATACACCGGGGCTGCGGGCGAGGTGGAGACGCTGTGCGTAGGCGGGGGAACTGCCGGTGCCGACTACACTCTCATTCCCTTCCACGCATCCACCGCGGTTGCCAACCTGCTGGTTTCGATCTCCGCAACGGGAGTTCGCGCTGCCGCTGGCCCTCCCAACCCGTCGCTCGGCTTCGCACGCTCACCTGCATTCTCATCGCTCCGCCTGCA
>JACDHR010000330.1 GCA_013820915.1 Gemmatimonadota bacterium
CGGGCGACAACGTGCAGATGGTCGTCGAGCTGATCACGCCGATCGCGATGGAGAAGGAGCTTCGCTTCGCGATCCGCGAGGGCGGCCGCACCGTCGGCGCTGGCGTCGTCACCGAAATCGTGGAGTAGCATCAAGCATCAACACGTTGGACGGCAGGTCGGGCGCACATCGCCACCCGACCTGCCGTTTGAAGCCATAGGAGAACAGGGCCATGCGCGATAACATCATCCTCGCCTGCACTGAGTGCCAGGAGAGGAACTATCACACGACGAAGAACAAGCGGCAGCATCCGGAGCGTCAGGAGTATCGCAAGTTCTGCCCAAGGTGCAATCAGCACCTTCCGCACAAAGAAACCAAGTAGTCACTGGAGCGAGAGGTCGCATGGCCGGTATTATCCCGAAGACCCAGACGTTCCTGGAGGACGTCAGAGAGCAGATGCAGAAGGTGACGTGGCCGGATTGGCCACAGCTGAAGAACTCCACCTTCGTCATCATCGTGTTTGTCATCATCCTGGCGATCGTTATCTTCGGGATCGACTTCCTCGTCACCGCCGTGCTGAATCTGATTCACTCGCTGGCGGGAGCCTGAGGCGGCCATGGCGGACGCGAAGTGGTACGCAATCCAGACGTATTCCAGTCATGAGAACAAGGTGCAGCGGCTGATCCAGCGCCGGATCGAAGAGGAAGCCGGCGAGCCGGAGGAGAAGCAGATCCGCGAAGCGATCGTACCGACGCAGGAGGTGGTAGAACTCCGCAACGGGAAGCGCGTCACGGTAACGCGCCGTCTCTACCCCGGGTACGTGCTGGTGCACATGGCCTACAACCAGCGGACCGCGCATATCATCAGCAACGTTCAGGGGGTGCTGAAGTTCCTGGGAACGGGGGCGGACCCGCAGCCCCTGAGCGAAGACGAGCTGAGCAAGATCTTCGGTGGCGAAGAAGAGCAGGAGACGCAGGAGGAGGCGGCCGTCCAGATCCCGTTCACCATCGGCCAGGTGGTCGAGGTGGTCGACGGGCCGTTCAACGATTTCAGCGGAACCGTTCAGGAAGTCTACCACGACAAGGGGAAGGTCAAGGTCGAGGTCTCGCTCTTTGGCCGGCCGACCAGCCTGGAGCTGGATTACACGCAGTTGAAGGGATACTGAAGTTATCGGTGACCGGTTATCAGTCCGGTCGCTGCCCGCAGGGCTCGACCGGCCATGTGTGCCGATGCCCGACCGTAACCGATAACCGATAACCGATAACTGATAACGGATCATGGCAAAGAAAGTCACCGGTTTCATCAAGCTCCAAGTCCCCGCCGGGGCCGCGAACCCCGCCCCGCCCGTTGGGCCGGCGCTCGGGCAGCACGGCGTGAACATCATGGAGTTCTGCAAGCAGTTCAACGCGCGGACGCAGGGCCAGCCCGGGATGGTCATCCCGGTGGAGATCACCGTCTTCGCGGATCGCTCCTTCACCTTCATCACCAAGACGCCGCCCGCGGCGATCCTGCTGAAGAAGGCGGCCGGTCTGAACAGCGGGTCGCCCGCGCAGAAGCGGCAGAAGGTCGGGCACGTCACGCAGGCACAGCTGCGCGAGATCGCCGAGACGAAGATGCCGGACCTGAACGCGGCAGACGTGGAGGGCGCGATGCGCCAGATCGCCGGCACAGCGCGGTCCATGGGCATCGAAATCGCAGACTGAGAAGTTCGAGAGCGTGGCGTGGCCACGCTCGCGTCCGTAGACCACCGCTGGCGCGGGGCGACGCCCGGTGGGAGGACGAGTTTTCCAATTCGCCTCAGGGGGTACATGCCGAAACACGGGAAGAAGTTCCACGAGGCGACCGCCCGCGTTCCCCGGGAATCGACCCTTACGGCGAACGATGCTGTCGGTCTTGTGAGAGACCTCAGCTACGCGAAGTTCGACGAAACCGTCGAAGTCGCCGTTCGTCTGGGAGTTGATCCTCGCCATGCGGACCAGATCGTCCGCGGCACCGTCGTTCTTCCGCACGGAACCGGGAAGACGGCGCGCGTGCTGGTCGTGGCGCAGGGAGACAAGGCACGCGAAGCGGAAGAAGCAGGCGCCGACTTCGTCGGAGTCGAGTACGTACAGCGCATCAAGGACGGCTGGCTCGACTTCGATTTCATGGTCGCCACTCCGGACATGATGGGGCAGGTAGGGCAGTTGGGCCGGATCCTCGGCCCGCGCGGCCTGATGCCGACGCCGAAATCCGGTACCGTCACCTTCGACGTCGAGCGCGCCGTACGGGAAATCAAGGCAGGTAAGATCGAGTTCCGTGTCGACCGGACGGGCAACGTGCACGCGCCGATCGGGAAGGTCTCGTTCTCGCCGGAGCAGCTCCAGGAGAACCTGGGTGCGTTCATGGACACCATCCTGCGTGCCAAGCCCGCCGCAGCGAAGGGGCAGTACCTTCGCGGGGTGACGGTCTCGAGCACCATGGGGCCCGGTGTGCCGGTTGATGCCAACCTTTATCGCCGGGTTTAAGCCATGAACAAGACCGAGAAGATCGCGTTCGCCGAGGAGCTCCAGGAGAAGCTGGGCGACGCCCGTGCCTTCTACCTGACCGACTTCACGGGGATGAACGTGAAGCAGATCACCCAGTTCCGCGCCCGGCTCCGCAAAGAGGGTGTGGAGTACGTGGTGGTCAAGAACACGCTGGCGCGCCGTGCGCTCGCTGCGCTCGACCTCTCCGACATAGCCGGCTTCTTCAGCGGCCCGACGGGTGTGGTGATCGGGCGTGAGGACGCAGTCTCTGCCGCGAAAGTCCTCACCGACTTCGCCAAGGAGTTCAATAACATGCCGGCCGTTAAGGCGGGCGTGGTCGAGCGCAAAGAGGTTCGCCCCGAGCAGATCCGGCAGCTCGCGGACCTTCCGCCGAGAGAAGTTCTGCTCGCGCAGCTCGCCGGCGGGCTGCAGGCTCCGATGGCCCGTTTGCTGGGCGGGATGACCCAGATGATGGCCGGGTTCGCCCGTGCCGTCGACGCCCTCCGCCAGCAGCGCGAGGGATCCGAATCCTGATGGGCGCCGCCGGGCGCCCGCTGAAGGGTGGGGTCCGGCTCCGGCGTGGAACGGGCCGATCCGCGATCGAAACCGCGGCGGCTGATAGATACTCTGGCTAACCTATTACGTACCATAAACGAGGAACCAACAATGGCGACCACGCTTTCCCGTGATGAGCTGCTCGATGCGATCGGCAACATGACCGTGCTGGAGCTCTCCGAGTTCGTCAAGGAGTTCGAGGACAAGTTCGGTGTGACCGCGGCGGCCCCAATGGCGGCTGCCGCAGCTCCGGGTGCCGCCGCAGCTCCGGCGGTCGAGGAGCAGACCGAGTTCGACGTCGTGCTTCAGGGTGCCGGCGAGAAGAAGATCCAGGTCATCAAGGTGGTCCGTGAGATCACCGGTCTGGGGCTGAAGGAGGCCAAGGACCTGGTCGATGGCGCGCCGAAGGCGGTGAAGGAAGGCGTCTCGAAGAGTGAGGCCGAGCAGCTCAAGGCCAAGCTCGAGGAGCAGGGCGCAAGCGTCTCGCTCAAGTAGTAGTACCTGCGACGGGTCGGGAGCGTGAAGGCGCTAACACGCGCACTCGCTCCCGAGCCGTCGTTCCGGAGTCGTCGGGTTATTTCGGGACTGATGCGTCCCCCCGACGATTCCATTTTGGCCACCTTCGCAGGCTGGCTTATGATACGTGGATTACAGATGCAGTAGCGCGTAGACCGGCTGCCCCACCGAGGATCTCGGGTGGGGGCTTTTGTGCTTTCGGTTGTCGCGCCGCGGGATGTGAACCCCCGCACCCTAATTTCCGATGTCCGGCCGTGCCGTGCATCGGATGACTCTGCCGAGCGGCTGCATGCGACCGGGGTGAAACCCGGAACAGGCTGCGCCGCGCGCCAGATTACCTTCGCTGCTCACGAGGGAGACCCCATTGGCAACATTAGATAAATCGATCGTCTCCTTTGCGAAGCTGACGTCGGGGATGGCTATGCCCAATCTCCTTGACGTACAGGTTCGCGCATTTCAGACGCTGCTGCAGACCGAGGCCGCCATCCAGGAGCGTGAGGACGTCGGGCTGGAGCGCGTCTTCAATGAAATCTTCCCGATCAGCGACGTCAACGGGAACTTCTCGCTGGAGTTCGTGCGCTACGGCCTCGGTGAGCCGAAGTACGACATGGAGGAGTGCATGGAGCGCGACATGACGTACGCCGCTCCGCTGAAGGCGACGCTGCGCCTGATCGTTTGGGAGGACACAGGCGACGAGCGCCGCCCCAAGGACATCATCGAGAAAGAGGTCTATCTCGGTGATCTTCCGCTCCTCACCCCGCTCGGCACCTTCATCGTCAACGGTGCGGAGCGCGTGATCGTCTCGCAGCTTCACCGCTCGCCCGGTGTGGTGTTCGAGGAGACGATCCACCCGAACGGATCGAAGCTGTTCAGCGCCCGGATCATCCCGTTCCGCGGCTCGTGGGTCGAGTTCACGATCGACATCCACGACGTGATCGCGGTGCACATCGACAAGAAAAAGAAGTTCCCCGCCTCCGCGCTGCTGCGCGCCGTGGGCTACAGCCGCGACTCGGACGTGCTCGGCCTCTTCTTCCCGCGCGAGACCGCGGATCTTGCCACGCTGGAGCGCGAGACGGTGCGCGAGGGTCGGCGCGGTGAGGTGTTCCATGGCTTCCTCGCCGAGGACATCCCGGACCCCGCCTCGCTGACGGAGGGTTCCGCGAGGTTGTTCCGCGACGTGGTGCTGTCCGGCACGGGCGAGTTGTTCGAGCGCAACACGGTGCTTACCGCCGATGCCTACAGCTCCATGCGCGGGGCGGGGATCT
>JACDHR010000331.1 GCA_013820915.1 Gemmatimonadota bacterium
TCTCCGATGTGCGCGCCATCGGCCCCAGCGGCCAGCGCCACGTCGATCCGGTCGTTGATGAAGAGCAACGCGCCCGCACCGCGGGTCTCGGCCAGGAGCACACGGGCGAGCTCCGTCATCTCACGGGCGGCCATGCTCTTCGCCCGTAGCTGGAGGGCAGGGGCGCCGCCTTTGAGCGCTTCCCGCACCACGTGCACAAACCGCCGCCCAGCCACTCCCCCGGGGTCCGCCACGACGATCAGTGAGAGCCGATCCCGGAGCGATGCCCGCGCGGGCGTCACTGGGTCTGTCCCTCCGCAGCTGCCGCATCAAGCGCCTGCCGCACCTGCCGCCGAGCGACGTTGTGCTCGGCGTAGGTATGCGTGAAGATGTGCGTTCCGTCGGGCCGGGCGACGAAGAACAGGAAGCCTACGTCGGCGGGGTAGAGCGCGGCGTGGATCGCTTCACGACTCGGCGAGCCGATCGGCCCCGGTGGCAGCCCGTCTCGGCGGTAGGTATTGTACGGGTGGTCGGCGACCTCATCGATATGCGCGTAGAGCAGACGCGCCTGGCGCTCGCCCAGCGCGTACTGCACCGTGGGATCGGCCTGAAGGCGCATCCCGCGCCGCAGCCGGTTGTTGTACACCGCGGAGATGGTGTCCCGCTCTCCCCATACGCGCGCTTCGGCCTCGATGATGGAAGCCAGCGTGACGACCTCGCGCTCGCTCATCCCCAGCGAATCGGCTCGGGCACGCAGTTCGGGGCTCCAGGCCCGCTGATAGGCCGCGACCATCTCCCTGATCGTGCGGGAGAGGTCTACCCCGAGGGGAAATACGTAGGTGGCTGGATAGAGATACCCTTCCAGCGTGGGGCCCGGTACCTCATGGGTCTCCGCCGCGGAGCTGTCGTGCAGGACGCGGAGTACCGAATCGGGAGGGATCTGCAGCGTTTCCCCGATGCGTATGGCGATCTGCCGCGCCGTCCAGGCTTCAGGGATCGTGATCCGCTGGGTCACGACATCGCCACGCACCAGCTTGTCCAGCACCACAGCCCACGAGGAGCCCGGTTCCATCTCGTAGGTGCCGGGTCGGATGCTACGCTCTGCACCCTGCGCCCGCGCGTAGAGACGGAACGCGAAGGGCCACTGGATCACCTCGTTGGCGGCAAGGGAGTCCGAGACGGCGCCGAGTCCGCTCCCGGGCGGGATGGTGAGCCGCACGGAGTCTCCGTTCTGGCTCCCGCCGCCGCAGCCGGCCAGCAGAAGAACGATCAGGCCCCAGACCAGCGACCGGTGCCTAGCTGTCATCCGACTGCGCCTCGATCCGGGAGCCGTCGAGAAAGAGACGGAGTAGGATCGCCGCAGCGGCCGCATCCACGCGCCCCTTCTCCTCGCGCTGGCTCCGCTTGAGCCCCATCCCCCGTACGGCCCGCTCGGCCTGCACCGAGCTCATCCGCTCATCGACCCAGTGTACCGGAAGACCTGTGCGCCGCTTCACCTGCTCGCCGAAGACACGGACTTCGCTTGCCCATTCCCCCTCCTCACCCGCCAGATCGAGCGGCAGCCCGATCACAATCTCCGACACCTCCTGCTCGGCGATGAGCTTCTGCAGCTCCGCCCAGGGGGGACGCTTCCCCTCCCGCCGCGTCAGAGTGGTGAGCGGTGAGGCAATGGTTCTTGTAGGATCCGAAACGGCAAGGCCGATGCGGCGCTTTCCGTAGTCGATCGAGAGAATTCTGTTCAAAAACGCCTCCATCCCGCGAAGACGGCCCGCGGCGCCGGCCGCAAAATTAAAACCCCGACCGGCTCAACCGAGTCGTGTCAGTGCATCATCTATCGAGTAGCCCTGCTCCACCTCGCGATGCAGCGCCATGAGGGTCTCGGGTCCACCGATCAGGAACCGGCAGCGGTCCGACCCGGGCACTTCATAGCCGACTTCCATCACGGCCACATCCTCTCCGGCGACGCGGCGAAGCAGGTCCGCGAGCAGACCGGTGGTGAGATGGCATCCCGTACCGCTTCCGTCGCGTCCGGGTTCCGCTTCCACCCAGCCCGTGCTTTCCAGAACCGCGACGCCGGCGTGGAGTTGCCGGTGCTCCAGCGTGCCCCAGCCCAGCGAATTCCAGAAGTCGCTGAACAGCCTCCAGAACCGCGGAGCCGGAAGCGAGTGGATCGATACTCCTGTTTCCTGCTCGTCGAGCCAGTTCGTGAAGATCTCGAAGAACGAGCTTCCCGCATCGAACCCGATCTGCCGGAGCAGGACGGCCGCCTCTCGCGGGGAGCGGTCGGCCGCGAGAGCGCGCGTGATCGTGGCGAGCAGGCTCTCGGGAACGCGGATTGTACCTATCGCGGCTGTAGTGGCCATCTTGGGATCGCAGGTGGGAGGGGATCAGGAGCGGTCCACGTCCGCAGCGATGCGGGCGAGGAGGTCCGCCTCGGAGAGCTGGGGAATGTTCAGCTCGCGAGCTTTTTCCAGCTTGGATCCGGCGTCTTCACCGACGACCAGAAAATCGGTTTTTCGGGTGACACTGCCGGTGACTCGGCCGCCCGCGCGCTCGATCGCGACGGCGGCGTCCTTGCGTGAGAGCGTGGGCAGCGTGCCCGTGATGACGAAGCTGAGCCCTGTGAAGGGTCCCTCCGCCGGGCTCGCCTGTTCCGCCGAGAGGCGCACGCCCGCGAGCCCCAACTTCGCGATCGTCTCCCGATTGCGGGGCTCCGCCAGAAACGCCGCGAGCGCTTCCGCGGTGGTTCCGCCGATCCCGTGTACGGCGGCGAAGTCGTCGATGTCAGCTCCGATCATCCGATCCATGGTTCCGAACGCACGCGCCAGCAGCTCGGCGGCCGTCTCACCTACGTGGCGCACACCCAGGCCGAAGAGGACGCGAGCCAGCCCCCGATCCTTCGACTCCGCGATCCCCGCGATCAGGTTCTCCGCGGACTTCTGCTGAAAGCCCTCGAGACCGAGCAGCTGCTCGACGCCCAGCCCGTAGAGATCCGCGGGGTCGGAGACGAGACCCGCCTCGATCAGTTGCTGCGTGGTACGCTCGCCGAGACCGCGGATATCCATGGCGCCGCGGCTCGCGAAGTGGACCAGGCCCCAGTAGATCCGGGCCGGGCACGCACCGTTGGGACAGTAGCTCATCACCTCGTCGGCGGGTCGCTCCACCGGGGTACCACAGGCAGGGCAGTGATCCGGCATCTGGAACGGCTCGCGGCGGAGCTCGCCTCCCTCGACCACCGGACCCACGACCTGCGGGATCACTTCGCCGGCGCGCTTGACCAGCACCCGGTCACCAACCCGGATGTCCTTGCGTCGAATGTCCTCTTCATTGTGCAGCGTGGCGAGCCGAACCGTCGCCCCCCCGATCTCCACCGGTTCGAGCACGGCGTAGGGGTTCAGGCTTCCGGTGCGCCCCACGTTGAGCTCGATGGCAGTCAGGCGAGTGGTGGCGAGCGAGGGCGCGAACTTGTAGGCGATCGCCCAGCGCGGCTCTCTCCCGCCGACGATCCCCAGCTCGGCATGCAGGGCGAGTGGCTCCACTTTAACGACGGCGCCGTCGATCTCATAGTCGAGCGTCTCCCGCTCGCGCTCCAGGTGCTCCACGGTATCGACCACCTCATCGAGATCGGCAAGGTGCCGGAAGCGCGGGTTGACGGGCAGGCCCCAGGCGGCAAGCTGCCGCAGGAGCTCGCTCTGCGTGCGCATGTCGAGCCGGTGGCGATTGCCGGGTGCGATCTCCATCGCGAAGGCGAAGAAGCGGAGCGGTCGACCCGCCGTGATGGAGGGATCAAGCTGGCGCAGGCTTCCGGCGGCGGCGTTGCGGGGGTTGGCGAAGGTCGGCTGGCCCTCCCCGGCTCTCCGGGCGTTCAGCTCCTGGAAGCCGGAGAGCGGCAGATACACCTCGCCGCGGACTTCCATCAGCTCCGGGATCGCTCCCGCCGTGCCTTGCAGGCGGAGAGGGATCTCGCGGATCGTGCGGAGATTGCGCGTGACGTCCTCGCCGATTATTCCGTTGCCGCGTGTGGCACCCTTCACCAGTACACCATCCTCGTAGGTGAGCGCAACCGCAAGGCCGTCCATTTTCGGCTCCACCGTGTACCCCGCGGTGCGCACCTCCGCCGCGATCCGCGCATTGCGCGTTTCCCAGGCGCGCAGCTCCCCGGCATTGAATGCGTTGTCGAGCGAGAGCAGGGGCGCCAGATGCGGCGTTTTCTCCAGTCGGCTGGCGGGCTCGGCTCCAACGCGCCGGGTCGGAGAGTCGGGGGTGCGGAGCTGCGGATGCAGCGCCTCGATCTCGCGCAGCTCGCGGAAGAGCCGGTCGTATTCGGCGTCGGAGAGGGTAGGCCGGTCGAGAACGTGGTAGTCGTGGTTGGCTCGTTCCAGTGCGGACCTCAACTCCGCCGCGCGCGCCGCGGCGGAGAGGGTTGCTTCGGAGCTCATGCAGGCGTGGAGGAAGCCGTCTGCGAGGCGCGGGCGACCCGATTGCGCCCGCCCTCTTTGGCGGCGTAGAGGGCTTCATCCGCACGTTTCAGCAGCAGGTCCGGGTTGTCGGCCGCGATTTCCGGGAAGGAGGCGACTCCCGACGAGAGGGTCATGCGTACCTCCACCGCCTCATCGCGGTAGACATGAGCGGCAACCCGCTCGCGGACGCGCTCGGCAAAGCGAGCCGCCGCCTCTTCAGTGGCGCCGGGGAGGATGGCAATGAACTCCTCGCCGCCGTATCGTCCGATCATGTCGATCTCGCGCGCCGCTTCGCGCAGGATCCGGGACGTCTCGTAGAGGATGACGTCGCCCGTCGGGTGCCCGTAGGTGTCGTTGATCTGCTTGAAGCGGTCCAGATC
>JACDHR010000058.1 GCA_013820915.1 Gemmatimonadota bacterium
GATGACCGAGGCGGTCGCCGTGATGGTTACAAGCATCATCGCGGGCACGGTCGCGCTCCCCTTCTGGCACAGCATGGCGACGTATCAGCAGAACCGTATCCTCGTCTTCCTCGATCCGTCCGTAGACCCGCGCGGGGCCGGGTACAACCTGATCCAGTCGCAGGTGGCGATCGGGAGCGGCGGGCTCACGGGGAAGGGATTCCTCGGCGGCTCTCAGAAACGGCTGGCCTTCATTCCGGAGCAGCATACGGATTTCATCTTCTCCGTAGTGGGTGAGGAGTGGGGCTTCATCGGAGTCGCGATCATCCTGATCGTCTTCGGGCTGATCTTCTGGCGGCTGCTGCGAATCGCCGCCCGCACGAAGAACCTGTATGCCAGCCTGATCCCGTTCGGCATCTTCGCGAGCTGGTTCATCCATGTCATGGTCAACACCGGGATGACCGTGGGAATCATGCCGATCACCGGAATTCCGCTTCCGTTCATCTCCTACGGCGGTTCGTTCCTGCTGATCAACCTGGTAGGGCTGGGGATCGTGCAGCGGATCGCCGCCGAGAATCGGGACGCGGTGGCGCCCGGCTAACCCTTGCCGCCCGCGCGCGGCGGCGCCTACATTGGGCGCCATGCCAAACTTCGCCGCGCTGCCGGGCTTTCGTGATTTCTACCCCGACGACCTCGCCGTCCGTACGCACATCATGCGCACCTGGCGTAGCGTCGCGCGTCGCTACGGCTTCGAGGAGTACGACGGGCCGCCGCTCGAGCCGCTGGATCTGTACACGGAGAAATCGGGGCCGGAGATCGTGCAGCAGTTGTACAACTTCACCGATAAGGGAGATCGTGAGGTGTCGCTCCGACCCGAGATGACGCCCACGCTGGCGCGGATGGTGGGCGCGCGGGCCGGGGGGCTGCGCAAGCCGGTGAAGTGGTTCTCCATCCCGCAGCTCTTCCGCTACGAGCGGCAGCAGCGGGGGCGGCTGCGCGAGCACTTCCAGCTCAACCTCGACATCGTGGGCGAGCCGGGCGTCGGCGCCGACGCCGAGCTGCTCGCGGCGGCGATCGACGTTCTACGGGCATTCGGCCTCACGGCAGACGACTTCGTGGCGCGCGTCTCCGACCGCCGGCTGCTGCGCGCGCTCCTGCTGCACGCGCAGGTGCCCGAGGAGCGGCTCACGCTCGTCTACAACATCGTGGACAAGCTGGAGCGCGAGACGCGTGACGCGATCACGGCGCGCCTCTCCGGCGAGGCCGGGCTCGGCGATACAGTGGTGGAGGAGGTGCTCGCGATCTTCCGCCACCGCGATTTCGACGCCGTGCGTGAAGCATACGGGGGGATCGCCGGTCTCGGCGAGGAGATCGCGCGTCTCGGCGAGTATTTCTCCGCGCTGGATGCGATGGGCCTCGGCGCGTTCGTCCGCTTCGACCTCTCCGTGGTGCGCGGGCTCGCGTACTACACGGGTGCCGTCTTCGAGCTCTTCGACGCGCGCGGCGAACTCCGCGCGATCGCGGGCGGCGGGCGCTACGACAACCTGCTGAAACAGGTCTCCGACGCGGACCTCCCCGCCCTCGGCTTCGGCATGGGTGATGTCGTTCTGCGGGAGCTGCTCGCAGACCGTGGGCTCCTGCCGCGGGCGGAGCGCCGGCTGGACGCGTACCTGGTCGCGATCACGCCCGAGGAGCGGCCCGAGATGCTCGGGCTCGCGCACCAGCTGCGGGATGCCGGCTGGGCCGTGGACTACGGGTTGCGCCACCTGGGCGTCGGGAAACAGTTCAAGAACGCTGCTGCCCTGAACGCCCGCCGCACCGTCGTACTCGGTCCGGACGAGATCGCCGACGGAGTGGCAGTGATACGGGATATGGAGAGCGGGGAGGAGCGCCGCGTCCCGCTCGCCGACGTGGCGAGCGCATGACCGGTATGCCGAGACAGCCCAGCCGGGATCAGGAAGAGCGGCGCCGTATCTTCCGGCGGATGGAGTGGGTCTTCGTAATCGCACCGCCGTTGCTGGCCCTCTTCATCGCCGGCTTCGGCGCAGCCTTCGTCGCGTGGCTGGTGCCGCTTCCCGGAACGAGCTTCTGGGGCCGATGGGCTCTGTTGGTGGCGCTCCTGCTGGGGGTGCCCGTCGTCTGGCAGGCGATCGTATGGCTTCATAACCGCCGGGGATAGGGAACCGGAGCGGTGTAGCGGAATGAACTACACGCCGCGCTCAGCCATCGCTCGCCGTTGTTCCGACGCACTTACGCACTGACGCACTCACGTACTTTCAGCATGGCCGACAACAAGTCCCTGACCGCCCGCACCGAGGATTTCAGCGCCTGGTACAACGAGGTCGTACTCCGCGCCGAGCTCGCGGACTACTCGCCCGTGCGCGGCTGCATGGTGATCCGCCCCTACGGTTACCGCCTCTGGGAGCTGATGCGCGACCAGCTCGATACGCGCTTCAAAGAGACGGGTCACCAGAACGCATACTTCCCGCTCTTCATTCCGCAATCGTTCCTGGAGCGTGAGGCACAGCACGTGGAGGGGTTCGCCAAGGAGGCGGCGATCGTCACCCATACGCGCCTCAAGGCGAAGGAGGGCGGTGGACTGATCCCGGACCCCGACTCCAAGCTGGAGGAGCCGCTGATCATCCGCCCTACCTCGGAGACGATCATCTACGAGATGTTCTCGAAGTGGGTGCAGAGCTACCGCGACCTGCCGCTCCTCTACAACCAGTGGGCAAATGTCGTGCGGTGGGAGATGCGCACGCGCCTCTTCCTGCGCACCACGGAGTTCCTATGGCAGGAAGGCCATACCGCACACGTCACGGAAGCCGAAGCGGAAGAAGAAACGCTGCGGATGCTCGGTGTGTACCGCGAGTTCATGGAGGGGTGGATGGCGATGCCGGTGGTGACCGGGCCGAAGTCGGCGTCGGAAACCTTTCCCGGCGCGTTGCGCACCTATGCGACCGAGGCGCTGATGCAGGACAACCGCGCGCTTCAGGCCGGCACCTCGCACAACCTGGGTCAGAACTTTTCGCGTCAGTTCGAGCTGAAGTTCGCCAGCGAGGCAGGCTCCGAAGAGTACGCCTGGAACACGAGCTGGGGCGTGTCCACCCGAATGGTCGGCGCGCTCGTCATGACGCACGGCGACGACCGGGGGCTTGTTATGCCGCCGCGCCTGGCGCCGATCCAGGTGGTGATCGTCCCCATCTTCCGGAAGGACGAGGAGCGGAACCTGGTCATGGAGAAGGCGCGCGACCTCGCCGGCATGCTGCGTCCGATCCGCACCCATATCGACGACCGTTCGAACCTCACGCCCGGCGCCAAGTTCTACGAGTGGGAGATGAAGGGCGTGCCGTTTCGAATCGAGGTCGGCCCGAAGGACATCTCCAAGCAGCAGGTCGTGCTGGTGCGCCGCGTTGTGGCCGAGGGAGAGGAGCGCAAGCAGTTCCTTCCGGAGACGGATGTGATCGGGTCCATGGGCCGGCGCCTCGACGAGTTCCAGGCGTGGCTGATGGAGCGCGCCCGTGAGCGGCGCGAAGCCAGCTCGCATCGGGGCGTCGACAGCTACGAGCGGTTCCGCGAAATCATCGAGGGGCCGGGCGGTTTCGTCTATACCGGATGGTGTGGATCGGCGGAGTGCGAAGCTCGGGTGAAGGAGGAGACGAAAGCAACGATTCGTGTGCTGCCGTTCGAGGAGTTCCGCTCGCCCGAGGCTCCTGCCCGCTGCATCGTGTGCGAGGGCGAGTCGGTTGCAGAGGCGCTGTGGGCGAAGGCATACTGAGCGTGGGAGGCGATCCGTTTCCGCGGCAGGATGGGGTTCTGTTCTGCGAGGGCGTGCCGCTCCCCGACCTGGTTGCACGGTGGGGGACTCCGCTCTATGTCTACAGCGCGACCGCGATCCGAGAGCGTTACACCGAGCTGGATACCGCGCTCGCCCCGGTGCCGCATCTGATCGCCTACTCCGTAAAGGCGAACGGCAACCTGGGCGTGCTACGTACGCTCGCCGCGATGGGTGCGGGCGCCGACATCGTATCCGGCGGCGAGCTGCACCGTGCGCTGCTCGCCGGCATCCCTGCGGAAAGGATCGTCTTCAGCGGGGTCGGGAAGACGGTCAACGAGCTGGCGGCGGCGCTGGATGCGGGGATACGCTGCTTCAACGTCGAATCCGAGGGGGAGCTCCGCGCGCTCTCCGATCTGGCCGAAATGACGGACCGGACGGCGCCCGTCGCTTTGCGCGTGAACCCGAACATCGAGACCCCGACCCCGCACGCGTATACCCGCACGGGGCACGCGGCCACCAAGTTCGGCATCCCGGCCGAGGACGCGCTCCGGCTCTACCGGCTGGCCGTGCGGCTCCCGGGGATCCGTGTGGTTGGGGTGGATGCGCACATCGGCTCTCAGATCCTCGAGGTGGAGCCGTTCCGCCGCGCCGTGGTCCACCTGCTCGAGCTCATCGAGCAGCTCCGGATGGATGGGGTCGAGGTGGAGCACCTGGACCTCGGCGGCGGGCTCGGGATCTCCTATGAGGGAGGCGAGGCGATCTCCGCCGCGGCATTCGCCGAGACTGTGCTCTCCCTGATCGAGCCGACGGGGCTCACGCTGGTGATGGAGCCCGGGCGTTACCTTGTGGGGGAGGCGGGCGTCCTTCTCACTCGCGTTCTGTACATGAAGGAGGGGGGCGGAAAGCGGTTCGTCATCATCGACGCGGGGATGAACGATCTGCTTCGGCCGAGCCACTACGCGGGGTACCACGCCGTAGATCCGGTGGAGACGCACGGGCGGCTACGCGTTCCGGTGGATGTAGTAGGCCCGATCTGCGAGACGGGCGATTTCCTCGCGCTGGACCGCGAGATCGAGCTCTCGGAGCCGGGCGAGCTCCTCGCCATCCGAACCGTCGGGGCTTACGGGTTCTCGATGAGCTCTACGTACAACCAGCGGCCGCGCCCCGCCGAGGTGCTCGTGGACAGAGAGTCCGCACATCTCGTCCGTCGTCGCGAGACGGTCGACGAACTTGTGGCGGCGGAACTCGCGCTGTCCGACGAGATCACAATCCCGATACTCACCACCCACGAGTCATGAGTTCCTATACCCAGCGTCAGTTTCTGAAGGAAGTCGAATGGCAGACCCGTGCCGCGTTGTCGGTGTTCGACGATCTCGATGGCGCTCGCGTCGCGGACGACCCCGCGCGCGTGGATGCGATCGTACACAATCTCACCGTGCGGATCCACAGGCTGACGGAGCTGCTCTGGCCCGGCCGCAGCCGCGTAGGCGACCGCCTCTTCGCCGACGAAGTGGAAGAGATGCGCCGCCATCTGGGAGTACACGAGGGTTCGCCGATCACGAGGAAGCACACCGAGCCGCTGGTGGCACTCGTCCGGTACGAGGCCGCGGGGGTGCGGCTTTCGACTGGAGAGGCTCCGCCCTCGCTGATCATCGACTGGGGCGGGGGTAGCTACGATGTGCTTCCGGCGCGCCGTGAGCTTCAGCGGCTCTGGAGCCAGGCCACGGATCTGCTCTTCCCCTGAGACGTAGCAGGACAGCCCTACGGTCCGCCGTGCGATCTCCGTCGGTGGACCGCTTCATCCGGCAGCCGCAACTCCATTGTACCGCCTGTGGATCCGAATCGCATACTGATCATTGACTACGGCTCGCAATTCACGCAGCTCATCGCCCGCCGCATTCGCGAGGAGCGCGTCTACTGCGAGATCCAACCCCCGACCCGTACGATCGACTGGATCCGCGATTGGGAGCCGAAGGGGATCATCCTCTCCGGTGGGCCCTCTTCAGTATACGGAGAAGACGTTCCCACCGCCGACCCCGAGCTGCTGCGGCTCGGGATCCCCGTGCTGGGGATCTGCTACGGGATGCAGCTCATCACCTTCCTGGAGGGCGGCGTGGTAGAGCGTGGGCGGCGCGAGTACGGCCGCGCGCAGATCACAATCGAGGAGCCGGAGGGTCTGTTCGAAGGCTTCGAGGCCGGCGAGCAGACGACCGTCTGGATGAGCCACGGCGACCATGTGGTGCAGCCGCCGCCGGGGTACCGGATCATCGCCAGCACGCCGGACCTGCCGTACGCCGCGTTCCGCGCCGAGAAGTGGCCGGTCTACGGGGTGCAGTTCCACCTCGAGGTCGCGCACACCACGCGCGGCGAGGACATGATCTCGAACTTCGTCTTCCGCGTCAGCGGCTGCGAGCCGACCTGGACAGCGGGCTCGTTCATCGACACCGAGATCGAGCGGATCCGCGAGGCGGTGGGCGAATCGAGGGCGGTCTGCGGCCTCTCCGGAGGCGTGGATTCGTCCGTCGCCGCCACGCTGGTGCACCGCGCCATCGGCGACCGGCTCACCTGCATCTTCGTAGACAATGGCCTGCTGCGGCTGAACGAGCGCGAGACGGTGGAGCGTACCTTCCGCCGCCACATGGGGATCGCTCTCGAGGTGATCGACGCCTCCGCGCTCTTCCTTGAGCGGCTGCGCGATGTCGCCGACCCGGAGCAGAAGCGCAAGATCATCGGCCACGCCTTCATCGACGTCTTCGAGGAGGCCGCCGAGCGGATCGGTGCGGACGCGAGGTTCCTGGTGCAGGGCACGCTCTACCCCGATGTGATCGAGTCGCTCTCCGTCAAAGGACCCTCCGCGACCATCAAGACGCACCACAATGTGGGCGGTCTCAAGGAAGAGATGAAGTTCGCGCTCATCGAACCGCTCCGCGAACTCTTCAAGGACGAGGTGCGCCAGGTGGGCCGCGAGCTGGGGCTCCCCGAAGAGATGGTGGGTCGGCACCCGTTCCCCGGCCCCGGCCTCGCGATCCGCGTGCTCGGTTCCGTGGACCCGAAGCGGGTGGAGATTTTGCAAAAGGCCGACGCGATCTACCTCGAGGAGATCCGCATCGCCGGGCTGTACGACGACATCTGGCAGGCCTTCTCCGTCCTGCTCCCCGTCAGCTCCGTCGGCGTGATGGGCGACGTGCGCACCTACGAGAACGTCTGCGCGCTACGGGCCGTGACCAGCCGCGACGGGATGACCGCCGATTGGTTCCCCTTCCCCCACGACGTGCTGGCGCGCATCTCCACACGCATCATCAACGAGGTGGAGGGGATCAACCGCGTCTGCTACGATATCTCCTCCAAGCCGCCCGCGACGATCGAGTGGGAGTGAACTCGGTATGCAACCAGCCGAGCACCACGGTCTGCGGGTAAAGAGCGCAGCGGAGATCCGGGACGTTCTCCAGCGACTGCGCTCGGAGCTGGAGCAGCTTTACGGTGAGCGCCTGCGCGCCGTTTATCTGTTCGGTTCATATTCCCGTCACGAGGCGGACGCTGAGTCGGACATGGATGTGCTGATCGTACTGGATGATATCAAGTCCTATTCGGACGAGATCGAGCGTACCGGCCACCTGGCTGCGGAGCTTTCCCTGGATGCGGAAGTCAGTATCAGTCGCACGTTCGTATCCGCGAAGGACTGGGCTTTCAACGACTCTCCGTTCCTTACGACCGTGCGCCGTGAGGCCATAGGGATATGACGGAAGCTGCGCGTGAGCGTCTCAACAAAGTGGCAGAAGCGATTGAGGCAGGCGAGTACCTGCTCGCGGGTGGCTTTGTCGACATTGCCGCCGGCCGTGCCTACTATGGGATGTTCTACATCGCGGAAGCCCTACTCCGTGAGCGAAAAATAGGTTTCGGTAAACACTCCGCAGTCCATGCCGCTTTTGGGTGTGAGTTCGCGAAGCCGGCTTTGATTGATCCGAAGTATCACCGATGGTTGCTGAACGCGTTCGAGCGGCGAGCGGAAGGAGACTACGGAGGGCGGGATGCGCTCGACCGAACTGTTGTCATCGAGATGATCGCTCAGGCGCGCGAGTTTCTCGGAGCAGCTCGCGGCTACCTGTATTCGATGCGCCGAGCCGGAGGTCAAGATGAGGTGTAGTAATGCTGGAATCGGAATCATCGTTTCTGCGATCCTCATCGGGTGTGCCGCGCCTTTGCCGCGGGCCGCTTCCCCTTCCGCCACGCCCACCATGCAATCCGCGGCCGCCACGCAGTTGAACCAGCTATTCGCCGAGTCGTGGGAAACCACGCTCCGCGAGAACCCGACCTTCGCGACCACTCTGGGGGACCGCCGCTTCAACGACCGGCTGGGCGAGGTCTCGGTAGAGGCGCAGGAGCGGCGGACCGCGCAGCAGCGCGCATTCCTGGAGCGTCTGGGCCGGATCGACCGCGCGAGCCTTCCCCGCGAGCAGCAGATCTCGTACGACATCTACCGGCAGCTCGGGGAAAACGCGGTGGCGGAGCACGGCTTCCGCGCCTACCTGATGCCGATCACTAACCGCGAGGGTTTTCACACCTCCTTCCCGCAGCTCCATGAGCGGGTGCCGCTCGCCACGGTGCAGGACTACGAGAACTACATCGCGCGCCTGCACGACTTCCCGCGCTACACCCGTGAGCACATCGAGCTCATGCGCGGCGGGATCCGCGAGGGGATGATCCTGCCAAGGGTGGTGCTGGAAGGAATCGAGGAGACCATCTGGCCGCACGTGGTGGGCGAACCCGCGGAGAGCCGCCTGTGGCCGCCGTTCCAGGAGTTCCCCGCTTCAGTTCCCGAGGCGGAGCGGGCCCGGCTGACGGCGGAAGGTCGCGCCGCGATCATGGAGGCCGTGGTGCCGGCGTACGGCGATTTTCTGGAGTTCATGACCCGTGAGTACGTGCCGGCTGCGCGCCCCACCATCGCGGCTGCCGACCTGCCGAATGGGGGCACCTACTACGAGCACCTGGTGCGCTCCTTCACCACGCTCGACGTCACGCCCGAGCAGGTGCACCGGACGGGGCTCGCGGAGGTCGCGCGGATCCGCGCCGAGATGGACGAGATCATCCGCGACAGCGGCTTCACCGGCACTTTCGCGGAGTTCGTGCAGTTCCTCCGCACCGACCCGCGCTTCTATGCCGAGACGCCGGAGCAGCTGCTCAAGGAGACGTCCTGGGTGCTGAAGCGCATGGACGGTGAACTGCCTCGGCTCTTCGGCCGCCTGCCGCGCATGTCCTATGGTGTGAAGCCGATACCCGACTATATCGCGCCGCGCACGACCACCGCCTACTACTCGCGGCCCGCCGGCGACGGCACCCGCGCGGGTACCTACTGGGTCAATACCTACGACCTGAGCAGCCGGCCGCTCTACGAAGTCGAGGCGCTCTCGCTGCACGAAGCCGTCCCCGGCCACCACCTGCAGATCGCGCTGCAGCAGGAGCTGGAGGGGCTGCCGAATTTCCGCCGCTTCTCCGGCTTCACCGCGTTCGTCGAGGGGTGGGCGCTCTACGCCGAGCGCCTGGGGCTGGAGAGCGGGTTCTACACCGATCCGTACAGCGACTTCGGGCGGCTGACCTACGAGATGTGGCGCGCCTGCCGCCTCGTGGTCGACACGGGGATGCACGCGAAGGGTTGGACCCGCCAGCAGGCGATCGACTTCATGGCGGAGAACAGCGCGCTCACGCTGCTCAACATCACCAACGAGGTTGACCGCTACATCGCGTGGCCCGGCCAGGCGCTCGCATATAAGACGGGCGAGCTGAAGATTCGCGAGCTGCGCTCGGAGGCGGAACAGGCTCTGGGCACGCGCTTCGATGTTCGCGATTTCCACGACGTGGTGCTCGGCAGTGGCTCGGTGCCGCTCGCCGTTCTGGAGGAGAACGTGCGGCGCTACATCCGCGAGGCCCGGGCGGGCACGTGAGAGACCGCCGCCGCGGGCGGAGCCGCATCGCACGTACCGGGGAGGTGCTATGGCAGCTCGCCCCGTTCGTGGTGGACTTCCTGCGCGACCGCCGCCGCTGGGTCCTTTTCGGCCGCTCCCGGCGCCTCCCCGTCGAGGCGCACCGCGCGCGCGCGCGGAAGATGGTGGACACCATCGTGCGCCTCGGGCCCGCCTTCATCAAGCTGATCCAAGTCTTCTCTTCCCGCGCTGACATCGTTCCGGAGCCGTACCTCTCCGAGTTCTCGCGCCTGCACGACGCCGTCGCACCCGTTCCCCCGGAGCAGATCGAGGAGATTATCCTGCAGGAGATGGGACGCCCGGTCCACGAGGTGTTCGAGAGCTTCGAGCGCGAGCCGATCGCCGCGGCCTCGCTCGGCCAGGTCCATCGCGCCCGCGCCGACGGTGAGGAGGTAGCCGTCAAGGTGATCCGGCCCGGCGTCGAAGCGCTGATCGAGCTGGACCTCGCGGTCTCCTTCCGGATCCTCTTCTTCCTCAACATCCTCTTTCCGAACCACCACGTGCGTGCGCTGACCACGGTGGTCCGGGAGTTCGATAAGCGGATCCGCGAGGAGCTGGACCTGCGCCAGGAGGCCGAGAACACGGAGCAGTTCCGGCAGCGCTTCGCCGACGATCCGCACGTCCGGGCGCCGCGGGTTCTGCACTCGTTCACCCGCCGCCGCATGCTCGTCACCGAGTACATCCGCGGCACCAAGGTCGACCGGTTGCACGACCGCTTCGCTGCCGGTGAGCTGTCTTTCCCCGGGCTGATCGACACGCTCAGCGAAGCCTACCTGCGCATGATGCTGGTGAACGGCGTGCTGCACGCGGACCCGCACCCCGGCAACATCCTGGTGGAGGAGGACGGAACGATCGTCTTCCTGGACTTCGGGATGGTGGTTCAGGTGGAGCGGGGCACGCGCGAGCGGCTCTTCCGCCTCGCCCTGGCCGCGGCACGCGACGATGTGGACACGATCATCAACGTGATGTACGAGATGGGGATGATCGACCCGGAGATCTCCCGCGCGGAGATCCGCGACGCGGCGGTGCGCATCATGGCGATCCTCGCCCAGGCACGCGATGTCGAGCATCGCCGGCTGCAGGAGATGGTGCAGCAGATCTTCGACACCTTCTATACCTGGCCGCTGATCCTCCCCGAGGAGCTGGTCTACTTCTTTCGCGCGACGATCCTCCTGGAGGGGATCGGCTTCCGGTACGACCCGAACTTCAACGGTCTCGACGCAGCCAAGCCGGTGATCCAGCGGATGCGCGGCGAGCTGCTGCAGGCCGCGCGCAAGGAGCCGCGTGACGTAGCCCGCGACCTGCTCGGCGAAGCGGAGCAGACGCTGCGTGCCCTGCACGACCTGGTGCGCCGCACCGAACGCGAGGAGCTGCGCCTGCGCGCGCACCCTCGCGACGTGCAGAACCTGGAGCGCTTCGTCTCGCTGATGGTGCGTAGGCTGCTGCTCGGCCTCTTCGCAGCCGTCATGGCGGTCGTCTCAACTCTCATCTTCGTCGCGACGCGAAGCTGGTTGGTGCTGATCGTCGGCAACGCAGGTGCCCTCTTCCTCTTCCTCCTGGTGCTCGTTATCCCCAAGCATCTGCTGGAAAACCCGCTGCGGCATGGGCGGACGGTACGCAGGAGCGGTCCCGCCGTGCGCTAGCCCGCGCACGGCACAACGCTGCCAACCGCTCGTGTCGCCGTTTCTATCGGTGCCACCTTGTCACGGAGGTGTCGGCAACCATGAAAATGTCACTCGGCGTCACCGCGATCGACTGCGTGCCTTCTTCGGAGATCCGGAACGAGTACCGGTACGAGCCGTCTCTGCCATCATAGACATCCGCAACCGACACTCGCTGGCCATCGACGCGTGCGCCCGGCGTCAGGAGATACACCTCATCACCGAGGACGCTAACACTTCGCGTCGCGACTTGGCCGCGGGACTCCGGCGCGATCCGGACTCCGCCACTCGGCATAGCCTCAACCCCCGGGTACGGCAACCGGTCAACGGTTTCCTTGTAGTACCTAAGCTCCCCCTCAGCGGAGAAGCGGGCGATATAGCCGGCGCGAAGCGGAGCGTAGATCAAGTCCTTCTCGCCAATCCGTGCGATGTCGCCCTGCAGGGCGATCCCCTGGCGGAGCTGGTCTTCCACGAATTGACCGAAGGAATGCACGAGGTCACCCGCCGGAGTGTACCTGGAGAACAGCTTCTCGCCCGCCGCCATCAGCACGTAGCTGTTGTCGGGGAGGCCCATGAGCCGGATCGCGGGAACACCAACCGGAATAGTCCGGAGCGGCAGCGCCTCGTGATCGAAGATCATGATCCGCCCCTGCGCCGGGTCGAGGATCCAGACTTCACCACGATCCGAGACGAAGAAATCGGTTGGATTCAGCAACTCACCAGGCCCGCGGCCATCCCCTATCCCGTACGTGCGGACCAACGCGCCGGTTGCGGAAAACTCCTTCACGCTCCGATCGCCAAAGTCGAGAACGAAAATACGACCGTCCGAAACCACCTGGACCTTGAAGGGGTTGAGGAGCGGGTGTTCGGCCGAACCGGCCACGAGCGTCCTCCCGGTAGGCGCCGGGCGCCAGATTCGCCCGCTGGCATCGGATGGCTCCGGCTGGGGTATGGTGAGCTGCGAACCATCACCAGCAAGCGGCGCACCCTGCGCTGCGTCACTGCGTAGGAACATCGCACCCGCAACTACGCCAAGGACGAGTACAGCGCACACCAGAACGATACGAACAGTTCTCATATCCGGTCTCCTGTCGTCGGTTCAGCGTGGGCGTGTGCAATCGATCAACGGGGAAGCGCGCCCATAGCACTGGAGGTGAAAAAAAGATGAAGGCGAAAAACAACTGTATGCCGTTCCATCAGAAGACCCATTTGGGGGTCGAACACTACACTGGTGGCCTGAGTCAGTGAGGAGCTGGAAAGGTATTTTCACCTTCCCGGGTTAGTTATCTTTTATCGGAGCTGTCGAGTAACACATTCCACCGCCTGGAGGCTGATAGCAGTAGTCCGGTCCGCTGGTACAACCCGCTTCCGTACAGAAGCCGCCGGATGCGCAAGCATTATTGGCTCGAACCGCCATCCGCATCCCGACCACACCCGTGTCTGACGCGGAAATGTTGACGGTATATGGCATAGCAAGGACGAGCGCGGCGAACGAGGCAGTCGTGATGAGCTTTTGAACGGGCAACATGATGTTCTCCCGTAAGAATAGCGAAGGTAGTGTTCGACCCTTCCGTATCGCGCCGCAAGTTTTCAGCTATCGCCTGTAGGCTGCTACAGATCTCCAGCGCCTATGCAGAAAAGGGGTTGTACAATCACACCGGTACGCCTGTTGGTAGATGGAGATCGCGGATCGCGCGTGGTAAACATGTGGCCACAGTTCAGCAATGAAGCTATCCGAAAGCCTGTAGTGTGACTGCAAAAGTCCGGGACATTGCCGTCCCACTCACCTGATCCATCCGCCGCCTGTCCTTGACACCTTACCGGGCTTACCGGCACATTCCGCGAATGATGAAGGAACCCATGTTACCCCGCGAGCAGGAACTGCTGACGCAGTTCCGCGCCGGGAAGCGCCTCGCGCTCGCGCGCGCGATCTCACTGGTAGAGAACACCCGCCCCGGCTTCGAGGCCCTTCTGCACGAGATTCACGCCGACCTCGGCCGTGCGCAGCGCGTCGGGATCACGGGTCCGCCCGGGGCGGGGAAGAGCACTCTGGTCTCCAAGCTCACCCTGGTATTTCGTGGGCGCGGGGAGCGGGTGGGGATCGTCGCGGTAGACCCCTCCTCCCCGTTCACCGGTGGCGCGTTGCTCGGTGACCGGATCCGGATGAACAACGTCTCCACGGATCCGGGGGTGTTCATCCGCTCGATGGCCACGCGCGGCTCGCTCGGCGGTCTTGCGACCACGACGAAAGAGGTTGCCGATCTGCTCGACGCCTACGGGTTCGAGCGAGTGCTCATGGAGACGGTGGGCGTCGGCCAGTCCGAGCTGGAGATCGCGGGCACCGCGGACACCACGGTGGTCGTGCTGGTGCCCGAGTCCGGAGATTCGATCCAGGCGATGAAGGCGGGGCTGATGGAGGTCGCGGACATTTTCGTGATCAACAAGGCGGACCGTCCCGGCGCCGATCGGCTCGCGCAGGAGTTGGAGGTAATGCTGCACATGCGGCTGGGCGAGGCGCAGCCCACGGCCGCCGGCCATCACGGCGTATCGCTGAAGAGCGTCGGGAAAGCCGCCCGTCAGCGCAGCCGGGCCGCGGCCGCCGAGCAGGGCGGCTGGGCGATCCCGGTGCTCAAGACGGTGGCCCAGTCCGGCGAGGGGATCGACGCTCTCGTCGCGACCCTGGACCGGCATGCGGTGTATCTGCAGGAGAGCGGTGCGCTCTCGCGCCGGCGCCAGGCGCGGCTCGCCGAGCGGGTACGCGCGGTGGTCGACCGCCGGCTGCGTACCCTCGCATGGCTGGCCGGTCCGGGCGAGCAGATCCTCGAGGACGCTCTACCCGCGCTGGAATCCGGGGACGAGTCACCGTACGCGGTGGCGGCGCGGATCGTGCGCGAAATGGAGCTGGCCCATCAGCGTTACTGAGCACTACACTACGAAGATACGCCGGTAGTCGAGTGCGCACATTGCGCGAAACAGCCGCAACCGAAATCGAATTATGAGCATCATCGAGCAGGACATCCCGTCCGCCGATCTACAGGAGCCGGGTGTGGACCGTGAAGCGCTGCTGGAGCGCATCGCGGAGCAGGAGCGCGAGCTGACCGCGCTGCGCGCGCAGCTCTCCGGCTGGGACGACGCATGCGAACGCGCCGCGATGCGGGAGGGGAACTTCACCACCATTTCCGGCGCACCGGTAGAGCCGCTCTACACTCCGTTGGACCGGCCGGAGCCCGCACCCGGAGAAGCCGCCTACTACAACGAGCGGATCGGTCTTCCGGGCGAGTTCCCGTTCACCCGCGGCCCGTACGGCACGATGTACCGCACCCGGCTCTGGACGATGCGCCAGTTCGCCGGCTTCGGTACCGCGGAGGAGACCAACGAGCGGTACCATTTCCTGCTGAAGCGCGGCCAGACCGGGCTTTCCGTGGCGTTCGACTTCCCCACGCTGATGGGCTATGACTCGGACCACTCGCGCTCGCTCGGCGAGGTTGGGAAGTGCGGGGTGGCGATCTCTTCGCTGGATGACATGGAGGCGCTGTTCGACGGAATCCCGCTGGACAAGGTCTCCGTCTCGATGACGATCAACGGACCCGCGATCATTCTATTCTGCTTCTACATGATCGCGGCGGAGAAGCAGGGCGTGCCGTTCGAGAAGCTGCGTGGCACCGTGCAGAACGACATCCTGAAGGAGTATCAGGCGCAGCACGCCTGGGTGTACCCGCCGGAGCCGGCGCTGCGGCTGGTAATCGACATGTTCGAGTGGGCGAGCCGGAATGCGCCCAAGTACAACCCGGTATCGATCTCCGGGTACCATATCCGCGAGGCCGGTTCTACGGCCGCGCAGGAGCTGGCGTACACACTACGCAACGGTTTCGAGTACGTGGAGCGCGGGGTTGCGCGCGGGCTGGACGTGGACGACTTCGCGCCGCGGCTCTCCTTTTTCTGGGACGTCCACAACGACTTCTTCGAGGAGATCGCCAAGTTCCGCGCCGCGCGCCGCATCTGGGCGCGCACCCTCCGCGACAGGTATGGCGCCAGGAACCCGGAGAGCTGGCGGCTACGTACCCACGCGCAGACCGCGGGGGTGACGCTCACCGCGCAGCAGCCGGAGAACAACATCGTGCGCGTCGCCTACCAGGCGATGGCCGCGGTGCTCGGCGGAACGCAGTCGCTGCACACCAACTCGATGGACGAGACGCTGGCGCTGCCTTCCGAGAAGGCGGTGCAGATCGCGCTGCGCACGCAGCAGATCCTCGCCTTCGAGACGGGTGTGCCGAACACGATCGACCCACTGGCCGGATCGTACTATGTAGAGGCGGAGACCGATCGTCTGGAGGCCGAAGCGGAGGAGATCTTCGCGCAGGTGGACAGGCTCGGCGGCGTCGTGCCGGGGATCGAGGTGGGCTACTTCCAGCGTGAGATCGCCCGCTCGGCGAT
>JACDHR010000332.1 GCA_013820915.1 Gemmatimonadota bacterium
GAGTCTGCCCCTTCTTCCCACCGATGGCAGCGGACGCAGAGCGAGAGCAGCGTCGCATCCTCCCCCTCCGTGGCGGCAGGGAGCAGGAACGCGCTCCCCTCCGTATCGACCAGCCGGAGCGCCGGGCCGCTGTAAAAGTGCGCGAGCATGTCCCGCAGGTCGACATCACCGGGGTTCGCGATGCGGTCCTCGCGCGTGACGGCGGTTTTCCCGCGGAACAGGGAGCGCTCCGCGGACCAGACACGCTCCACCCCATCTTCCAGCTGAAACGTTGCGGTCAGCCCACGGCTCTCCAGGCGGAAGGGAACGGCGAGGCGGCGGCGCAGACGATCCGTAGCCTCGCGAAGCGCGTGTCCGGGCGCGAGTTGGCGGCGGTTGTCCGGGTGGATGGACACATCGCAGAAGATATCCGCGCGGGCGTGTGACCAGAGAGCGGTACGGAGCACCCCCACATCGGTCTCCACCGCCGCCATCAGATCGTACGGCCGGTCGCTGGGCCCCACCTGGATCGATGTTCCGGTCACGCCGGGCTCCCCCTCCAGCTCCTGCAGGAGGGACTCCGCCAAAATCGATCGGTGCTCCGCCAACGGACGGGAGCACCAGAGATCGGGATTGTAGAGAATCGAATCTGCCATTCTTCGATAAGCGCCGGCCATCGACTGCGCCGGGCGGAGAAATATAGAACCCGCCGTGAGCCACGAGCCGGCCACGGCGGGTCAAGATCACTCTCCGGCCGATCAGCGTCAACCGCCTCCCTCAGGCGACACCCGACCGCAGACGCTGGAGAAGGCGGCTCGCCGCCCGAACGCCGGAGAGCACCGACCCTTCGGTAGACGGCACGCAGAGGTAATCGCCGCCGAATGCGATCCGGCCATCTCCCTCCACCTCGCCGCGCCGAAAGGCTTGGAGATGGCGCAGGTAGCCCGGGTAGAAGACGGGGCCGCCCTCCGGCCAGCGGTAGAGCTTGACCCGGTGGAGGGCGGACTCTACGGCTGGAAAGGCGCGCGCGAGATCCGGAAGCACGGCGTTCAGAACCTGCCGCGGCTCCGCGTCCAGAAAGCGCGAGACTGCGTCGGGTGCGGGGAGCACCACGAGCAGCCCCTTCCCCGCCGGCACCAGATCCGCGGCCTTGTTCTCCTCCACGCAGGCGGCGGCCACGACCTGCGACTCGCCGCGGGGGAACGACAGCCCGAAGTATCGCACACCTGCGGGTCGGTCCAGGAGTAGCGCCAGCGAGACCAGTGGCTGGTATCGGACACCGCCGAACCAGGCGCGGGCAGCTTCCGTGAGGCCGCCCACCACCTCGGGAACGGCGGGGCCCGGGATGCACACGACAGCGGCGTCGAACTCCTCCGTCCACCCGTCACCCGAGACGCGAACGCCGCCGCTCTCCGGCTCTACACGCTGAACCGCGGCGGAGGTGCGCACTTCGCCGCCGCCCTGCCGCACGCTCTGCGCGAGGGCATCGCAGAACCCGCCGGCGCCGCCACGCAGCGCGTAGACGGTGACGTTCATCCCGTGGTGCGCGAGCAGGTGATAGAGTGCGGCACCGGTCTGCTCCGGCGTTACGCCGTAATAGGCGGCGAGCAGCGGATAGACCAGGAGATCGACGAAGTCGCGCCCCAGCTCCCGCTCTCCCCACTCGGCGATGGACTCCGCGTCGAGGCCCGCGTCCGCCGCGCCCTCGAGCGCGTGCATCTGCAGGTCCGCGGCGTGGCGGGTGAGGAACGGAAGGTAGGAGGTTCCCATCCGCAGCTTGGTGCGCATCGGGAGAGCGCCCGAGGCGAGCATGCTGGTTATGGAGCCGTAGACGACTTCGTGTGCGCGGCCGCCGCGCCAGAGCGCGTCGCGCCCCGGAGCCTGAACGGCGAGGTGGCCGGCGCCCACCTCGCGCAACATACGAAAGAACTCCGTGTACATGGACCCGAAGAGTTGCGCGAAGGTGTCCACACGGTAGCCGTCCACCACATCCGTGCGTGTGCGCCCCCCGATCCGCGGCCGGGCCTCGAACACTTTCACCGAAACACCCTGCCGCTGCAGTTGGTACGCGGCGGTCAGACCGGCGGGGCCGGCGCCGATGACGGCAACTCGCGGCGCGGCGCTCACCCAAGCCTTCGTGTCCGGGAGCCCCGCCGCTCTTGCCGACTGCGAACGACCGTTCTAACTTCGGACGTTCCCCTTTTATTCCACTGACTCGGAGATTCCATGAATCGTCGAGAGTTCGTAGTAAACGGTGCGCTGCTCGCCGCGGGCCTCACGGCCGGGTGCGCGCCGCGCTCCCTCATCAGCCCCGGTGCGGAGCTCGCGGGTGCCGCCGACGCTCCGGTGCGCGACCTCGCGATGCGTGCGCTGGATGCCGCACGCTCCGCTGGCGCACAATACGCGGATGTTCGCATCAGCCGCAACCACAACCAGGCGATCTCCACGCGAGAGCGGCAGATCACCGGCTTCCAGGACGCGGAAACCTACGGGTTCGGCGTGCGTGTGCTGGTGGATGGCACCTGGGGCTTCGCGGCCAGCCGGGAGCTTACACTGCCGGAGGTGGAGCGGGTCGCCCGGCAGGCAGTCGCGCAGGGCAGGGCCAACCGGGTCGCCCAGCGCCGCCCCGTGGAGCTCGCCCCCGTCGAGATCTACCCGGAAGCCTCCTGGCGCAGCCCGATCGAAATCGACCCCTTTGATGTGGCCATCGAGGAGAAGGTTGCGCTCCTGCTCCAGGCCAACGAAGCCGCGCTCGCCGTAGCCGGCGCACGGTTCGTGAACTCGTCCATGTTCTTTTTGCGCGAGGAGAAGACCTTCGCCTCCACGGAAGGGACGTTCTCCAATCAGGTGATCTATCGCTCTCTCCCGCGCATGACCGTCACCGCGGTGTCGGAGGATTTCTCGGACTTCCAGACCCGCTCGTCCACTGACGTGCAGCCGATGGGGCTGGGCTACGAGCACGTGCGAAACGCGCGGCTGGTAGAGAACGCTACGCGCTGGGCGGAAGAGGCGGTGCAGAAGCTCTCCGCGAAGCCGGTGCAGCCGGGCAGATACGACCTCGTCCTGCTCCCGTCGCACCTCTGGCTCACCATCCACGAGTCGATCGCGCACCCCACCGAGCTGGACCGGATCATGGGGTTCGAGGCGAACTATGCCGGCACCAGCTTCATCTATCCCATTCAGGATTATCTGGGCCGCTTCCGCTACGGGCCCGAGTTCATGAACGTGCAGGGCGAGCGCTCCACGCCGGGCGGGCTCTCCACGGTCGGCTACGACGACGAGGGCGTGCGCCCGCGCGACTACCTGATCGTCAAAGACGGAATATTGAACGACCTGCAGACCACGCGCGAGCAGGCGCCGCTGCTCGCCGACTGGTACCGCTCGCAGGGCGAGCCGGTGCGCAGCCACGGCAACAGCTATGCGCAGAGCTGGAGCGACGTACAGTTCCAACGGATGCCGAACGTGAACCTGCTTCCGCACCCCGATCGCGACGTGCCGCTGGAGGAGCTGATCTCCGGCGTGGAGAACGGGATCATAATCGACGGAGAAGGCTCCTTCTCGATCGACCAGCAGCGCTACAACGCGCAGTTCGGGGGTCAGGTCTACCACGAGATCCGCAACGGGCGGGTAACCGGGATGCTCAAGGATGTGGCGTACCAGATCCGCACGCCTGAATTCTGGAACAGCATGGACCTGCTCGGCGGAGAGAGCACATACTTCATGGGCGGCGCGTTCAACGACGGTAAGGGACAGCCCTCGCAGTCGAACGCCGTCTCCCACGGCTGTGTGCCTACGCGCCACCGCCAGGTCAACGTCATCAACACCGGACGGAGCACGTAAGCCATGGCAGATTCACCTTATTTCTCGCGCGAAGAGGCCCGGGCCATTGCCGAGCGCATTCTCGGGTTCTCGACCGCGGATGACACGCGGGTCAACATCACAAGCGGTATGGAGGGGAATACCCGCTTCGCCGTGAACCAGGTTAGCACCGCGGGCGATGTCACCAACGCCGCGGTGGCCGTGACCAGCGCGTTCGGGCGGCGCGTCGCCTCGGCGACGACCAACCGCTTCGACGACGAATCGCTGCGCCAGGTAGTCCAGACGAGTGAACGGCTCGCGGGCCTCGTGCCGGAGGACCCGGAGTACCTCGGCGAGCTGACGCAGCAGCAGTATGTGGAAACCCCGGGCTTCTTCGAATCCACCGCTTCGCTGGACCCTGCCACGCGCGCGGAGGCCGTGCGCAGGGTGACCGAACCGGCGGCGCGCCAGAATCTGCTCTCGACCGGGTTCCTCTCCTACCTTGTCGGGTCCACCGCCGTGGCGAACAAGCGGGGGCTGTTCGCCTACCACGCGGCCACCCGCTCCAACTTCACCACCACGGTGCGCACGCCGGACGGTACCGGCTCCGGCTGGGCGGGAGTCGGTCACCACGATTGGAACCAGGTGAACACCGCGGAGCTGGGGGAGCGCGCGATCCGCAAGGCGGAGCTCTCCCGCAATCCGCGGGCGGTAGAGCCCGGCCGCTGGACGGTGATCCTCGAGCCGACCGCGGTGGCCAACATGGTCTCGCTGATGATGTTCTCGATGTCCGCGCGCCAGGCGGATGAGGGACGCTCCTTCTTCTCCCGTCCGGGGGGTGGGACCCGGATCGGTGAGAGGTTTGTGGATGAGCGGGTCACCATCCACTCCGACCCCGCGGATTCCAACCTGCTGAACACCCCGTTCAGCGGCGAGGGGCTGCCGAACCAGCGGATGTCGTGGATAGAGAACGGGGCCCTGCGCAACCTGGTGTATGATCGGTTCTGGGCGCAGAAACACAAC
>JACDHR010000059.1 GCA_013820915.1 Gemmatimonadota bacterium
GCTCGCGTGGTACACCGAGCCCTGAAGCCCGGTGCTCAAGCGGAGGCTCGGCAAGTACGAGGACTGTGCCTGGCGAACGCCGGTCGCCGATGCAGTAGCCGACGCGCGCGCCGCGAGCAGGTTGGGATTGTTTTGCAGTGCACGCTGAACTAGCTGCTCGGGCTGCCATTGCGGCCGGAAGGTGGCGAACTCCGAGCTGAGCTGAACGCCCGGTTGGAGCGGCACGCCCATCAGCTGGCCCAGTGCCAGTGTGGCCGTCGCCTGCGCGTTCTGCGCCTGGATCAGCCGGATCTCCGCCTGCCCCTGCTGCACCTCGGCGCGGCGCACATCGAGCTGCGTGCCCGCGCCCACGTCGAGGCGGGCCTGCGCGAGCCGCACGTGCTCGCCGGTGCGTGCGACCTCGCGCTCCGCCTGCGCGACGTTGTCTCGGCCCTGCAGCACGCTCAGGTACTGCTGCGCGACGTTGGCCTGGAGGTTCGCGTCCGCGCCCTCTACACGCTGCACCGTGGCCCGCTCGTTGGCGCGCGCTACGGCGGGCTGCAGAAATCTTCTCCCGTCGACGTCGAGAGCGACTCCCAGATTATACGAGGAAGAGTAGTACGAGGGCCGCTCTCCGAACCCGACCGCGCCGAAGCGCTGCTCGCCGGGCGCGGTGTAGCCGAACGATTGCGACGCGCTGGCGCTCGGCAGAAAGTCCGCTCTCGCGGAGCGGACCTGCCAGCGCGCCACGCCAAGGTCGTTCTGCTGCGACAGGAAGCCGGGGTTGTTCTGCCGAGCCAGCGAAACGGCCTCCTCGAGGCTGATCGTGGACGCCGGCGCCGCGGCGGGATCCTGGGCGAACATGGCGGCGGGAATCAGCGCGACAGCAATCAGCGCGGCTGTGGCAGGCCGAAACACGCCGGATTTCAGGCGCGCTGCACGTTGAAAAGGCGATGTACTCACAACAAATCTCCCTTGAAACACGAGGTGGAATCCGGGTTGCACTTACCGTACGGGAAAGCCGTGATCAAAGTTTCACGGGCGTCTGGCGGCACTCCCCTCTAATACACCTGAGGCGGGTGAAGGTGTTGGCGGTTATCAGCCGCGCGCCGCCGCGATGGCAACGATCGCGGCGAGCAGCACCCCGTTTACTCCAGCAGGATCGCCGTCCACGCGGCCCATGACGTTCGGCGGTTCAGCACCGCCCGCGCTCTGGACGTCAGCCCGCGATCGCGGCGCGTGTGGTGACCAGCGCCAGGTACAGCCCGAGCACCAGCATGATCGGGAGCGCTGCGGAGCGGCGGCGGTTTACGGCCGTGACCCCCAGCGCCACCACCACGAGCATCCAGATGGAGAATAGATTGATCCCATCGAGAAAGCGGCCGACGAAGCCGGCGTCCGCAAGGCCCGGGAGCAGCAGGGTGGGGGAGAGCCGGATCTCAGGGTCGGCGTATGTGAGCTGAAGGGGGAGCACGATCAGCGCACCGACAGCGCTGATCAGGAAGCTGTGCGTGGTGACGGCCAGGTACTGCCGGTAGCGCGCTTCACCCCGAAGCAGTATGCTGAAGGCCAGTGTAAGCAGCCCGGCGATCACTCCCGCGATTACGGGTTGCGTCACCACCACTCCGAACGCCAGCCGGATCCGCTCCCACCTCGCGATGGTCGCCGTATCCGAGGTGATCTCCACCGGTACGCCGCGGCGGTTCACCGCGTGCTCCATGCCGACCGTGAAGGTCTCATCCGGGAGCAGCGCGATCACCAGGATCCCTACGGCCATCGAGATGAGCAGCGGAGCTACCCAGGGGGCATGATCTCGGAACGCGGCGAAGAGCGCCGAAGGCGACACGAAGGTCGCGACCACGCGCCGCCCGAGAGAGGAAGGGGCAGACCCCTGCGGATCGTCTACGTCTGGAGCGGAGCGGGCGCGTGCGAACGCCATCGTTTGAGGTTACGCCGGGGTGAACGAATTGAACGAGCGGAGAAGAGGTTGTGCCCGGATTTAGGCTACCGGGTAAACTACTGCATCGTCACTTTACGTCGGGAGAAACGCTTGCTGCATCCGGTGCGTCAGCGCGGGATACTGGTCCGCACGGCCACATAGTTGGTGGAGGGGATCTCAACCCGGATCACACGATTGAGTGCATCCACCCACACGTGCCGCTCCGCGCCGCCGTCCGGTTGAATCACCAGGCGGAACAGGTTCGCTCGCACTCCACCGACGGTGAGCGCCTCCTCGCCGTGATCGGTGACGGTGGCCATCACCTGGCGGTTCTCGCGCGGGATGATGATCGGGACGCGGCCATTGCGTACCCGGCGAGCGAGGAAGTAGTACTGATGCGCGACTCCGTCGTCCAGAACGATGGCGCCGGTGCTGGCGACATATTCGCGGAGCTGCTCGCCGGTCGGCGACACGATGCGGGCGCTGAAGCGTCCGCTGCCGAGCGAGCCGACGATCCTGCGGGGCGAGTCGCCACCCACCGCCACCTCGTACGTGACGGGGTCTGCCTGCAACCCGGTCGCACGCAGCCGTGGCGCCAACTCCAGTGTGCCGGTCGGCAGGTTGAGCTGCACCCGGCCGGTCGCCAGCGTCTCTACATTCGCGCCGCTCCCGGTCTGACGGATGGTGAACTCCTCGGTGCCCACGCGGCGGCCATCCACCGACACCTGGAACGTCCCTTCGTCTCCGACGCCTGCCTGCGCGTGGAGCGCTCCCGGCACAGCCGGGGCGGCGATCAGAAGTGCGAGAGCGAGCACGGTAGTAGGTCCGGCACGGCGGCGGTTCCGCATAAATCTCCTTTGAAGCGTAAACGGCAAAGGCTGTTCGGCGATATCTTCGCGCCAGTCGCAAAATAGTTCGCCGGTAAAGATACCCTTCCGGCATCCGATGGTTTCCGTGGCGTGGTCGCCTCACAGGGTTGTATCGTCGGGTGAGAGGAATACCTTTTCCCGGATCTTTTGCAGGATGTGCGCGTAGATATCCTCGCCTGCTTCGGCACTGGCGTGCGTTGGCCACCCGATCGCGCCGGAGCTCTCGGCGGGGACCTTCGTCAGGCGGGTTCGGCCGAGCCCCCTGAAGCGCGGCGGCGGCGGCGGGATGTCCTCGGCAGCATCCATCTGAACCACGTCTGGGCACAGGTGCAGGAGCAGAGAGGTGAGAAGCTCACCTCCGTGCTCGGGGCCGCGGGGACCGGGTGAATTGCTCGGGGGATCGACGGCCAGTGCATTGATCACCCGGACGCGGGCCTCCCGGGCGGCCACCGTGGTCAGAGACTCGAGGTGCGCGTCGTAGCTCTGCGCCGTGATCAGGATGAACTCGGTGAATCCCTGCTCTTCCCACGCGCTCAACAGGTCGTTCAGCGCGCGGTTCAGGGTCTTCTCCCGCACGCCGGCGCTGCCGGCGAATATCCGCTCTGCCGGCAGCGTCACTCCATAGGAGAACGATGGTGCGCGGAGCACTCCGAACTCACCGGCCAGGTCGCACGCGAGCCGGTCTGACACGATCATCGTCGCACCCAGGGGCAGGTGCGGTCCGTACTGGTCGCACGCACCGACCGGGACGATCAACCGGCTGTCACGCGTCAGCTGCTCGGCTACTTGAACCCAGGACAAATCGGTGAGTGCGTACGAGCGCGAGGAGGGCGGCATAGATGATGGTACGGATCCCGGATTGAGTGAACGACCTCGTCAATCTGGGCTCGCGCGAAGGTTCGCGCTACCACTCCCGCTCGGCTGGTTCGCCGGGTGGGCGGGGCTGCTGGCACTCGCACTCTGGATGCGCAACCTCTCGCTTCCGTGGATCGCGGCCGCTGCGCTCGCTGCCGCGCTCTGGACGGTCTCGCGCACGGTACGCGGATCCCGGTGGGGGGTCGGCGCCGCTCTCGCGCTGTGGGCGGGAGTGCTCGTCGCGCTCGTGACGCAGGTGCGGCTGGAGGAGATCACCCGCGATTGGCCGAGCATCCGTGAGGAGGTCCGAGAGCGCGCCGCGCAGACCATCGGCGTAGCGCTGGACGACCTGGTGCAGCGGGGTGACCGCGCGGTGGACGGACTCTCGCAGCTTGTTGAATCGGAACCCGATACGATCAGCCGCTCGGCAGTAACATTTGCACGGATCCAGGCGCTGCGCCGCGAATCGGGGATGTCGGCGCTGGCCATCTACGGACCGGATGGAAACCCGGTGGCGTGGGCGGGTGAGCATCGAGGCGTGGTCCCCGAGTTCGTGCGGCGCGGCGAGCTCGATTACGCCTTCCATCGTGGGCCGCTCTTCGGCTACCTCTATTTCGCGCACGCGCTGCCCGCCGAGCACACCGCCGTTGCCGCCGTGCTCCTGGACTCCAGCATCTCGCCGGGAGAGGAGTCGACTCCGTTTGCGGACAGTTTCGCCGCACGCCACGGGCTCACACCGCGCTTCATGCCGCCGGAGCGCGCCGAGGGGGAGGCCGTTTGGGACTGGGCGACGGACCGCCGGATCCTGAGCGTCACCTTCGCAGCACTCACCCAGGAGCGGTGGCACGCGGAAGTCGCGGAGCGCGGGCGGTGGGGCGCGGGCGCCGCGTGGCTCGTGGCCCTGGTGCTCCTCAGCGGCGGATGGCTTCACCGGCGAGTGGGGTTTCCGGGGATCCCTGTCGCCGTCGCGACCCTTGCGCTGCTCGCCCTGCCGCTGGGGGCGATGACCGGGGCTGGCGGTCTTTTCTCGCCCCTTCACTTCGTGCTGGCGGGCCCGGGCGACATCACCCTCGGGGAGCTGCTGATCCTCCTTGTGGGGATCGCCCTGTGGATCCTCGCCCGTACTCCCACTCATCCAGCGGGCGGCCGTATCCCGCTCTGGATGCGGGCGGTAGCGGCGGCGTGCCTCGTGCCTGTCGGTCTGGAGCTGATCCGGCGCTCAGCCTCGCCGGGGTTGCTGGCCGCCCATTCTGCCGGAGGTTTCGCGCTCATTCTTGTGAGCACCCTGGTGCTTGCGCTCCCGCTTCTGCTCCTGCTGAGGCCGTCTTCACAGGCCACGCACACCGGCCGGTCGGTCGGCCTCCTCCTGTTGGGCAGTGCTCTCGCGGCCCTCTTCGCCACCGCAATCGTGCTCGCGTGGCGGCCTGCGCAGATCCTCCCTCTCTGGGCCTACGCGGTGTGGGCGGTGCCCTTCGCGCTCATCAGCCTGGGGATCTCACGCGTTCAGGTTCCGTGGCGGGCACTGCTCGTCTGGCTGGCGGCAGGATGGCTGGGGGGCACCGCGGCGGCCTCCTCGCTGTGGATCGCCACCCTCGAAGCTCGTATCGACGCTGCTGAGGCGGAGCTCGCGCACCTCGGCACCGAGGCGGACCCTTTCCTCGACTATCTCCTGCGGCAGTTTGCCGAGCGCGCGCTCTTCCTCGCGGGTGACGGCGAGGACGGGGTCAACCTCCTCTACCGCAGTTGGGTCGCGAGCGGTCTCGCCCGTGAGGGGTACGAGGCGCGGATCACTCTCTGGACGGCAGGCATCCCCGAGGCCGAGCTCCGCCTCAGCGAGCTGCAGCTTCCCATGGAGATGGCGGCCGAGATGATCACCCGTGCGCGCACCGCCGAGGAACCGCTTCTGGAGCGCTATACGGGTCAGGAGTCGCTCCACTACATCCTCCTGGTGCCGCTCCCGGATGACCGGGTGATCTCGGTGGCTACACCGCCGCGTCGGCGCCTGGGCCGTGCGACCGCGCTGGCTCGCTTCCTTCACCCCGATGATGCGCTTCCCGCGGACGACGAATTCGAAACCCTCACCCTCATCCCCGTTTCCATTCAGAGAGGCGAAAGGCACGTAGAAGCGGCTACTGACCCGGCGTACATCCGCTGGACCCGAACCCGTAGCGGGTGGCGGAGCGAGACCACCGTAATGTATCCGGCGGGACCGATGCACGCGCACCTCCTCGTGCCGGTGGCTCCGGCATGGCTGCTCCTGGTGCGCGGAATGCTCGCTCTGGTACTAATTCTCGTCGTTTACTTTGCACTCTGGTCGGTGGCACGCACGCTCTGCGGTGAGATCTTCGGCGTCTCGCACGCACACCGACACTGGATCCGCGCCTTCCGGGCGCGGCTGACGCTGGCGCTGTTCGGCTTCTTCCTTCTGCCCACATTGATCTTCGGTGCGGTGGCGTATCAGGCCCTCTCGCGAGAGGTGGTCAGAACCGCCGCGGCGCTGGCGCGACACTCGCTCGAGTTGGCTGCACCCGCAGTGGACGTCGCACCGCTCCCGGAGCTGGGAATGCGGGTCCGCGCCGACCTGCTCCTCTATCGCGGCGGGGGGCTGGTGGGCGCCTCCGCACCCGAGGTGCTGGACCTGGGCATCTTCCAGACGTGGCTGCCGCCCAGCGTGGAGATCGCGTTCGCCAGCGGCGAGTACATCGAGCAGACCGAGCAGCGGCAGCTGGCCGGGAGCCCCTATCTGGTCGCATATCGGCGGCTCGGCGAAGACGGTGTCCTCGCGGCGCCGATCCCGCTGGCGTCGGGTGAGATTGCCCGTCGACAGCGCGCCTTCGAGGATGCGTTCCTGCTGATGATGCTGCTAGGCGCCGGGCTTTCCGTCGTGCTGGCCCTGCTGGTCGGGCGTGCGCTTTCGCGTCCCATCGAGCTGCTCAGCCGTGCCGCTGCCGCCGTCGGCGCGGGCAACCTGCGGCTGCGGCTCCCGGAAGATCGGCCCGACGAGTTCGGTGGTGTCTACCGGTCCTTCAACCGCATGGTACGTCGGCTACGCCGTGCACGGTCCGCGGAGATCCGCACCGCGCGCGTGCTCGCGTGGGGCGAGATGGCAAGGCAGGTGGCCCATGAGATCAAGAACCCGCTTACGCCGATAAAGCTTTCGGTTCAGCATCTGCGGCGTGCGTACGCGGACGGACGCGCCGACTTTTCCCAGATCCTCGACCGTAATGTAGACGCCATCCTGCAGGAGATCGACCGCCTGGGCGAGATCGCGCGTGCGTTCGCCCGTTTCGGCACGCCGCGCGCCAGTTCGGGTACGCTCGAGACGCTCGATCTGCAGCGCGTAGTTGATGAGACTCTCGTGCTTTACCGTGGCGGCAAGGACGAGATCCGCTACACAGTCGCGATCGCTCCCGATACGCCTCGCGTGATGGGCCGCGAAGGCGAGTTGAAAGAGGTGCTGCTGAACCTGCTCGAAAATGCCCGCGAAGCGCTCGATGGAGCGGGGGAGATCCGGATCGCCGCTGACCCGGTGGGCGGTGGCGAGTGGGTGCGCATCGATCTTAGCGATACGGGAGCGGGTATTCCGCCGGAGCTTCTCCCGCGCATTTTCGAGCCCCAGTTCTCCACCCGGTCTAGCGGAACCGGGCTCGGGCTCGCCATTGTGCGGCGGCTGGTCGAATCCTGGGGCGGCGAGGTCTCTGCCTCCTCGCGACCGGGAGAGGGAGCGACGATTCACCTCCGCCTGCGCGTGGAATCCTGAACCCGGTTGAAGACCTCTTGCGTGCGCGGCCGGCGGCAGAGTGGCGGGGGGTGCAGCAACTACCTCGCAACACGATGGCGCGGAAGCTGCCGGAAGATGTTCGGGAGAGCGTTCGCACGACCGACGCATGCCGCGGCCGGGGACGGGGTGCCCTTCCTCCCGCCGCCCGCCGAGCGGGTCGGTTTGGATGCGGATAAGAAGCGGTGGAGTAGCGGCTTCACTGTCCAACTACCGCTCCTTTGCCCGCGGAACAGCTCGCGTGGCCGAGCGGAGCGATGGGCCTGAAAACGTATGGATATGTTGAATCAACCCACCGACCCCGCGCGCGTCGACGCAGTACGCCGCACGGGCCTGCTCGACAGCGCTGCCGAGGAACCGTTCGATCGTCTGACGCAGCTGGCGGCCAAGCTCGTTCGCGCTCCGGTGTCGTTCATCTCCCTTGTAGATGCGTCGCGTGATTTCTACAAGAGCTGCTACGGCTTCGGCGAGCCGCTCGCCTCGGCCAGAGAGATGGAAGGCCTCACGTTCTGCCACTATGCGATCGCCTCCGAAGGCCCGCTCGTGATCCCGGACACGCGAGCCGATCCGGTCTACCGGGCCGTACCCACGGTGGAGTCGCTAGGCATAGCCGCCTACCTCGGCATTCCGCTCACCACTTCGGAAGGGCACACGATCGGCTCGTTCTGCGTGGTGGACTTCGAGCCGCGTGAATGGAGAAGTGAGGACGTGGAGTTGTTGTCGGAGCTTGCCGCCTCGACCATGCGCGAGATCGAGCTGCGCAACGCCACACGGATCGCCCGCGAAGCGGTCCGTGCCCGTGAGCAGGTGCTGGCCATCGTGGCGCACGATCTGCGAAGCCCGCTGAACGCAGTCTTCATGAGCGCCAGCTTTCTCCTCGATCTCCTACCGGAAGACCCCGCGCGCCAGACCGAGCGGGAACAGCTCCGGATCATCCGCCGCTCGACGCAGCGCATGAACCGGCTCATCCAGGACCTGCTGGACGTCGCACGAATGGAGGCCGGGCACCTGCCGGTCGATCCGCAGGTCGTGGAGGCGCCGCGGCTCGCTGAGGAAGCGATGCAGGTGCTGCAGCCTCTCGCCTCGGCGTCCTCGGTTCAGCTGACCCGCGAAGTGCCCGACGGCCTTCCCGCGGTGCTCGCCGATCAGGAGCGGCTTCTGCAGGTGTTCACCAACCTGGGATCGAATGCGATCCGGTTCGCCGGCGAGGGTGGACGCGTGAGTATCGGAGCGGCCGTGGTGGACGGCGAAGTGCGCTTCCGGGTCTCCGATACGGGCCCCGGAATCGAGCCGGAGCATCTCTCTCACCTCTTCACGCCCTTCTGGCGCGCACAGCAGAGCGAGCGCGAGGGGGCAGGGCTGGGGCTCGCAATCGCGAAGGGGATCGTGGAAGCGCACGCGGGCCGGATCTGGGTGGAGTCGCAGATCGGTCACGGTAGCACATTCTCGTTTACGCTTCCCGTGGCGGGATCCTGAGCCCCAAGCCGGTAGCACCGCGGAGGCGCTCGGCGGCGTAGCGGACGGTAGCCGGATGTAGAAGATTCTCCGGAGGATCTCCGGTGGTGGTACGGAGGAATGTGATCGGTACATTTTCTTTCCGCCATTGCAACCGTTCCGTCGCGGCTGTCACTGTAGAATCCGTTCGTCTCAAGCGCGTGGTGGGGCGCTTTCCGTGCGGGAGCGATGCCGAACGGCGGGCGCCGAAATGTCGAAATCCACCGACCGAGCGCAACGAGCACGGCGCTAGCGCCGGAGGCTGCGAAAACTGCATGCACCTCTCCCACTATCGGAAACGATGTCCCTACGGTACCTGCTCACTCTTCTTGCTGCTCTAGTTCCGTTCGGCTTCCTCGGTGCATGCTCCTCCCCCGCAGGGGACGAGGCCGAGCAGGACGGCGTACTGCTCGTCTATGTCGTAGTGGATCGGTTGAGGGCCGACCTCCTCGACAGGTACGAAAGCGCCTTCACCGGAGGCTTCGTCCGGCTCCGCGCCGCGGGGCATCGGTGGGAGAACGCAACCGTCGACCATGCCCATACCGCCACCGCGGCCGGGCATGCCACCGCCGCCATGGGCACCCACCCCCACCGGCACGGCGTCGTCGGAAACGACTGGCTGGAGCAGGGGGAGGACGGATCGTGGGAATCGGTTTACGCGCTCCGCGATCGCGGAGCGCGGATCGTCGGCGAGTCGGGGATGGAGGGTCGGGGACCGGCCAACCTCGTCCGCACCGGCCTGCCCGACTGGATAGAGGCGCACGACTCGAAGGCTCGCATCGTGTCGATTTCGGGCAAGGACCGCGCTGCCGTCGCCATGGCGGGGCGGAGCCGCGGCGAGGTCTACTGGATGAGCAGCAGCCGCGGTCGCTTCCTGACCTCGACGTACTACCGCAACAACTACCCGAGATGGGTCGAGCGCTTCCATCGCAGGCGGCTTGCGAACAGCTGGTCCGACACCGTCTGGCATAGCACGATCCCGCATGGCGTCGAGTCTCTATCGCGGCCCGATACCTTTGCCTTCGAGGGCGACGGTGTGAACACCTACTTTCCGCACCGCGCTTCGCGCGAGGCCGACGGCACGGACGCGCGGTCGCTGAACAGGTGGCGCAACCGCGGACCGTACCCGGATCAGGCTGCTCTGGACCTCGCCCGGGAGGCTGTGCGCGAACTCAAGCTTGGGCGGCGCGGTGCGATCGACTACCTCGCGCTGGCGCTGTCCCAGGTCGATCGGGTCGGCCACAGCTACGGACCATTTTCCAGGGAACAACTCGACAACCTGCTCCGGCTCGATCGCGAGCTGGGAAGCTTCATGGAGTTCCTGGACGAGAACGTCGGTGCCGGACGCTGGATGCTCGCGCTGACTGCGGACCATGGGGTGATGGAGTTGCCCGAGGCACGCCGGGGCCTGGGGCTATTCGGACGGCGGGTCTTGCAGCAGGAGTTGGATGCGGTGATCGCGCGGGCCGAAGCGACGGCGGAAGCCGCGGGGACCGATCCGCTGGCGCAGGCCAGGGCGGCCGCAGCCACCGCGCGCGAGGCGGACTGGGTTGCCGACGCGTTCGTGTGGGATGACCTGATCCGGGAGGGTCCGGCCGACTCGCTGCAGGCGCTTTATCTCCGCTCCTGGCACCCCGAGCGCCGGCTTCCGCCGGTCGGCCACCTCGGTATCGGCGTTCGGCTGCTGGAGGGCGCGTACGCCGGGAACGAACGGGGCACCGGGCACGAGTCTCCCTACATATACGACCGCCACGTGCCCTTCATGATCATGGCACGAGGGCTGGAGGCAGGAACGACTACGGAGCGGGTTTCGCTCGTGGACCTCGCGCCGACGCTGGCGCAGCTGCTGGGCGTGCCCTACCCGGACGATCTGGATGGCCGGTCGGTCGTGAGGCGCTGACCCCGGTGGCAGGTGTGATCGAACTGAACGACCTTGGATCGGGCAAGTGCCAACTGGAAGCCGTTTGACGTAAGGCGCCCCGACGATTACTCTTCGTCGTAGTGTTCCCCCCGCCGTACTCTCCAACCCCTCCTTCTTGTGCTCGCACGCGTAACCTCGGGCGCCGTGCTCGGAATCGATGCTTATCTCGTCACCGTCGAGACGGACGTCGCCAGTGGGCTTCCGTCCTTCTCCACAGTCGGCCTCCCCCAGGGCGCGGTTAAGGAGGGGAAGGAGCGCGTGGTGGCCGCGCTGCAGAACTCCGGCTTCCAGGTTCCGCCGAAACGGATCACGATCAATCTCGCCCCGGCAGACATTCGGAAGGAGGGGAGCGCGTTCGACCTTCCGATCGCGGTGGGGATCCTGGCGGGGACGGGCCAGCTCTCCATCGCTCCGGGCCGGGTCCGGTTCGTACTGCTCGGCGAGTTGGGGTTGGACGGCGGGCTGCGCCCGGCCCGGGGAGCACTCTCCATTGCTCTCGCCGCACGAGAGCAGGGGTTCACGGGTCTCATCCTCCCGCGCGACAACGCCGCGGAGGCCGCCGTGGTAGAGGGGCTGGAGGTGCGCGGGGCGGGGACACTCCTCGACGTGGTTCGGTTCCTGGATGGCTCGGAAGATCTGCCGCCCGCGGTGCTCGACCGCGAGGCACTCTTCCATAGCGCCGGCGCCTACGAAGCGGACTTCGCGGAGGTGAAGGGGCAGGAGCACGTTAAACGGGCGCTGGAGATCGCAGCGGCCGGACTGCACAATATCCTCATGGTGGGGCCTCCGGGATCCGGGAAGACGATGCTCGCGCGGCGGCTCCCCACGATCCTTCCGCCGCTCACGCTGGACGAGGCGCTGGAGACCACCAAGATCCATTCCGTGGCTGGGATGCTCGGCGCCGGGCAGTCGCTGGTGGCGACGAGGCCGTTCCGCGCGCCGCACCACACGATCTCGGATGCGGGGCTGATCGGCGGTGGCTCCACTCCGCGTCCGGGCGAGGTCTCGCTCTCGCACCATGGCGTCCTGTTCATGGACGAACTTCCGGAGTTTCGCCGAAACGTGCTGGAGGTGATGCGGCAGCCGTTGGAAGATGGGGACGTCACGATCTCCCGCGCGGCGATCAGCCTGACCTATCCCGCCCGATTCATGCTGGCCGCGGCGATGAACCCGTGTCCGTGCGGCTACTACGGAGATACGCAGCGGAAGTGCAGCTGCCCGGCACAGGTAGTACAGCGCTACCTCGCCCGCGTATCAGGCCCGCTCCTGGACCGTATCGACCTGCACGTCGAGGTGCCCGCGGTTGGCTATCGGGACCTGCGCGACACCCGGCAAGGGGAGACATCCGAGGCGATCCGCGGCCGCGTTCTCCGTGCCCGGGAGCGCCAGCTCGCCCGCTTCGAGGGAAGAGCCGGGGTTCACGCCAATGCTCACATGCGTGTCCGGGAGATCCGCGAATTCTGTCCGGTAGACGAAGCGGGCGATGCGCTGCTGCGAACCGCGATCACGCGGCTCGGCTTCTCCGCCCGTGCGTACCACCGGATCCTCAAGATCGCGCTCACCATTGCGGACCTGGAGAGTACCTCGCAAATCGGAACTGCGCACGTTGCGGAGGCCATTCAGTATCGCTCTCTCGACCGCCTGATGAGCGGGTGATCCTCGCGCGCGCCACTTCATCACGGTCGCGGCCGGGTTCTCCGCCGCCGCGCATGGCACGCGTCCTGCGCTTGCGACTTACCGGGTATTCTTCAACACCGACAAGTGGAGGCGTTAACCGATGGGCCAACTTTTTCGTGTCGCCGGAGCCGGGTACGGAGCGAAGAAGCTCGGTGGCGGATGCATCAGCACGGTTTTAATCTTCATTGTGCTCCTCTGGCTGCTTGGCTACATCTTCTAATCCCTGTCGGAGCGGCGGCGGGAGTTTCGGCTCGCCGCCGCCCTCCGCAGGGTAAATCCGGCCTTTTCCGCTCCGGCTCGAGGATGTGCCATGCGGTCCGCATCTTGAAGGCGATCGGCTCCGGGTCGAAGCGGCGGGCGCACGTCGCAGAGTCGGAGTAGACGCAGAGCCGTAGTAGACGTCGCGCGCCGTGCAACGCGGGGCACATGAACCAGATCCACATCGTGGCTTCATCATCTCAGAATAGCTGGCTCGATCGCCTCAAGGGACGGGCGCTCCTGCTCCGTCGTCACGGTCAGCCGTTCGGGCGGCGTCGCGCGGACCGGGAGCCGAAACGCGGGTGGGGTCCTGTGCTGGTGATCATCGTCTCCATCGCTCTGCTCGACTGGGCGGTGAAGGCGATCGTCGCGATGCGGGTTCCGCTCGGCGATTTCTTGGAGGTATGGGACGGGCGCGTCGCGATATGGCACGTACGCAACGAGGAGATGATGCTCGGGCTGTGGGGAAACCTGCCGCTGGAATCGCGGCAGGTGATCGCGGTCGTCGCGGCAATCCTCGCCTTTCTGATCCTGTTCGAGATCGTGGGCCGCGGGCATCGGCTGCCGCCGCGCCGTCGCCCCGCCGCCTGGCTCTTCGTGGGTACCGCGTTCGGCGGAATGCTCGGGAACCTGGGCGAGCGAGCGCTCCACTGGGGCGTCACCGATTATCTCTCCTTCGCGTGGGGCGATCTCTGGCTTCCGCCCGGCAACATCGCGGACCTGGCGCTCTTCGCCTCCATGCCGCTCGCGGTGCTGGTGATCATCTTCGAGTTTCAGGCACGCACCCAGCGCCGCTCGGGGAATAGCCAGACTGAGCACTCGTCGCGAGTCGCGCCCGTCGAGACGTCGCTGAGATCATCGTAACGGACCGCCGGCCGCTGGCGGGATCCCGCGGCAGCCGGCTATCTTCCCGGTATGTCTTCCTCTTACTCTCCTCACGATACCGGCCCTCTCGCGGAGAAGCGGCAGCGGCTGACCGAGCTTCTGCGTAGCTACGGCTCCGTAGTCGTGGGTTACAGCGGCGGGGTAGACTCCGTTTTCCTCGCGAGGCTGGCCGTCGACGTGCTCGGCCCCACGAACGTGCTGGCGGCTACTGGCAAAAGCGATAGTCTCGCTTCCTGGATGGAGGATACGGCGCACCGGGTTGCCCGGCTGTTCGGGATCCCGTGGCTGGAGATCCGCACGGACGAGATGGCGGACCCACGTTACGCGGCCAACCCGTCCAACCGGTGCTACTTCTGCAAGTCGGAGCTCTGGGACAAGCTGCACGCAGTAGCCGAGGCGCGGGGCCTCCGTGTTGTGGTGGACGGCGCTAACGCCGACGACGTGGGCGACTACCGTCCGGGCGCTCGAGCGGCCACGGAGCGGGACGTGCGCTCTCCGCTGCAGGAGGTGGGGCTCACCAAGGTGGAGATCCGCGCGTGGTCGCGCGAGCTCGGCCTTCCCACCTGGGACCAGCCCGCCGCCCCCTGCCTCGCCTCCCGCATCCCGTACGGGCTCCCCGTGACACCGGAGCGGCTGCGGCAGATCGAGCGCGCGGAGATCGCGCTCATGGAGCTGGGCTTCCGTGAGTTCCGGGTGCGACACCATGACACGCTCGCCCGTCTCGAGATCCACCCGGCGGAGCTTGCCCGCGTTGCCGATGTGAGAGAGAGGATCCATGCGGCCGTCACCGCTGCAGGCTTCGAGCGGGTCTCGCTGGACCTGCAGGGTTACCGCCGGGGTGCGCTGAACGAGGGTCTCACGGCGGGGCTGGTGCAGATCGGGGGTGGGGCGTGAGCATGCCGCCTCCCGCGCGGGACCCGCGGATCCGCGCAGCCGAACAGGCGCTCCACGAGCTGGGGATCTCCGGCAGCGCGGAGATCGGCGGCCATGAAGGCGAGATCCTGGTCCTGCAGGTGGCGCATCACGCATGGGAGGGGTTGTTGGACGAGGAGGCGATCCGTGTGGCCGACCGCATGAAGGCGCTCGGCTTTCGCTACGTGGCGCTCGACTTCGCGCCGAACGGAGCGATGGAACCGCCGGTATACCTCGACTACGCGGCGACCTCCGCCGTCCGGCCGGAGGCGGTTGTAGACGCGGTCGCCGCCTACCTTCGCGATATCGGCGCGACCCCGGGTCGTGCCGGCCACCGCCGCGCGCTGGACGCCGGGCGAGTCATGCTCCGCTGCCGCCGCGTGCTTGCCGAACTGCTTTGCATCCCCGGCGATCCGGGGCGCATCGCCTTCCAGTTCAACGCCACGCATGCACTCAATACCGCGATCTTCGGCCTGCTGAGGCCGGGTGATCGCGTGGTGCGCACCGCATACGATCATAACTCGGTCCGCCGCCCGATCGCGGCGCTGCTGAGCCGCGGTGTGCAGGAGACGGTGCTCGCGGGATCGCCCGGTGGAGAGATCGACCTCGCCGAAGCCGAGCGCGCGCTCCTCGGCACGGGTATGGCTGCTCGGCTCCTCGTGCTCCCGCACGCGTCCAACGTTCTGGGCACGGTACTCCCGGTCGCGGAGCTGGCGAAGCTCGCCCGTGCCGCGGGTACGCTCGTCCTCCTGGACGCCGCGCAGACGGTCGGGCATCTTCCGGTGGATGCAACTCGCCTCGGCGTGGATCTGCTCGCGTTCACAGGACACAAGGGGCTGCTCGGCCCGCAGGGAACCGGAGGGCTCTGGGTGAGGGAGGGGGTCGATGTCGTACCGCTGCTCTACGGCGGTACCGGCGGCGAGTCGTGGCCCGCGGAGATGCCCGCGGCCCTACCCGACCGGCTCGAGGCGGGCACCCAGAACGCGCCCGGCTTCGCGGGGCTGCTCGCCGGGGCGCAGTGGGTCGCCGAGCGTGGGGTTCAGGCGCTGCACGGGCATACTCACCGGCTCAAAGCGAAACTCCGCAGCGGGCTGCGGGATCTGCCCGGCGTAACACTACGGTCCCCGGCCGCACCGGAGGGCGTCGGCATCGTCACCCTCACGGTGCAGGGGATCGACAGCGCCACGCTGGCCGGGCGTCTGGACCGTGAGCA
>JACDHR010000333.1 GCA_013820915.1 Gemmatimonadota bacterium
TCTTCACCGCGACACGTGAGCGGACGAGGAGGCCGTGGAGCGTGCCTGCCGTGAACTCGCCGGACAGCGGCTCGACCCCCATCCGCCGCGCCCGCTCCTCCCAACTGCCGCCCGGGAAGCGCTGCAGGCGCCCGAAGCGTCGTACGTCGTGGTAGACCATCTCCCGCGAGTCGTTCAACATGAAACGGACGCCGGGGTGCGTCGGCCGCGGGTCGCCGGGGGAGGGGATCAGCAGCCGGCCCGTCATCCCGAGGTTGACAACCAGCCGCTGGTCGCCGAGCTCGATCACGATGTTCTTGGCTCGGCGGGTGACCTGCAGGATCCGCACACCTCGCAGGTATGCCGCGAAATCTTCCGCCGCCTCCCCCTTGATAAGGTCTGGGCGCAGCACCTTCACACTTGCGATCGTGCGGCCGCGCACCAGATGGTCCAGATCGCGGACGATGGTCTCTACCTCGGGCAACTCGGGCATCGTCTCTACTGCCGCTGAAGCTCGCGCCAGCCGATGTCGCGACGATAGTAGCGGCCCTCGAAGCGGATCTGCTCCGCCGCGCGGCGGCTGCGCTCCGCCGCGTAGGCGACCGTCGCGCCCAGCCCGGTCACGGTGAGCACCCGGCCCCCACTGGTCACCAGCCGCTCCTCCGTACGGCGGGTGCCGGCGTGGAAGACGAGGACATCTCCCGCCTCCTCCAGTGAGGGCGGGATCTCGATGCTCTTCTCCGTCCCGTATTCCCCGGGATAGCCGCCGGAGGCGAGCACCGTGGTGACCGCGGCGCCACGCCGCCACCGCAGCTCCGCGCCGCGAAGAGTGCCGCCGCGCGCGATCTCCAGCATGGGCTCCAGGAGCGAGCTCTCCAGCAGGGGGATCACCACCTGCGTCTCGGGATCGCCGAAGCGGCAGTTGAACTCCACCACCTTCGGTCCGTCCGGCGTCAGCATCAGACCCGCGTACAGCAGGCCGCGGAAGGGACGGTCTTCGGCGGCGAGCGCGGCAATTGTCGGCTCCAGGATCTCGCGGGCGATCCGCTGCATCAGCGCCGGCGTGGCCAGCGACACCGGTGCGTACGCCCCCATCCCGCCGGTGTTGGGGCCGGTCTCCCCCTCGCCGATCCGCTTGTGGTCCTGAGCGGGGAGCATGGGGATGACCGAGTGGCCATCCGAAAGGGCGAAGACGGAGAGCTCCTCCCCCTGCATGAACTCCTCGACGACGATCTCGCCCCCCGCCTCCCCGAATACCCCCTCGCCCAGCATCTCGCGCGCGGCCGCGAGAGCCTCTTCCACCGTCTCGCACACCACCGCGCCCTTACCGGCGGCGAGGCCGGAGGCCTTCACCACCACGGGCGCGCCCGTCTCGCGGATGAACGACTCCGCCTCGCCCAGTCTGGTGAACGTGCGGTAGTCCGCCGTGGGAATGCGATGGCGCGCCATGAGGCCCTTCGCGAACGCCTTGGAGCTCTCGATTCCCGCGGCGGCTCGCGTGGGCCCGAAGATGGGGAGCCCGCGCGCGGTGAAGTGGTCCACGATTCCCGCGGCGAGCGGGGTCTCCGGCCCCACTATGGTCAGGTCCACGTTCTCCTTCTCTGCCCACCCCGCCAGCGATTGAAAGTCGCTGGCGGAGAGCGGCAGGTGGGTCGCAATCCCGTCCGTGCCGCCGTTGCCGCGGGTGATGAAGAATTCCGCACCGGGCGCGTCCCGTTTCAGCTTCCAGAGCAGCGCGTGCTCACGTCCGCCGTTGCCAACGATCAGGATCTTCAAGATTCGAGTCCGGCGTCGAACGCTGGTGGAAGGGCGAGGCTGTCTCGCGCTGACGGGCGCCTCGGATCTTAGCGGATCGTACGCAGGGGTGCAAACATGCGCGGCGGGGTCCCGGGACACCTGGCTTCGTGCCATACGGCGGTCGCGAACGGCTACGTGATCGAGGAGCACGTTCCCGCGGACGTGGTCCGGCGGCTGGCGCTCCTTCCAATCGGCCGATCCGCGTCGGCAGGTTTTCATCCAGCGCACCGAGCAGCGCCCGCGCCTCCCGCAGCGCTCCGATCTGCCCTTCCACCTCTTCGTGGCTCCCCACCTCCTTGAGCGCCCGCTGCAGGTGGATCAATTCCGGGTAGAGCCGCGCCGCCCTGCGGGCGCGCCACTCCCGGGCGCTGGCGAAGTGCCCCCACTTCACGGGGCCGGTCCGCACCAGGAGGTCGCCGCTTCGGGTGCACTGGATGTACTCCCGCCCGTCGGTGCCCGCGCAGAGATGGGTGAACTTCGCGGGTAATCCCTCGTGTCTCATGGTGCAGCTCGTGGAAGCGAGCGAAGCGTCGAATCCAGCTTACGTAGGCCCGTTCCGTTCGGCGACTCAGGTGCTTGAGGCGGATGTACTCCCGCACCTGGTCGAGAAGTTTGGGCTCCGGCATCAGAGGTCTTGTTTTTCGGGGGCGGGGAGGATACTATGGTTTGCGTGGAATCGCGTGTGGCGAAAATGCGGGTGTCATGCCGGTTACGCAAGGGTGTTATCCGGATTACACGGGGGTGTTATCTGGATCGGTTCCGCATAATCATAGTTGCGCAGACCGACCTGAAAAGGTGGAGTGAAGAACATGAATCAACTGGAAGCGTTCGACTTTCCGACCAAGTCCTTCCGGCTCGTCCGCCTTCTGTCCGAGCTACAAGACGCGTGGAAGGCTGACTGCTCATCACCGATCGGTGAGTTCCTAGACTCATGGCTCCGTCGAGCAGACGTCGGCAACCTCGAGACGTTCTCGTTCGTCAACCAGCAAACCCTGGTCGCGCATCTCTACATGGTCGTCGTGTGGTACGTTGAGCACCAACGACACAATCTCTTCGCCGAATTGTTCAACGGCGTCAAGATCGACCAGATCCCCGACCTCAACGCCCAGTACGCAAATCTCGCTTCCGAAAGACGACCGGTTTGGCCAGAGCTCGACGACACCATCAAGCGATGGGACAAGCAGAAGGGCGGCAAACTAGAACCGTGTACGTTGCAGGCGTTTCTCGAGCACGTTCGGAACGCTGTCTCCCACGGGCGCGTCGAGTTTCTCGAAGGGAACGAGTACCGCTTTCTCGACCAGAACACAGGCAAAAATCAAGTTCCGCATACATGTATCGAGATGACCTTTGCCACCGCGGCGCGGCTTGCCGACGCGCTCTACCTCTCTCTCGCTCTTGACGTTCATCCGCCTAGCTTTAATTCCTGACCCGGTCGATCCAACTGGCTGCCCAACAACAGCATACAGCGGACGGCGCTTCGCGCCGCCGCTGATGCTGAGCGTTAGGCCTTCACCTCAGAGAACTCGCTGATGCCGAGCATCGTTGCCCAATTCAGAGCTGATCTCGAGGCGCGCGGCGAGTACGTTGTTCGGGCAAATATCAGCTCCGGCTGGTTCGCGGTGTTCCCGAAAACGTGGCGCGAGCGAGCTGAAGCTGCCGCGCGAGCGGGCCGTGATGCCCCGAACCTCATCATCTACCGAACGAGGTCCGGCGAACTTCGCGATCACCACGTCATTCCCTACTCGGTTCTTCGCGAGCTGCTCGTTGAGGACACCGTCACGCACTCCGAGGCCAACGGTTCCGAGCGCTGGAACCTCACCCTCAAAGATCATCTGCTACACGTCTCCCACCGGCCGGAGCGCGTGGATGTCAGCAGCTACTTTGGCGCTCCGCTGCTGATCGAGGAAGTTGAGCACTTCATCCCGGAAGAAGTCGAGTCGGCCAGCACGTACCATGAGGGAGCCGTGCGGCGGATCCAGGTAAACGCCTACGAGCGAGATCGCCTGGCCCGGCAGAAATGTATCGAGCATTTCGGCAGGCGCTGCATAGTCTGCAAAATGGCGTTTGCCGAGGTGTACGGGCCCGAAGTCGAGTCACTCATCCACGTACATCATCTTGTTCCGCTCTCCACGGTAGGGCAACAGTACGAAGTGGATCCCATCCGTGACCTTCGGCCGGTCTGCCCGAACTGCCACGCAGTGATTCACTCCCGAGTGCCGGCATACACCATCGAAGAGATCAGGAACATGTTCACGGCGAATTCGGCTGGCATCGGTGCGTTCCCCCAGGCCTAACGTGGCGCTGAACGCGGACGCAGGGCCATCCATGTTTCCTGGAAAGTTCAGGGTGATCTTCTGGTTCGTTCCCGTTTATCGGCTTCCGCGCCGGCCCTGCGCCGGTTAGCTTGAGCGTTAGACCGCTCCTCGACAAACCAGAGGTCATCCTCAGCAATGCGCGACCCGCACGTACAAACCTTGCGATACGCACTCAGAAGCGACGAATCCGTGCGGTACCACAGCCCACCTCCTCTTGATCATCACACAACGTACTTCGATCTCCATGTTGACGATGAGGTGCTTACAGCCTCACCTAAGGTGCACTACGCAAATGAAGAAGAGGCTCGCAACGCTCTCGAATCTATTCTGAGATCGTGGGAGGCATCGGTATTCCTCCGATCAGGCAAAGAGGAAGTCCGGTTTGAGTTCATCGATGCCGATCTTATTGACCGGGATCCGCCGGGACCTGGCGAGCCCTCTACCATTCACGTTGGATTCGCTGAGGCAACAAGCCAAGTATTTCCACCGAGCATAATCGAAGGTCGCGCCGAGTATCCACGTCCTCCACAATACTTTGCCCTCTCACCGGATGTAGAGGTGCTCCTTCAGCGCTATCGCGGCTACAAGCAAGGCAGGGAGCCTCTACCAGCCATGGCCTACTTCTGTCTGACAGTGATCAAACTGCGTACAGCTGGCCAGAAACGGCCGCAAAGGGATGCTGCTCAAT
>JACDHR010000334.1 GCA_013820915.1 Gemmatimonadota bacterium
GACTCGTGTGGTGGCGAGCGTCACCGCTGCCAATCTGCGGCAGGCCCTAGCGGAGTGCGTCCACCCCACGGCCTGCATCGTCACTGACGAGCTGAACGTCTACCCGAGCGCGACGGAAGGCTTCGAGGGCGGGCACAAGTCGGTGAAGCACGGCGACGGGGAATATGTGAAGTACGAAGAGGACGGGTTCGCCATTCACACCAATACGGCGGAAGGGGTGTTCAGCCTGCTGAAGCGGGGGATCTACGGGGTGTACCACAACGTCAGCCCGGAGCATCTGCACCGCTACTGCACGGAGTTTGAGTTCCGCTACGACAACCGGAAGGTGGAGGACGGCGAGCGGACGGTGCGGGCGATCCGGGGGATAGAGGGGAAGCGGCTGGCGCTGCGATAGCAACATGGCGGGACGGCGCACTGCGCCGTCCCGCCATGTCACGTTTGTTGTTCAGAGCTTTGCGGTTGTTCGCTCGGAAGGGTGAGCTGTACATCAGTGGGCCATCCGTACAGCTTTGCAAGCTCCGGATCTTCGCGGAGCTGCTTTGCCCCCCCTGTGGTCTCAAAATCGTACCGCTGCATCATCCGAACGACGTTGACGCTCGGCAGGTAGTACGGACCGTACGGCCCGCGACCCGTAAGGTCACTGATGATCTGGCGGACGTAGGGGAGCAGAATCGCCGGAGCGGCCGTATGCACAAACTTCCGAAAAGTCATGCTCGGAACCGTTCCCTCAAGCTCGAATTCACCCACGATCTCAGCATGAACAGTCTCAGGTGCCTCTTGGCTTCCACTCAGGGCCACCCCAAGAAAAACGTCAAATTCTCGGTCCTCGGATACAGACCAGTCCCAATCGACCGCTATCCTTCGATCTTCGACTCCGAGGATGGTTTCCTCATCTATGGCTATGCTGTACGCCTGGTGAATTGTGACCACTCGGAGAAGACGAAAGCCAGAAGTCGGGATCTCATTCAGTTCGTTCATCAAAGTTCCAGAGTTCCAGCGAGTTCCTCAACCCCTACAGTAGCGGCTTGCCTTAGATTGAGTCGGACCAATGGCTGCAGGTCAGGAGCAACGCGCCTGCTTACCTGAGCGCGAAACGCAGTGTGCCGACCTGGTGCGCTCAACGTTGGGTCGGAAGCGGACGCGACTCGAAACTCCGCGCTATGCCCTTCCTCTCTCGAACGAGAATAACGAGTGGCAGCCTCCCGCAGGGTCTCAGCTCCCTCGCGATCCTCGACAGTGCATCCGTCCGCCTCGTCTGTTTGGGGCGCCGTCAAGTCATGGACGGTGGTCCCGAATGCTACGGCGAGCTTCACCAGTGTTCGGAGCGTCGGGTTGCCCTGTCCGGCTTCCAGGGTTGCAACCTGCGCTTGGGTCAGTCCCGATTCCTCGGCCAGGCGCTCCTGCGACCAGTCCCGCTCCTGGCGTCGGAAGAAGATCTGCTGCGAAAGGAAGTGCCGCTCGTCGATCTCTTGAAGCTGTACGTCCTCACTCAGCGCCTCAGCAGGACTCCGCTTGGAGGTGTCTTTCATGGCTTTTTCCCTGTGAGTTGTTCGTACCGCCCCAAAACCTCAACCCGCACGCGGTTCGGCAATCTGTTGTCCTTCTTGTGATAGGGATAAAACGCGTGGAAGGAAGCGGCCCCGTCGCGATAGTAGAAGATGCGGTAGAGGCCATACCCCGCCACCTTCGAGCGCAGTTCCCATATAGGTCCTTCGATGTGCCCCGTCAAAGGAGGACGGGCCTTCAGGCCGCGACCGGCCAGCTTTTCAAAATCCCGCTCCACCTGCTTTTGTGGTACCTTCGCCAACTTGGCGATGAAGCCGGTCACCTCAGGCTCGTATCGGATCTGGAAGCGTGCCTGTTTCATACAATATAATAGATAGCAGGTTCTACGGTGATCCGTCAAGGGTGTCGTTTGGCGTCCCACATGGACGTGCTTCTTGACAGGACAGCGCCCGCGACCTTAACCATAAGAGGCAGCGGGCGTTGCGCATGTGCGGGCGACGAGACTCGAACTCGCATGACCGGCCAAGGTCCACCACTTCCAAGGCAGGGAGCGTCTACCGTTCCGCCACGCCCGCGCGCCGCTTGAGGCGGGGCAGGCTTGGACCCCTGCCCAATTCCATGCTCCGGGAACCCATCGCAAGGTTTGGAAGCTTGCAGATGTCCCTTGGCCGGGAGCACGGCACCCCAAGCGGGCGGCATTTTGGGCGTACGCGGGAGCGGTATCGCTCCCGCCTACGCACTTCTAGTCATCCTCTTCCCTGAAGCCCAGCAAGCTCTCGATACGGTCCAAAAGGTCCGTATCTAGCTCGTCTTGGGTTTCCACCTTGTTTACCAGCATCTCGATATACCGCGAGCGGAGCGCCGCCAGCTTGGCGTCCGTCCCGGTTTGCGGCTCGGTATCCTCGCGCTGGTCTGCGGACGCTCCCGAAGAAGACGATGGAGCCGGTTGCCGTCGCCGTCCGTTGCGCCGTGCCCCTCCATCGGCGCGCGTGACAGACGGGGTGCGGAAATTCGCGCTTATCGGGACGCCGGCAAAATCGGCGGCCTTCAGGTAGAAAGCGATAGCTTTGCGCCTCGTATCTCCCGAAATGCCCCACCTGCCAAATGCCTCTTCGAGCTGGCTCTGCGTGGCGTTGATGCTACCCAGCTCCACCGGCTCCGGGTAGAATCGCCGGAGTAGATCGGCAAGCAGTTCCTTCCGCTCATCGGGCCTTGTTGCCAACGCGATGAGCCCTTCCTGGGGATGCCCTTCGGCATCAATAAGATCCAGTGCCCGCAAGGCTGCCAGCGTCATGGTATTGACGGCGTTCGAGCCCGTCAGGAAGCTACGGTCAATGCGAGGCGGTAGGTTGTTCTCCAGCCGGTCCAGCAGGTGCATCACGTTGGTGAACGAGATGTAGGGAGGGCTCCACCTGTCCCTGGCATCCCCGGCTCCGTTGCCGTTGGCAACACCCGCGCTGTTTTCATTCTGCGGCATGTCTCCCTCCCCTTAGGTGGTCCATCTGGTAAGTACATCTGGCAGAAGGATACAGCCCCGCTTGCCAGCGCGCAAGTGGCAAGGGAGAAAATTTGGCAAGGAGTCTGGCAAGTGTTAGCGTTGAGCACGTAAACGCGGTCACTCTTAACCAGAGAGAGGAGGCACACCCATGATGGTCATCAAGCCGGGAGATCGGGTCATCGCCCGTTCCGCGACGAATCAATGGCTTCATCGGCGGGCCGTTACGGGCGTTATTAAGGGGATGGACTTCCCCGTGGTGCGGGTATGCGAGGAAGAGGAGTGGAGCAAGGCGCGGACACAGGGGCGCGAGCCGGAAAGCTTTGCATGGCCGGCAGAGGAGGTGAAGGTTGATGCGGAAGCCTGAGAGATCCCCTAGCGCAGAAGGGGAACGAGAGCCAGACCCACGCGAGCACCTGCTCAAAAGCGATCTGAGTTTCGAGGAGCTGACGCGGAAGGTGCTCAGGAAGAAGCCGCCGAAAGGGGGGTGGGGCCGGGAAGAGGGCGAAAAGGACCGATCTCTAGGGGAGTGAAACCATCCGACCTCCAGCGGCGTAGTAGAAGGTGGGTGTGGCGTTGGTGCCGTGCCCAAGGGTCACTTCTTCCGCAAGGAGGTTAAGTTGACCAACCTTTTGAAGAACCGCCTGGGCAGATAGCTCGTTGCGCCCGCCCCCGTTGCTGACGCCGTAGGTGCGGGGTCACGGGACAACGGCTAAGGACTGAGGCGGTCGGATAGGTGAGAGACAGTCCTGCTTCGGCTTGCCGGGATTAACGACTGGTTTAGACACCCGCTCTGTTCGAACTCTCCCCTGGAAGGGCTCGGGCCTTCGGCGACCCGAGCCCTTCCGAACGTTTATCTGTGCGTCAAGTACATACTCCCGAAGGGAAATCTGAATCGAGAGAGGCTAACCGGGCAACCGGCAGCGCGTGTACCCTGCTTTGCTCTACTGTTCCTGCGGCCCCGGAAGCCAGAGGGTGAAGGTCGATCCCTGCCCCTCCTCGCTCTGCAGGGTGATCTCGCCGCCCAGCGCGTGGGCGAGCTTCTGGCTGATGGCGAGGCCCAGACCCGCCCCATGCTTGGTGCCCGGCTCCAGGCGGCTGAACTCCCGGAAGAGCAGGTGCTGCTTGTCGCGCGGGATGCCGGGGCCGGTGTCTGCGACGTCCACGGCGATCCAACGTCCAGCGCGCGCGCCGTTCCGCTCGCGCACCCCGACGCGCACCGCGACCTCCCCACTCTCGTGGTTGTACTTGACGGCGTTGGAGATCAGGTTGCCCAGGATCTGCCGCACGCGGCTGGGATCGGACTCGACGACGGGGAACTCCTCCGGGAACTCGGTGCGCATCGTCAGGCCGGCGGCCTCGGCCTGGGCCTGGTACTCACCGGCGATGACGTGCACCACCTCGCGCACGTCAGTGGGTGCGGTCTGGATCTCGATCTGACCCGCCTCCGCGCGCGCCAGCTCGACCAGGTCGTTGATCAGCCCGAGCGCGGAGCTGATCGAGGCGCGGATCCGGCCGACGCTGTTCATCTGCCGGGGCTCCAGCTCACCGAGGATGCCATCCTCCAGCAGCGCCGCGTGGCCGTCGGCGGCGCCGAGCGGGTTCTTCAGGTCGTGGCTGAAGCCACGGATCAGGCGGGCCCGGCTCTCGGTCACCCGCTCGATCTCCTCGCGCCGGCGCTCCGACTCCTCCAGCAGGTGGATCTTACGGAAGGCGAGGGCGGCGAGGTCGCCGAAGGTCTGCGCGCGCGCGATCTCGTCGTCGCGGA
>JACDHR010000335.1 GCA_013820915.1 Gemmatimonadota bacterium
GTCCGGGGGTTCGAGTTTGTGAGAGCTCACCAGGCCAGCTACGCCGTGAAGGTGATGTGCCGCCTGCTGGACGTCTCCACCAGTGGGTACTATGCGTGGCTGAAGCGAGCGCCGTCGGCGCGCTCGGCCACGACCTGGATGTCGGACTCGTCCTTGAGGAGCCGGCGCACCCGGCTCCGACGCCGTGGCCAGGCTCTCGTGCCAGTGGCCCCGACCCATTCCGAAGCCCACGATGCGCTTCTGCACGGCGGCCCGCCCGTTCTCCACGCTTCGCTCCTGGATCTGGAAGGCGATGCTGATATCTTCTCCTCGCTCACGCTCACCAGCCCGCACCTTGGTCCCGTGCGCCACGAGCGTCTCCAGCGGACCCTGTTCGGTGAACTCCACCCGGGCGCCCAGGCGCTGGACAGCGGCATGGAGCCGCACGGGCGAGAGCGTTCCCCCGAGCCACTCGCCCGCCAGCTTCGTAGACTTGCCGTAACTCAGGTTGATGACGGCCGAGATCAAGCGCTTCTCCAGCTCCTCGAGAACTCGTTGGTACGGTGCCAGTCCCAGAGCACCCGGAAACGGGCACCAGGTGCAGCGGCAGTCCGGACAGGTCACCTGCCGCAGGGCGAACTCTACGACCCCGCTGCTCGTGTGGATCTTCCGCGCTCGGCTGCCTCTGCGTAGAACGGTTCCAGGCCCGCTATGAACGACGCCGCACCGCACACACACGAGCTCCCCCGAGCCTGCAAACACAGCGGCCAGCCACTGTTCCTGCGCCTGCCACAGCATTCCCTCGAGAAGCGTCCGCGCCATGTGATGCTTCTCCGCGCCGATCCACTCCGCCCAATCGTTGACCTCGACATCCCTCGCCCTTACCTTCAGAACAAGGTGGAGATCCGTCTCCACTGGAAGCATGAGATACCTCCTTCACGTGCAAGGTGAGTTGGTATCTCATGCTTCACTTCGTTCCGCCCCATGTCAACAAATCTTCATACTACCAGACGGCTACTCCAATGCGCAATATCAACTTCTGTCTTACCATTACCTTTGCGTTTTTTTCATCGATCAGTGCCTGTGCGGTGGCCCCACCTCCCGCGGACGCTCCGCCCGTTCCTGCACCGGCTGCCACTCCGGAGGCGCCGCTCGCGGCGCCCGAGGACGTGGCCACCATCGACGGGATCGTCGCGGCTCTTTACGACGTCATCTCGGGTGGGGTCGGCGAGCCGCGCGACTGGGACCGAATGCGCTCGCTCTTTCATTCCGACGCCAGGATGATCGCCACCGGACCCGCTCCCGACGGCAGCCAGCGCATGCAGGCGATGGACGTGGAGGGATACATCACCGGCGGCGGGGACATGCTGGTCGAGATCGGTTTCGTGGAGTTGGAGATCGCCCGGACCATGGAGCGTTGGGGCAACATCGCCCACCTCTTCAGCACCTACGAGGCGTTCCGCGAAATGGAGACCGAGCCGTTTCTTCGGGGCATCAACAGCATCCAGCTCTGGAACGACGGAAGCCGCTGGTGGATCCTGACCGTCTTGTGGGAGCCCGAGACGCCGGACAACCCGCTGCCCCCGCGGTATCTCGGCGAGACTGGCTGATGCTGCGCCACCACTTGGGAGATTTGTCCCTCTCCTGAATGCAGGAAGCATTGCGATCTCCGTTGATCGCGCACCCCGCCAAGATCGACGGATGGCCACCCGGAACTTTTTAGAGAGGAAACTAAGATGATCGACCGGCGCAGCGTCCTTCGCGGCCTTGCCGCACTCCCGCTTCTCGGCACCGCGGCGGCGCTGCTGCTCGCCCCGACCGCGATGGCACAGCAAGGCCCCGCAGGCGGGCCGCCGCCGCCTCCTCCGGCCACCCCCGTCCAGGAGAACGAGCTCGTCGAGACCTGGAACGAGCGGGTGAGCGCCGGTCCGCCGATTGGTGCCTTCCCGGAGTTCGAGGGATGGAGCATGGGCCACGCGATGCCCCTCGCCCGCTCCGAGCATGCGGTTGCGGAACTGGACGGCAAGGTGTGGGTGCTCGGCGGCTATCCGCCCGGCCGGCTCCCGTCCAACCTCGTTCAGGTCTATGATCCGGGGACAAGCCGCTGGTCGCTCGGCCCGCGCGTGCGCCGATGCCGACCGCGCGGAGCGGCGGCGGCGCGGCGGTGATCGACGGAAAGATCTATGTGGCCGGCGGCCGCCCGCCCGGGGGTTCCGCCTTCGAGGTCTACGACCCGGCGACCGACCAGTGGGAAAGGCTTCCGGATCTGCCGACCCAGTGCAATCACCTGGCCATGGCCGCGGTGAACGGGCGGATCATCGTCGCCGGCGGCCGCTTCGACCCGGGCGCGTTCGGCGAGCGGACCGACGTAGTCGAAATCTACGATCCCGCGACCCGCCGCTGGACCCAAGGCGCGCCGCTTCCGGCGCCCGTGGGAGGCATCACCGGCGCGGCCCATGCCGGCTGCATGTTCGTCTTCGGCGGCGAGGGCGAGCAGAGCCACGTGCTGGGCCTGACGCCCACCGCTTATGGTTATGATCCCCGTGCCGACCGCTGGACCAGGCTGCCGGATCTCCCCATCGGCATCCACGGCCTCAAGGGCAGCGCGGTGATCGACGGCCGGATATTCCTGCCGGGCGGCGCGATCACGCTGGGCGGAAATACCGGCACCAATGCCCAGCAGGTGTACCGGCCCACCATGCGCTGCGAGTGAGGCCTTAACCTCTCCCGCCCGCGTGGCGACTCACTTCTTGCGCTTCTGGTCGCCTTTGTGGCCGTGGCCTGGTTCGACGTTCGTCTGGCGCTCTGCCTGAAGTCCTGGCTGGGCGAGCGCTCGACGTCGTCGGACTTAATAAACCGGCCCTCGTGGTCGCGGCCCCGCCCTTGACGCTGACCACGCCGGTCGCCGTGAGCGCCAGCGCCCGAGGTCTCGGCGCGCTGGCCAAAGTTGCGACGTGATCAGGGCATCCCAGTGTAGGTGAGCTCCCCCAACGCCGTGCATCCCGAGCAGCCCCAATTTGCGGCGATCGACCCAGAACAAATCGGGTGGTCCAGGCGCAGCGCACATCCTTGACAGGCGAGTCGGGCACGGGTATTCTCCCCTCAGATACTTAACCCAGAACCTGTAGGGAGAATGTCAGACTCTTTGCAGTTGGTCCGAGGAACCCTCGATGCGCTGGTGCTGAAGGCGCTCTCCTGGACGCCGATGCATGGCTTCGAGATCACCTCCTGGCTGGAGGACCAGTCGGAAGGTGGGCTGGAGGTGAACGACTCCGCGCTCTACCAGTCGCTTTATCGGATGGAGGAGCGAGGCCTTGTGCAGGCCGAATGGGGGCTGACGGAGAACAACCGCCGCGCGCGCTACTACCGGATCACCCCCGCCGGACAGGCGTACCTCGCGGAGGAATCGGAACGCTTCCTCCGGTACGCGGAGACTGTCGGCGGCATCCTGGCTGCCACGCCGCGCGCGGCTGGAGGGACGGCATGATCCGCCCGGGAATCCGGAGGATCCTGCGCCTGCCGCTCCGTAGCAGAGAGCTCGCGGAGCAGGAGCTCGATGAGGAGATCCGGCTCCACGTCGAGCTGCGCATCGAGCAGCTCGAGCGGCAAGGGCTGGGTCCGGATGAGGCACGGGCGGAGGCTCTGCGCCGCTTCGGACCTCCCAAAGAGGCGCGCAGGCTGCTGCAACGTGCGGCGCAGCGAAGGGAGCGGCGCCTGCGCGTGCGGGAGTGGCTCGACGGTGCCCGGCAGGATGTTCGCTACGCCGTTCGCTCGCTTGGGAAGACCCCGGGCTTTACGGCGGTGATCATCCTCACGCTGGCGCTGGGGATCGGCCTCTGCACCTCCATGTACTCGGTGGTGCGTGGCGTCATCCTCGATCCCGTCCCGTTTCCCGAGTCGCACCAGCTCCTGTCGGTGCAGATCTCGACGCAGAGCAGCGCCGAGATTCCCCTGTACAGCGACTTCCAAGTCTGGGACGCGGAGGTCGGCCGGGTCGCGGACGTCGCGGCCTACACGCTCGGTCCGCACCGGATAGGGTACGAGAATGGAACGGTCGAAGCGTTCAGCATCCGGGCGTCGGATGGCTTCTTTGGTGTGCTCCGCGCCCGGCCCCACCTCGGGCGGACGTTGGTGCCGGGCGACGCAGCCGCCACGAGTGAGCCGGCCGCCGTGATCTCCTACCGTCTCTGGCGGGATCTCCTGGGGGCGGACCCGTCCGCGATCGGGAGGCCGGTCCACGTGGGCGGACGCACGTATTCGCTCGTCGGAGTCCTGGAACCCGGTCAAGAGTTCCCGGCGCCGGTCGATGTGTGGACGCCGCTCGTCCCGAGCCCGGAAGAACTCGGGGCGCTCCGCGTCACGGTCATCGGACGGCTGAGGCCCGGTGTGACGCAGGATCAGGCTCGCTTCGCCATCGAGACCGTCCATCGCTCCCTGGCGGCGGATCGGGAGCCGAACGAAGCCGCCGCCCGCGCGGAGATCCTCCCGCTCACCGGACGGCAGAACGAGGCCGCGGGAATTGCTTCTTTTCTCCTCGCGCTCGCGGTGGGATCGATCCTCCTGATCGGGATCGCGAATGCGGCGGGCCTGATCCTGACGCGGGCGCTGGCGCGGGGTCGGGAGATCACGATCCGCGCCGCGCTGGGCGCCAGCCGGCTCCGGATCGCTGCTCTGCTGCTCCTGGAAGCCCTGCTCGTCGCGCTCGCGGCCGCCGCAGTCGGCCTGCTCATCGCGCACCTGGTGCTCGTGGGTTTCCAGCGAGGCATGCCGGAG
>JACDHR010000336.1 GCA_013820915.1 Gemmatimonadota bacterium
ACTACAAGTACGGAAACAACAAGTACGAAAGTACGGGTGGGCTTCGCCCACGGTACGAAAGTGCGGAACCGCTACAGGCGTGGTCCCGCACTTTTTCGTACTCTCGTACTCTCGTACTCTCGTACTTCCGTACTTCCGTACTTCCGTACTTCCGTACTTCCGTACTTCCGTACTTCCGTACTTCCGTACTTCCGTACTTCCGTACTTTTTGTGCCTCGGCCCCATTCCTGCGAGTGGGTGTTCGCATGGCTGAGACAGACCTTCCCCGGGTTGTCATCATCGGCGGCGGCTTCGGCGGGCTGTATGCCGCGCGCGCGTTGCGGCGTGCGCCGGTGCGCGTCACGATCATCGACCGCCGCAACCACCACCTGTTCCAGCCGCTCCTCTACCAGGTCGCTACCGCGGTGCTCTCCCCGGCCGACATTGCGGCGCCGATCCGGCAGATCGTGCGCAACCATCCGCGTACCGAGGTGCTTCTGGCGGAGGTCACCGATGTAGACACTCCCGCGCGCGCCGTCGTTCTGGCGGACGGGCGCAGGGTAGCCTACGACTTCCTGATCGTGGCGACGGGCGCCACGCACCACTACTTCGGCAACCCCGAGTGGGAGTCGGTCGCTCCCGGCCTCAAGACCATCGAGGATGCCACCGAGATCCGCCGCCGGTACCTGCTCGCCTTCGAGGCGGCCGAGCAGGAGCCGGATCCCGAGGTAAAGGAGGCGCTCCTCACCTTCGTGGTGATCGGCGCCGGGCCCACGGGCGTCGAGATGGCCGGCTCGATGGCGGAGACCGCACGCCACGCACTGGCCAGAGACTTCCGCCGTGTGGACCCCCGCTCCACGCGCGTGATCCTGCTGGAAGGCGGTCCGCGCGTGCTCGCGGCGTACGACACGAAGCTGTCCGCCAGGGCGGAGGCAGCGTTGCGGAGCCTGGGCGTGGAGGTCCGAACCGGCTCGATCGTGACCCGCGTGGAAGCGGACGCGGTGTACGTCGGCGAGGAGCGGATCCCGACCCGCCACGTGGTGTGGGGCGCCGGGGTGACGGCCTCTCCGCTGGGCACCAAGCTCGGAGTGCCGACCGATCGTATCGGGCGCGTCGTGGTGGAGCCGGACCTCTCGGTGCCCGGCGATCCGCACGTGTTCGTGATCGGGGATCTCGCCGCCTTCACCACGCCCGCCGGGGATCTCCTCCCCGGCGTGGCCCCGGTCGCGATGCAGCAGGGACGCGAAGCCGCCCGCAATATCCGCCGGACCCTGAGCGGCGAGCGCCGCAAGGCGTTCCGCTACAACGACAAGGGGAACATGGCGACGATCGGCCGCTACCGTGCGGTGGCGGAGTTCGCAGGGATGAAGATCTCGGGGCTCCTCGCGTGGCTCGCCTGGCTCTTCATCCACATCCTCTACCTGAGCGGCTTCCGGAACCGTCTGGTGGTTTTCGTCCAGTGGGCGTGGTCGTTCTTCACGTGGCAGCGCGGCGCGCGGCTGATCACGGGCCACGTCGGCTCCGTGCTCGCGCCGCCCGGTGAGCCGCTCGGCACGCCGGAAAGCAGCGTCACACCTGAAGCACGGGAGGCAGCCGAGGCCGCGCGCACCGGCCAGGCCGTACCGGCGGACGCGGAGACGAAGGGTTGGATGTCCGGCGACGCGCACCAGGGGCGCCAGCCGTGACGGAGCTGCCGTACGAGCGTACGCTGCGGGAATGGGTGGAGGCGCGGGGCATGCGCCACGAGCGCCTCGTCTATCCGCGCACGGAGGCGGGGGGCGAGACGGTCGCGCACCGTCTCGTTCCCGACGCGCCGCCGCTAGGGCTCGTGCTGGTGGTGCACGGCGCGGGGAACGACGCGCTCTTCGCCTTTCCGGGGCTCTTCAAGGACCTCCTCACCCGCGGCTACGAGGTCTTCAGCTTCGACCTCGATGGGCATGGACGGAACAGTACGACGACCTTCTCCTATCCCGCCATCACCGGCGCACTGGCCGAGGCGCTGGAGCACGCCCGCGGCGGTCGCACGGACCTTCCGGTACACGGATTCGGGCTCAGCCTCGGCGGTGCGGTGCTCCTGCAGTCTCTCCCCCACGCGCTCACCGGTCTCGCCAGTGCCGTGCTGGTCTCGGCTCCGCTCCGGATCCGCCTCTCGCTGCCCAACGTGCTGAACGAAATACGCCCGGCGCTGCTCGGCACCGCGCTGCGGCAGCGTGAACACTGCGGCGTCTGGGGGATGATCCCGTCGTTCGGCCCCGTGAAGCGCAGGCTGTATCCGCTGCGCCTGGCGGAGCCGCGGGAGGGGGCGTTCGGCTATGTCGATGCGCTGAACGACGTACTGGAGCGGATGGAGTTGACCCGCGCCGCGGGGCGAACCCGCATCCCCACGCTACTCGTCTACGGCACCGCGGACCGCATCGTGCCCGCCGAGCAGGGGCTTCTCCTGGAGCGCTCGCTCGCCGCGAGCGAGTTGAGCCTGGTGAAAGGCGGCACCCATCTCACCACCGTCTTCCACGAGCAGGCTCAGCGGCAGACGCTCGAATGGATCGAGCGGTATACCCCAGCCAGCGGGCGGGCGGCGCGGGAGGCGTAAGCACGCGGACGCGCCAGCCGAAGATCCGGTGGTGGGGCGGCCGGGGAAGCCACCCGTTACACCGTTTCTCCGAAACTCCGGTACATTCGGCTGCTCTCACTGATACCGTTTCCCACTACGCCAGGGGGTGCGCGACGTCGCGTATCAGCGTTGGAGCGTGTTGATATTACACCCGCGAGCTACGCCGCGCCGTCTCGTGCTCGATCGCGAAGTTCAGCGCGAGCAGTACGAGCAGGTTGAAGACGAGCGCCGTGAGTGCGCCCCACTGGTCTTCGTAGAAGGTGAACAGCTGGGTGATGAAGATGGAGACGAGGATGGAGCGCTGGAACCATCGGAACGCGGCGATTCGGGAGCGCCGGATCCACACGATTCCAAGCGCCACCAGCACCGCTGAGAGGAGAGAGGAGCCGAGCTGCGCCCAGTCGACGAAGGAAAGCTCTTCCACCACCCGTCCGAACTCCGATGCCTCACCCCTCGCGGGCCGCGCCAGATCTCCGCGCAGCACGACCGTAAGCACGTGAACGACCCTCGCCGCGAGCTGCACCACGAAGAACGCGATGATCGCCTTGGGGAAGACCGGCGTCGCGGCGGCACGGCGGTAGACGCGGATTGCGGAGTTCTGCAGCCGGACGAGGGGGTGCGGGTTCGGTGTGGGCACCAGCTCACTCCCCATCAGCACCTCCCGCAGACGCGGCACCAGCGGGTGACGGGCGTCGGCGCGCGCGAGGTAGCGCAGCGCGCGGTCCCGCTCCTCGCGGTCCAGATCGTTGACGGCGACGTTCGCCACCTCCTGCAGCGCGTTGAGCAGGTACTCCTCTTCCACGGGCTGGCGAACGCGGTGAATGGACCGGATCACCAGATAGGTGAGCACGAACACGACGTACATGATCGCGATCGAGGGGCGATAGAAGTAGTCGTTGTCGTGTGTGACGAACTTCCCGACCTCGTCGATGAAGGTGCCGAACCCCACCCCGCCCATCAGCGCCGCGAGCTGGTGAGCACGCCGCCCCAGATAGGAGAGCACGAGGATGAGCGCGACCAGCATCAGCAGCCCGCCCCAGAGCATGTGCGCGATATGCAGGCTGTCTCCACCCACCGTCGGGTAGCCGGCTGCATAGAGGAAAAATCGGATCGCGAGCACCGCCGACACGGCCGAGACGAGGAGAAGGTCGAGGTACTGGCCTGCATGAAAGTCCCGGATCAGCTGGCGGTGATTTCCCATCGCGACTCGTGCTGTGCGGGTTGGATGATTGCCTTCCGGGGGAAGAGTACCTATATCCCCGCATCGCGGAGTTCGCCATGGAGCGAGCACCTCCCCCGGACGGTTCGGCAGGCAGGTCGAGCAGCGAGAATGGAAGAGCGGTATGTTCGGATCCCATAAACAAAACCGTTCTCTTCGGGGTGCTACAACAAGGCACCGCCGACCGAGCCGGCCCGATCCGATACGCACATGACTGAGCCGGACTCCCGTTCCAGATCTCGCGACACTGCCGCCCGGATCCTGCGGGCGGCGCTCGACGCAGTGGAGCCGCGGAGGGCGGTACGCCGCGCGTTGAAGCTCGAAGGCGATCTCCTGCGTACGGCCGGTGAGACGATCGACCTAGCCGAGATCGAGCGTGTGCTGCTGGTCGGCGCCGGGAAGGCCGCGCCCGGCATGGCGCTCGGCGCTCTGGATGTACTCGGAGACCGGGTGCGCGCGGGCACGATCACCACGAAGGACGGACATGAGCAGGATGTTCCCGGCATCGATGTGTGGGAGGCGGCCCACCCGATCCCGGACACTCGGGGCCTGGCGGGTGCGTCAGAGGCCCTCCACCTGTGCCGCGGCGCGGGGGCGAGGGACCTGGTCCTCTGTCTGCTCTCCGGTGGCGCATCGGCGCTCTGGCCTGCACCGCCTCCGGGCGTCGCACTCGGCGATCTGCAGCGCATAACCGACGCTCTGCTCCGCGCCGGGTCGCCCATCGGCGAGGTGAACGCGGTACGGAAGCACCTCTCCCGTCTCTCCGGTGGGCAGCTCGCCCGCGCCGCATCCCCTGCCCGGCTCCTCACCCTGGTCGTGTCCGATGTCGTGGGCTCGCCGCTCGACGTGATCGCATCCGGCCCTGCCGTGCCGGACCCCTCAAGCTTTGCGGACGCGCTGGAGGTCATCCGCCGCCGCGGTATACC
>JACDHR010000337.1 GCA_013820915.1 Gemmatimonadota bacterium
TGCTCTGGGAGCGCTACGGCGCGCCCGACCGGGGCTTCCCCGAGGCTGGTGAGGAGAGTGTGATCGAGCGGATCGCGCAGGAGGTGTGCGGCGAGCCACTCGGCGACTTCTTCGACCGCTACCTGCGCAGCACCGCGGAGCTGGAGTACGGCCGGCACCTCGCCGCCGCGGGTATCGAGCTCACCCCTGCCGACACTTCGGAGCGCCCGTCCGGAGAATCTGCAGCGACCTCGACCAACGCTGCCGAACCCGCAGCTGCCGGGAGCGGAAGCCAGGTCGAGCTGGGTGTGCGCTTGAAAGAGGAAGGGAATCGCACGCTGGTCACGAACGTGCTGGCGGACACCCCCGCCTACCGCGCCGGCCTCAATGCTAACGACGAGATCCTGGCGCTCGACGGTCTACGGGTGAACTCCAAGGGCCTCGCCGCCCGCCTTGCGGAGCGGAAGCCCGGGGAGCGTGTGACCCTGACGCTCTTCCGGCGTGACGAGCTGCTGACGCTCGCCGTAGAGCTGGAGCCACCCTCGACCCCGCGACTGCGCCTCACCCGCGTTACCGATCCCACCAACCTGCAGGAGGCGATCTACCGCGACTGGCTGCGGATCGCCGGCTAGTCGCAGCTCGGAAGCTGCCGTCGCGGGTTGCGGACCCGTACCACACCTGATATATTTGGTGCCCTTCACCACACAGCTGTTTTTCGGGTGGGGTGGCGGGAACGGCTCCACAGCATACCGGTGGGAGCCCGCACGGGACGTGGCGCAGCCCGGTAGCGCACCTGAATGGGGTTCAGGGGGTCGCCGGTTCAAATCCGGCCGTCCCGACTACGTAAGCGAAGACCCGGCAAGCACTTAGCTGCCGGGTCTTCGCATTTCTGTTTTCGGCGTTTTCCCAAAGTGAGCACTGAGTGAGCACGGGAACGCATTTCACCGGCGGGGGAATCGCTTGGAAGGTCGCCGGAGCGGTACAGGCTCAGAGCTGCGCGACCACGGCCGTCGCCAGCAGGATTAGATCCGCGCCGTCACCCCCACCACCACCGTCACCACCGCGACCGTCCCCACCGGGGAGGGGTGCTAGGAGATCACCACCACCACCGCCGTACGCTCCTGTCTCCAGCGGGAGGGATGCAGGCTCAGAGCTGCGCGACCACGCCCGCCAGCATCAGGAAGAGCAGCAGACTTCCCAGCACGATCACCACTCGTGCCCACAGGGGTGCGGCACCTCACCAGAGGAAGAAGGGGTAGCGGTCCCGGTCCGACGACTGCGGGCAACGCAACGCGGCGCACCGCGATTAGGACGCCAGTCGGGAAACTCTCATCCGGAGAATCAGAATGGCTAGTAACGCAGATGCACGAGGCGCCATCGAGGTATGGCTCGCGAATGCTATTGGATTGCCGGCATCCGTGGGGAAGACCCTACAAACCACGGGAGATGATTCTCGCATCGAGCTGCACCTTAGAACCAACCGAGGTGATTCACAGCTCGTGATTCGAGCGGAGATCGAGAACGGCCGGCCTGTTCTGCGGGCGGAACGGACTGACAACTGGACGTAAGTAAGCTCCCTTCCGCCTGGTGCGGGCGAGGGAGCACGTGCGGAGCAACCACCTTGTTCTATTGCCATATCCTGCGGCGATCGCGAGCGGTACTCGTTCGCCTGCATCTTCACCAAGAAAAACATGATCGAAGAAAACGCTGAACAGCGGTCCGACGAACCTGGTGTCGAGGCAGGAGAACAGGACATCACCACCGAATCGGATTCCTCTGAGACGCCGCCAGATGACGCGATCACGTGGCGTGCCTTCCTCGAAACCACGCCTCCCGGTGTCACGCTCGCAATCCGGGAGATCAGGGTTCAGCAGCCTGGCCGGTTTCGTAGCTGGAAGGTGTATGCGCCCGATAGCATCTTCCTCTACTGCGGATCAGATCATTGTACGGGGATGCGCTTCTTTACCCGTTCTTCTTACCGGCCCCCACCGGAACTGGAGAACGATCCGGTGGATTTTCTCCTCACCTACAAGTGCCGAAATTGCGAGATTACGGAAAAGCGGTTTGCAGTCCATGCTTGGACGGAAGAGCTATATTGGGGACGTGCGGTAAAAATCGGAGAATATCCGCCGTTCGGCCCGCAGATTCCCGCACGCTTGCAGCGTCTTGTTCAACAGGATCGTGATCTCCTGATGAAGGGCCGAAGGGCAGAGAGCCAGGGACTCGGAGTCGGTGCGTTCGCATACTACCGCAGGATCGTTGAGGATAACAAGGATCGCGTCATTGATGAGATCCGGCGGGTAGCGGAGAAGAGCAAAGCGCCTCCTGAGCTGTTGCAGCGTTTGGAGCGTGCCCGCAACATGGTGCAGTTCAGCGCGGCTGTCGAGGAAATAAAAGACGGCGTTCCGGAGGCACTTCTGATCGAGGGGCACAATCCGTTGACGATTCTGCATCAGGCGCTGAGCCAAGAACTTCATGCCGGGACCGACCAGGAATGCTTGGAGCTTGCAACGAGTATCCGCGTGGTTCTCACGGCGCTTGCAGACCGAACATCCCGAATTCTCAAAGACGAGGCGGAACTCAATCAGGCGCTCAAGCGGATACTACATAGAGACAAATAGGATCTTGACGTACAGCCGGCTTCATGCCGGGTGCCGCCCAGGCTCGAAAATCGCCGCGGAGGGGTAGGGGAAGGGAGCGGGGAAGATTGTGCGGCAGGGGCGGGTTACAAGCCGCAGCGATCACCCATCCGTCTCGTTCCAGATCACCCATTCTGTCCAGTGGCGGGGGTCCCAATGATCCCAGAAAGCAGGGTCGAAGGCTTGCAAAACCTGCTTATAGACCCGCCATTCCTCCGGCTCCGCCACTAGCATGCCGCCCGGCCCGATCAAGGCGCCCGCCTCGTTCTCGTAGCTGAACTCCCACGGGCAGAGGGGGGTTACCGGGTCGGATGTGCAGCGGGGGGGTACGTCGAGCAGCCGATTCAGCACTCGCTCGAAACGTCGCAGCTCATCAGGCGGAAGCGCTTCGAGAATCGCTGCGAACCGCGCCTCTGCCGCATCAGCTGCAGCCGCTGCCTCAGCCCTCGATTGCAGCGGCTGCACCTGCTTTTCGAGCGTCCGCAGCCGCCGCTTCATCGCTGCACCCCCAGCGTCTCCAAGAGCATCCACAGCACCGGAGCGGCGTCCAGCTCCGCCAGCAGAATGCGGGTCCCATCTGCCAATACCACATCCCCGGCCGTGTCAACCCGCAGGTGAGCGTCTCGGCTGAAGCCGTTCAGCGGGAACGCCTGCAGGGGCACACTGGCGCCGGTGGGCGTCAGGGAAGCCCGGTACCCTCGGGAAGATCGATGGGCTCCTCCCCCGCGCCGAGACTGCGGTTGATCTCGCGGGCCGCGGTTTCAAAAGCGCAGGTTACGAAGTTCCCGAAGGCCCCGGGGGTCCGGTACGGCGTGCCTTCCTTGGCGAGGATTAGATAACGGGAGCAGTCCAGGTCGGGCTGCCCTTGGCGGATGCGCTCTCCCGTTGCGGTCGGATGGCTCGCCAGCCAGGGCTGCACCTCCTCGATCACCACGCGCAGGATCTCAATTACCCGCTCCGTGGCATCCTCGGGCATGCCGGGCAGGGGCAGCACCGAGGGAAGATCCACCTCCTCGCGCTTGAACTGCTGTTCACGGTCGCGCTCGACCTTACCACCTGCCGCCACGAAGAAAAGGCTGTCGGGCAGCAGATCGATCCCGAGGCGGCAGAGACGAAAATGCTGGGGGCGCCATGGCACCAGGCCCGGCAGCCGCAGCGCCAGTTCGTACATGGCCGTGGTGCAGTAGGTGCGCGCGATCACATCCTCGGCGCGGCCCAGGCGAGTGAGCCGGGGCACCGGGCTGTGCACGTCGCAGGCGAGCGCTCCGCATGGGGGGCAGGTGCAGCTACTGCGGCAGGCGCAGACCGCGTGCTCACAGGGGCGGGCGCGCGCCTGCTCGCGCCTGCGCACCAGGCGCTCGGTCCGGCGATCGAACTCGGCCGCCAGCGCCAGGCGGCGGTCGCGGTGGTGGTCCGCAAGGCGCGCGAGGATGGCGTGGTCGAGCTTCTGCGCGATCTGGTCCTTCGGCTTGACCTCCTGCACACCCTGGCAGCGGTTCTCTTCGCGCTTCAGCTTCTTGAGGAGCGCCTCGGCCGCGTCCTCCCACTCCTGCAGCTCCGCCTCCAGCCGCTGGATCTCCCGATCCAGGGCGCGCCGCAGCGCATATCCCTCGTCCGTATCCGGGGCCTCGCGCATCTCGCGCTTGTGCCGCTTGATCTCGGCTTCGCAGCGGGCCGGATAGTAGTGGCGCACGATCGAGTGGAGCGCATAGCAGGCGTTGTAGCCCGTGCTGCGCACCAGCTTGCCGTGCCCGGCTACGGTGATGTCGAACTCGTGGCGGATATGCCGAAAGAGGAGCGCGCGGTCGCGCAGCAGCTCCTGCCAGTCCGTCGTCTGCATCCGCTCTGGGGGGATGCGGTGCTCCGGGGCGTCGAGATCCAGGGCGAATCGCTGCAGGCGGGAGATCGCCTGCAGCGGGCGCAGCGCCGTCGCCTGCTGCTCGCCGCGCGCGCCAAGGCTCCAGCGCCCCCCGTGCGTGCGCTGGGGACGGGGCGGCAGCGGACCCCCCTGGCTGGCCGGGCGCAGCGTCGGATCCTCCAGCGTCCACCAGTCGCGCAGGTCCGCCGCCTGCTGGCGCTGCAGCGCCATCTCCGGCCGGTCCAGGAG
>JACDHR010000060.1 GCA_013820915.1 Gemmatimonadota bacterium
GCTGTAGCCCCAGCTCCAGCGCCTTGCGCGTGACGAAGCGAGTCTGCGGCATCGGCCCCTCGGCGGCGTCTACGAGGAGAATCACGCCGTCGACCATCCGGAGGATACGCTCGACCTCGCCGCCGAAGTCCGAGTGCCCCGGCGTATCGACGATGTTGACCTTGGTATCGCCCCAGCGCACAGAGAGGTTCTTCGCGAGAATCGTGATTCCCCGCTCGCGCTCCAGCGGGTTGGAGTCCATCACCCGCTCGGCCACCTGCTGGTTTTCGCGGAAGGTCCCCGCCTGGCGGAGCATGTGGTCCACCAGCGTCGTCTTCCCGTGGTCGACATGGGCGATGATGGCAATATTGCGGATCGACATATCTGTATCTCCGGCGCTCTGGAGCGCTGTATTCTCACCAAACAAAAGACGGGCCGCTCCGCGGAGGGCCCGTCCAACATATAGCCGAGAAGTATAACCAATTTCCTGCCCGGCATCTACCCCCGCGCCGCGGCGGCCCGGTAGCCGATCATCTTGTAGATGAGCTTGGCGGTGAGGAAGTCGGGCGCGGCGTTGCCGGGCATCGGGGCGAGCTCCACGACGTCCACACCGACGACCCGCCGCTCCTGAAATACACGGCGCAACAGCTTGAGCGTGGGATACCATGCCGGTCCGCCCGGCTCGGGTGTGCCGGTCGCGGGCATCGAGGCGGGGTCGAAGTAGTCGACGTCGAAGGTGATGTAGACCCTGTCGCCGAGCGCGTGCATGGCGCGGTCGATCCACTCCTCGTTGTCCCACATCTCCTCGGCGAAGATCGTCGTGATGCTCCCGCGCTCGCGGATCAGCTCCCGCTCCTCGGATGTCAGCGCGCGGATCCCCACGGCGACGATGTCCACGTCATCCACGCAGCGGGCCATTACCGCCGCGTGCGAGTACGCAGAGCCCTCGTACTCGGTTCGCAGATCGCTGTGCGCATCGAACTGGAGAACCGAAATGCGCTTCCCCCCGGAACGCGCCGCATGCGCGAGAACCGGTGCGCTGGTAATCGAGTGCTCTCCGCCCAGAACGATGACCAGCCGATCCCCCGCCTCATCCAGGACACGGTCGTACGACTCGCGCAACTCTCGCACCGCCGCCTCCGGGCCGGCGCCGGTCAGGTGCAGCGCCGGCAGGGTGAAGACCCCATGCTCCGCGGACTCGGTATCGAGCTCCTGATCGTAGAGCTCGATGTAGCGGGATGCTTCGATGATCGCCGCCGGGCCGCGCTTCGTGCCGCCCTGATACGAGACGGTAGACTCGTAGGGGACCGGGAGGATCACCACGCCCGCGTTCTCCCAGCGGGCGAGATCGCCGTCAAGACCGAGAAAGGTGTGGGGAAGCTCCCGGGAGAGGTCCTGCAGTCCGGCGGGAATTGGAGCGAGCATGGCGAAGTGATAAGGGATCGGGAGTCCGGCGCCCCCGCCCGAACGACGGCGCGAAACAATGGCGCGAAAAGACGGTACGAGGACCTCTAGTTCATCAGGTCGACCGGGCAGGTCAGGCCCTGATAGGATACGGTCACTCCCCGTGCCTGGCAATCGCTGCAGAGACCGTAGATCTCGAGCCGATGCCGCACGGGTCGGAACCCGCGCATCGCGGAAGCCTCTTCACGCACCCGCAGCACCTCGGGGCTCTGAAACTCGGTGACCTTGCTGCAACTGGTGCAGATCAGGTGCTCGTGCACGGGCTGCTGCCCGAAGCGGTGTTCGTAGCGCTTGAAGCCCTCTCCGAAATCATGCTCTTCCACGAGCCCGCTCCGCACGAGGATCTCCATCGTGCGGTAGATCGTCGCCTTGCCGATCCGCTCGCCGCGACCCTTGAGGTCTGCTTCGATGTCCTCGATCGAGAGGTGCTCGAGGGAATTGAACACCACGTCCGCGACCACCTCGCGCTGCTGCGTGACGGGAAGGCCCTGCTCGCGAAGATAGCGGCGGAAGAGCTGGATGAACGGCGACATAAGAGACCTCCTGAACGCGGGGTGCGGCGCGCCGCTGCGGACGGAGCGTGAGGCCGCTGGTGGATCGACTCGACCTGCTAACAATAATGATTATTGATAAGCCTGGTCAAGCGACCCCGGCGCGGTCGCGCTCATGCTGGCGCGGATGCCCGCGCGGCGGCCTCGATCTCTACGTAGTGGCGGAGCACGTGAAGGAAGTCCTGTGCGTTCGTGATGACTCCGAAGGCCTGGTGCGTGCCCCGATCCTTCAGCTTGGAGACCACGAACTCGGAGGAATCCACGCAGATCGTGGCCATGGGGCGGATCTCGCCGGTCGACTCCTCGTACACGTACGAAGGCAGCATATTCCCCGTGGCGATGGCGTGCAGCGCAGTCGCGATCATGATTGCCATGGTCGCGCGGCGGGTATGCTCCTTCATCATCTCCTGCGCCTGCACAACGTCCGTAATGGTACCGGGGAGCGGACCGTCGTCGCGGATGGAGCCGGCGAGCACGAAGGGAACTTCGTTCCTCACCAGCGCGTGCATGATCCCGCTTCGGATGATGCCCTGCTCCACCGCCGCCTGGATCGAGCCGGCTTCGCGCACGCGGTTGATGGCGCGCATATGGAATGCGTGTCCCCCCTCGACAGGTGCGCCGCGGCTGTTCATCCCGAGCGTGGTCCCCATCGTGTCCGATTCGATGTCGTGCACGGCGACCGCGTTTCCGCCCAGCAGGGCGCCCACAAAACCGTTCTGTATGAACCATGCCAGCGTATCACGCCCTCGGGAGTGCAGGACGGCCGGCCCCACCACCCAGAGCACATGCCCGCCTCGCATCCGCTCCTCCACCAGCAGGCGAGCCATCTGTGCGTAGTCCGTCGGCTTCTCTCGCGACACCTCGGACGACATGAACTTGAACTCCCCCTCCGGCCCCGCCTCCGCCTCGCCCCAGAACCCGCTGGCGTGAACATAGATTCCCTCGGATCCGTCCTCCGCCAGGCCTACCGCCACCTGCTGACCGGCGCGTATGTAGCGCGCCTCCAGCACCCGCGGCACGCCGTCCGGGTCCAGCACCAGCGCCGCGTCCATGCGGGGGTCGCGCGGGAGGTGCCACTCCCCGCGGATCCTCACGTAGGTGGGCAGATTGGTGGTCGAGAAGAAGCGTTCCGGGAGAACCGCATCGGCAGGCGCGGGCTCCCACTGCGCATCGGGGACCTGCTGGAATCGGGGGAGCGAGAGATCCGGACGTCTGTAGGCGGTCATAAGGTACCGTCGAGGGTATTTGGCAGTGGGAGGCGCGTCGCAGTGGAAAATACGACTCCGCACGGCGGCTATCAAGACGCGGCAGGTCTTTCGCGCATCCGGCGTTTGGCCCAGATTCGTACGCCGCGGGGGACACGCACAACCTATGAACACCGGCAGCGGAGGGCGCCATCGCTACGCAATGGACCATCGAGGACTCGCGCGAGCTCTATAATGTCGAGGGCTGGGGGATCGGGTACTTCGGGATCAATGAGAAAGGGCACGTGACCGTCCACCCGTCGAAGGAGGACGACCACGGGCTGGATCTGTACGAGATCGCCATGGACCTCGACGCGCAGGGCGTCAAGCTCCCCCTCCTGCTACGCTTCTCCGACATCCTGCGCACGCGCGTGGAGACGCTCTCCGAGCGCTTCCGCGCCGCGATCGACGAGTTCGAGTACGAAGGCGGGTACTCCATCGTCTACCCGATTAAGGTGAACCAGCAGCGGCACGTGGTGGAGGAGATCCTTCAGTTCGGCGAGCCGCACGGAGTGGGGCTGGAGGTAGGGAGCAAACCCGAGCTGCAGGCGGTGCTGGCGCTCACCGACCGCACGGACCACGTGATCGTCTGCAACGGGTATAAGGATGAAGAGTTCATCCGCCTGGCGCTCATGGGGCAGAAGCTCGGACACCGCGTCTTCCTCGTGATCGAGAAGATCAGCGAAGTGGATGTGTTGCTGAAGGTGGCGAAGGAGATGGACGTGATCCCCACCGCCGGCATCCGCATCAAGCTGGCCTCCACCGGTGCGGGCCGATGGTCCGAGACGGCGGGCGAGCGGAGCAAGTTCGGGTTGAACTCGTCGCAGCTCGTGGAGGTGATCGATATGTTGGCGGCGGCGGATCGGCTGGACATCCTCAAGCTGATCCACTTCCATCTGGGTTCGCAGATCCCCGACATCCGCAACATCAAGATGGCCATGGGGGAGGTGAGCCGGTACTACGTGGAGCTGCGCAAGCTGGGGATGGACATCACGCACGTGGATGTCGGCGGCGGCCTCGGCGTGGACTACGACGGCTCCCGCTCCACCGTGGCAGCCAGTGTCAACTACTCGATCCAGGAGTACGCGAACGACATTATCTATTCGCTCGCCGAGGCGTGCCGCGAGAACGAAGTGCCGATGCCGCACGTCATTTCGGAGTCGGGCCGCGCACTGACCGCTCACCACGCGCTGCTCCTGATCAACGTGATCGATCTGGAGGCGCAGCACGAGGCGGAGATCGAGGATTTCGGCGAGGACGCGCATACACTGGTTCAGCAGCTCACCGGCAGCCTGCGGGAGATCAACGAGCGGAACCTGCGGGAAGTCTACCACGATGCGACATTCGCCAAGGAGCAGGCGCACGTCCTGTTCAACAGCGGAGTTCTCCCACTCCGCGAGCGCGCGGCGGTGGAACGGCTGCACACCGCTATTATGAACCGGGTGGCCCGGCTGGCAGCGTCCGCTCCGGATGACTACGGGGATATCCTGCCGGAGCTGGACGTGATCCTCACGGATCGATACTTCTGCAACTTCTCGCTTTTCCAGTCGCTCCCGGACTCATGGGCCATCGATCAACTCTTCCCGGTCATGCCGATCCACCGGCTGGCGGAGGCTCCGACGCGCAGGGGCACGCTGCAGGATGTAACCTGTGATTCCGATGGGAAGATCGACCGCTTCACCGGCGGCAAGCCGTTCAAGCCCAGCCTCGAGCTGCATACCTTCTCGCACTCCGAGCCCTACGTCCTCGGGATCTTTCTCACCGGCGCGTACCAGGAGATCCTCGGCGATATGCACAACCTCTTCGGGGACACCAACGCCGTCCACCTTCGCCTCAGCAACGGCGGGTACGAGATCTCCGACCTTGTGCACGGGGATACGATCACCGAGGTGCTGAACTACGTGCAGTTCGACCCGCAGAGTCTGATCAGCACCTTCCGGCGGAAGGTGCAGAAGGCAACCGACCTCAGCCGGCAGGAAGCCAATGCTTTCATCGCGGACTACATCGCCGGTCTGGCGGGATACACGTACCTGGAGGGGGAGGCGGAGTGATCGAGCGTCGTACTTTCTGAAACTCCGGTAGTGTAGCACCTGTTCTTCCGGCGAATAGAAAAAGGTCGATCGCTGCTCGCGATCGGCCTTTTTCCGTGCGCTACTACCTGCGGAGACCGCCCGCAATTATCGCCCGTGCCACGGCAAGCACCCGGGGAGCCGCTTCTGCCGGCCGTGCCGGGATCAGGGCTCCGGCCGCCTTCACATGCCCGCCGCCACCGAACTCCCGTGCGAGCCGGTTCACATCCGCGGCGCCGTTCGAGCGGAAGGAGATCTTGGTGTGCCCCTCCGGTGTCTCCCGAAAGAGGAGCGCTACCTCGGTGCCCTCCAGCGAGCGTGCGTGTTCGATGAGGTTATCCAGGTCCTCTCCGCTGGCGCCGACGCGCGAGATCAACGCGTGAGAGACGACCATCCAGGCGAGGCCGCTCTCCCGCTCCGTCTGCAGTGTGCCGAGCACTTCTCGCAGAAGCTCGATGCGGCGGCGGGGAACGGTGGCGAAGAGCCGCTGGTACACCGCCTCGGGGTCGATGCCGCGCGCCAGAAGATCGGAGGCGATGGCGTGGGTGCGGGCCGTGGTGTTGCTGTAGCGGAACGAGCCGGTATCGGTGACCAGCGCAACATAGATCCCGAGCAGCGACGCCTGCGGTGGCGGATCGCCGTCGAGCGAGAGCAGATCGTAGACCAGCTCTCCTACCGCCGCGGCGGTAGGGTCCAGGAGCCCGACATCCGCGACCGTTTTCGAGCCGGGCGGGTGGTGGTCGACAACCAGCATCCGCTCACGCGGGAGCACGGAAGCCAGCGGACCGATCCGCTCCGGCTCGCTGGTATCGAGAACCAGCAGCAGATCCGCGTTGTCGATGGCCTGCACCGCCTCCATACCGCCCCAGTCGGCGACACGGGTGGATGGATCAAGGAGAAAGCGAAACTGGAGCGGGAACCGGGTGGGGTTCACGATCACCGAGGCGACCCCCTGCTCCGCCAGCCACGCCGCGACCGCCGCTTCGGACCCGGCTCCATCGCCATCGGCGTTCAGGTGCGTGGTGAGGACGACGCGCTTTGCACCGAGGAGCCGTTCCCGCACCTCCCGAAGGTCGGCGGCGCGATGCTCCGGCACCGGCACGGTTCCGACGGGAAGTGCGCGCGGGTCGCTCATGCGCTCACCCCTGAGGCGCGGTTGAGCGGCCGACAGCGCGGAGAGCTGCCGGGCCACGGATTTGTCATACGCGAATCAGGCATCATGCAACGGCGGTAAAGGTCCAGGAGGTGTTCCACAGGACGGAACAGAAACGCGGGGGCGCTCAATCTTCCCGAGCGCCCCCGCGTGCAGGTTACGTTCCGAGCCCGCGATCAGCGGCGCGGCGGCTTGTTCTCCGCCTCGCCCGTCACGGGTGCGTGCATCGGGCCGGTACCATCGGGATCGAAGTGTTTCTCGGTAGAGATAATCCTCCAGAAGCACCAGACCGTAAGCGTCGTCACCGCGCCCATGCTGACCAGCATGAAGATCAACGCGTAGAGGCCGATCCCGCCGGTGACGGCGGGCGCGGGCTCGGCGACCTGCAGAAGCGAGAACAGGAGGCTCATCACACCACCTCCCGTGCAGCACCGCGCGGAGCGGATCCGAGGCCACGCCTCGGATTCTGCCAGGCTTTTCGGATCAGGAGCAATCCGACCAGCAGCATGCCGACCATCGTCAGCCGCGCCGCCCAGCGAATCGCGATCTGCTCCGGCGGGATGCCTTCCATGAGGAGTGCGGGAAGCATATCGACCCAGCCCCACCACAGGAGCAGCCCGGTGATGAAGGCGGGCGAGATCCAACGGAGGGTGAACAGGAAGAAGCCGGGGATCCGGAGGTCCGCACCCTCGTGAATCTCGGTCCAGAAGCGATCCACCCCGAACGCCAGGCGAATGATCCAGATCTCGATGAAGGCAAAGATCACCAGGCCGAAGGTACCGGCCCAGTTATCCCACTCCCCGAGCCATCCCTGCTGGTTCCAGACCACCACGGCGAGCCCGAGCGCGAGAGCGACGGCGCCGATTCCCACGGCCACTTTCCGCCGCGCGTAGCCGAACTCCTCCTGCATGAACGCCATCGCGGGCGAGGCGAGTGCCACCGACGAGGTGATCCCCGCGATGAAGAGAAGAGCGTACCACATGAACGCCGCGATCTGCCCGACGATCTGCGGGCCCGGCAGGCTCTGGAAGACCACCGCCATGGCGATGATTCCAAAGTCGAAGGAGCCGCGCGCGGCGATCGCCATCGCACCGGTGACGCCGAAGAATGTGACCGCGGCGGGGATCGCCACCGTCCCGCCGAGCACCACCTCGGCAAACTCGTTCGTCGAAGCGGTCGCCAGGCCGGTGAGTGTGATATCGTCCTCCTTCGAGAGGAACGACGCGTACGTGTGGATGGTTCCCATCCCCAGCGACAGGGTGAAGAACACCTGCCCCGCGGCGGCCAGCCAGACCGAAGCATTCCCGAGCGCGCTCCAGTCGGGCGTCCAGACGAAGGCGAGCCCCTCCGACGGCGAGCCGAAGGCCGTGGCCGGAAGTGTCAGCACCCGGATCATCAGCACCACGGCGAAGAAGAACAGGATCGGCATTCCGTAGAGCGCCAGCTTTTCGATCCCGCCCGATACGCCCCGCGAGAGCACGTAGACCACGGCCGCAATCGTGATCCCGTAGAACATGAACCCGATCCAGCCATTATGCTGACTGGTGTCGTGGATGTTCTGAAAGGCGTACAGGTACTGGCTCATACTCTCGGCGGTGGTGTTGCCGAAATAATCGCCCGTAATGCTGAACCAGGCGAAGCCGAGCAGCCACCCGACGATCACGGTGTAGTAGATGAACACGACCAGGGGCATGACGATGCCGAGCACGCCCAGGTACTTGGCCGCGCGGTTCTGCCAGAGCCGGTCGAACATACCCGGGATCGTACCGTGCCCATACCGCCCTCCGTAACGGCCGATTCCCCATTCCATCCACATCAGCGGAATGCCGAGCAGGATGAAGGAGATGAAGTAGGGGATCATGAAGGTGCCGCCACCATTGTTGGCGGCCTGCACGGGGAAGCGGAGGAAGTTGCCGAGGCCGACAGCGTTCCCCGCCATGGCGAGGATCAGGCCGATCCGACTTCCCCAGTGTTCACGCGAATCTTGTGCGGCGAGGTCCGCAGACACGCACGATCTCCTTGAGGACGGGTGGACGAGAACTGCGAGCAGCAGATGAGGAAGGCCCCAGAGTAGCCGCAGCACCGCGGGTTGTCAAGCGTTCGTTCGATTGCTACGAGGCGGGCTGCCGGATTTCGAGACCCCCGATCCGAAGCCCGATCACCGGAAGCTCAGTGGGCAGCATCTGTTCCACGGTTGAAACGCGGAGCGGATCGGCCTGCAGGTTCACGTCCACGAACCGCACTGCGTCGTTGAGGATGACTCCGAAGCTGCCCTCCAGCCGGGTGCCCGGTGCAGAGAGGCGGAGATCGCGTGCCAGGTACAACGTCCCCTCGGGTCGCGATTCGATGAGGAGCACGAGGCTGCCCCCCCCCTCGTCGGGAAGGCGCGGATAGAGCCACTGCAGATCCCGCAAAGCGACCGTGTCACCCTGCACCGTGATATCCAGCCGCGGGCCGTTCGCCTCGCCGAGCACCACGGCGCCAAAGGCAGTGAGCCGAGAGGCGGGCAGAACAATCTCGGAGGCGCGGAATTCCAGCTGCGAATCGCGGAACGCAAGATCCATCTCCGCCTGCTGCACCCGCACGGGCTGGCGGAAGATCTGCACGTCGCCGGAGAAGCGCTCGACGCGCAGGCTGATCCCACCGAGCTCATCCGGGGCGCTGACGATGCGCGCGAGATCGGCATCGACATCGGTGAACCGCATCGTCCGCAGGTACCCTCCGGGCACCTCACGCACCAGGATCCGCGAGGTGTCGGTGAGTGCTTCGGCGATCTCCGTCCGCTGCTCGACCGGGCTCAGCTCCTCGTCGGGCTCCCACGCCATCTCGACGAGTATCCTTGCACCGACCAGGCTCGCCGCGCGAAGCACGATCGGACTACGCGTGCCGGGTTCGGCGGGGGCCGTGGTATCAGCGAAGATCTTCTGGTAGTTCCAGAGCGTGTCGCCCGGAAGCTGACGCAAAAAGATTTGGGGGTCGTAGAAGATCAAGTTGTCGAGGACGAGTTCGTCGCCGGCAACGCTACGCAGGCTGTATTCCACGAAGGCGCTGTCGGCGAGGAGGAACGGCTCGCCGTCCAGCCCGCGGAGCGCGACCCCGTACAGGCGTGCCCCGGCGAGGAGGTTCCCATCCAGGCGCTGGATCTCCAGCGTCCCTTCCAGGCGCTCGGAAGCGGCGCGCAGCGTGAACCCCAGCACCTGCTCGTGTCCCCACCGCGTCTGGGTGAGGAGCAGGACGAGCAGCGAGGCGATAGCCACCCCGATCAGGATCCCTGCCAACGTCCAGAAGCGGAGACGCGCCTGGAAGATGGAGTCTCTCCTCCTGGAGCTCTCCGTCATCGTGGGGTACGGGGAGCCGCGGCAGGCACCTGCACGGGAGCCGGTGCCGTATGCGCCCGCGGGCGCATCGGTACCCGCTGCAGCCAGAGCCGCCCGAGGTAGAACGCGGCGGCCGCAACACCAACACCCGCCACCACGCCGGCACCCGTGGCCGCGCCGAGCAGCCGAAGCGTTTCCCTATGGGTCAGCCTCTGCCGATAATCATAGGTCGTCATGCGAGCCTCCGAACTCCGCGATTTCGCGCCCGTTGATGTCGCTGTGAGCGGGACCTGTCTGCAGCGGGGGGCGTCCGCCGCGGAAGAAGATGTGCCGGCTCGTGGGGAGAAACCCCTCTGCGTCATCGAAGTACATGTAGTGCGTAATGCGGATCGTGGTCGTGTCCAGGCGCAGAACGTTGAACGAATTCTTCTCCCGCTCGCGTGCGCGTCCCCGCCTCGAGGTCGTAGTCCCGCTCTGTACGATCACGATCCCCCGGTCGCGGTCCTGTCCCGGATACACATCGAGCGAGTTGCCGACGTATGCGCGGTGCATGTGGCCGCCCAGGATGAGGTCGACGCCGAGACCGGAAAGGAAATCCAGCGTGCGTTTTGCGCGCGGCATCACCTCCCCACCCTCGAAGTCCGGCGGGGGGGCGAGGTGGTGGTGCGTTACCACGATGCGCAACGCGTCCGGTTCCGTCTCCTGAAAGGCACCGCGTGTAAAATCGAGCTGCTCGGATCGGATCCGCCCGTTCGTGATCGCATGGCGCGGCGCCGTGGAATTGAGAGCGACGATGGTCGCACCCGGTAACGCGGTGACGGTATTCAGCTCGCCGCAGATGTACTTCCGGTAAAGCGCAAAGGGATCGAGCAGCCGCTCACGAACGCGGTACAGCGGCACGTCGTGGTTGCCGGGCGTAACGACGGTAGGCACACCGGGTAGGCGGTCCAGGTATTCGCGCGCGGCCTGGAACTGCTCGCGCTTGGCGCGTTGCGTGAAGTCACCGGAGGCTACGATGAGGTTCGGGTTCAACTCCGCGGCGAAGGCCTGAAGGCGTTCTCCCACCTCCGCATAGTAGGGTGGGCCGAAGTGCAGGTCGGAGATGTGCAGCAGCGTCAGCACGGTGTCGCTCCAGTGCTCAGGTCATGGATCGGCGGGATGTGCCGAACTGAACCGCCACATGCATGCCATGCCCGGTGCGGCCGGTCCACAGGGCCGCTCACACGCGGAGGCCCGGGAAGGGCAGATCGGCGCGCGCGTTCAGCTGGAGGCCGGCCGTCTCGCCGCGGCCGAAGCGGAACACCGCGGCACGCGCGATCATCGCGGCATTGTCGGTAGAGAGCCGAGCAGAAGGTGCATAGAGCGCGCCTGTCTCACCAAGCCGCTCGGCGAGCGCGCTGCGAAGCGCACGGCTGTTCGCCACCCCGCCGCCGAGAACGACGCGCCGGCACCCGGTCTGGCCCACGGCGCGCATCGTCTTCGTCGCGAGCACGTCTACCGCCGCAGCCTGAAAGGCTGCGGCGAGGTGCGGGACCTCGCCTTCCAGATCCTGCCGCTGCTGCACCTCTCCCACCCGGGTGCGCAGTGCGGTCTTCAGGCCGCTGTACGAGAAATCGTAGTAATCGCGGTCGCCCGGGCGCTGCGCACGGGTGAGTAGCGGACGAGGGAGCGGGTGGCGGCGCGGATCGCCGTCCTCCGCGGCCCGCTGAATGGCGGGACCGCCGGGATACGGCAGGCCGAGCAGCTTCGCCGCCTTGTCGAACGCCTCGCCCGCAGCGTCGTCGCGCGTCTTCCCGAGCAGGTGGTACTCCCCCCACGCGGGGACCCACAGCAGCATCGTGTGCCCGCCCGAGACGAGGAGAGCTACGAACGGAGGGGCGGCATCCGGGTGGTCGAGCTGCGTGGCGAAGAGGTGCGCCTCCATGTGATGCACGCCTACCAGCGGGGTGCCCAATGCCCACGCGGCGCCCTTCGCCCACGCGAGGCCTACCAGCAGCGCGCCGATCAGGCCGGGGCCCGCGGTGACGCCGATCATGGTGATCTGTGGTAGCGAGATTCCGGCTTCCGCGAGCGCGCCGCGTACCACGTCGTCGAGGGTGCGAAGGTGAGCGCGCGAGGCGATCTCCGGCACCACGCCGCCATAGAGACGATGAACGTCCTGCGAGAGGATCACATGCCCCAGAAGCTGCCGGTCTCCCTGTAGAACGGCGGCCGCGGTCTCGTCGCAGGAGGTCTCAATTCCGAGGGTGAGGAGGTCGCTCACCGGCTCCCGGCTTCCTGGCCTGCTGCCGTGGTATCCGGCTGCGGGGTGACAGTGCGAATCTCCGTTACGGGAAGTTCGGGAGCAGTAATCAGTCGAATCGTCCGCGGCTCGGCCACCACCTGGACCCCGGCGGGAAGGCCCCCTACCCGTAGGGGAACTTCCGTACCGAGCGGCGGGATTCGCGCGGGAACGAGCTCAGCAGGAATAACCACCTGGAGCGCATTCCGGTCCAGCGCGCCGAGTACGCTCTCCCCGCCGCGTACGGTGAGCTCGACCGAGCCCGGAATGACGAGCGTCCCCGGAGGCGCCTGCACCGGCATACCCGGGATGATGCGCTCCGCAACACGATCGATTTGGCCCGAGACCACCACCTCTGCAGTCGAGAGCTTCAGGCCGCTCAGGCCGGTCGTATCCAGGGCCACCCTACGCTCGAAGGGACCCACCTCGCCGGAAAGATCAATGGGACGGGTGACCACCGCGTCGACTACGTTCACGCGTGCGGCCAGCCCTGAAACACGTACCTGCGTCGGTTGTACCCGCAGCGAGCCCACCAGCATGAACTCCGGACCGGGGCCGTTGCGCACCTGGACCTGGACCGGCACCTGCGCGCTCGCGAGGCGTTGAAAAGCGAGCTGTATCGTGGCTGGTCGCACATCCACCGCGGTGATCAAGCGCCCGCGCGGAATCTGCACCTGCGCGGGTTCCAGGGTAAACTCCTGCACCCCTTCGCTCGCGTCGCGGACAATGAGCCGGATCGGGGGTCGGGTGATGGCGAGCTCCCACAACTCGCGCCCAGGCCCGGAGAAGCGGACCTCGACATCTTCCGGCGCCGGCCCCGCGACCAGCTGGTGATTGGCGTCGCGAATTTCGATCTCGACCGGGACCGGCAGCCAGCGGGCCGTGATCTGATCGGCACTGACGGTGATCCACAGCAGCATGGCGAGCGCAAAAGCTGAAAGTTTGAGCTTCCAGTTGCGTATGATAATGCCGAGTAGCGCCCGCACCGGTCAGTTCTCCAGCAGCATGCGGACCAGATCCCGGTTCGCCTCGGAATCCCAGTCGGTCGCGCCAATCACCTTTTTCACGATGGAGCCGTCGCGGTCGATCACGAACGATTCCGGCACGCCCGTGGTGCGGTAGGTGCGCTGAATGCTTCCGGCGGGGTCGAGCCAGACATCGAAGCTCAGCGCGTGCTGCTGGACGAATGCGCCGACGTCGCCGCCGGGCGGGCTTCCCGGAGAGGCGGTCCCCGGCGCGGCATCGATACTCACGGCGACGACCCGCAATCCATCGGACGCGAATCGCTCGTGGAGCCGCTGCATCGAGGGCATTTCCTCACGACAGGGCGGACACCAGGTGGCCCACACGTTCAGAAGCACCACCTGCCCGACGAGATCCTCCAGCGCCACAGGTTGGCCCTGGAGGTCGTGCGCGACCACGTTGGGCGCACGGGTTCCTACCTCGACCGGGAGGAACCGCTCCCGCGCGAACCAGCCGGCGCTCACGAGGGCGACCAGCACCAGCACGACGCCGCCGACAACCGCCCACTGACGGCTCATCGTCCCTCGCCTACTACGCTCAACCACCTCATACATATCGGATTCGGGGGAACCTCATCTCGGCCATGCTCGTACCGGAGCCGCCGAGGCGATCGCAGCCAGGGGTACACCTTCCGTGGTCCTATAGGTTCCACCGCGAAGCTCCGGCGACGGTGATGCTCACCGCGGAACCGATCGGCACCCGCGCTCCCGCGCCGGGCAGTTGAGCGACGACCGTCCCCGCCGGGAAGGGGGAAAAGGGATCAGAGCCGATCTCACCGACCGTCAGCTCCGCTGCGGCGAGTGCTTCCCGAGCCTGTTCCCGCGGCATTCCCAGCACCTCGGGTACGGAGACGAGCGGCGGCCCGGCACTCACCACGAGCATCACCGAAGCCGGGATCTCGACTGTCGCGCCGACCGCGGGACTCACATCCAGAACGCGGCCCGCCGGAGCGGGGTCGGTGCGCTCCTCCACCTGCACGTTGAACCCGGACCGGCTCAGCAGCAGGCGCGCCTGCTCACCACCTATCGCGCTGACATCCGGTACGGTACGCCGCTCACGGCCGGCACTCAGCACGATTCGCAAGGTGGAGCCCGGCGAGACCTCATGACCCGGCAGCGGGCTCTGGGCGATCACCCGGCCCTCCGGCACCTCCGGGTTGACAAGCGACGCACCGACTTCCAATTGCAGATCGGCGGTGTTCGCGAGGCGCCGTGCCTCCGCCTCGGACTGCTGACGCAGATCCGGCACCGTTACCACGACGTCGCCCGGCCCACCGCGGAAGAAGGCGAGCGCCGAGAACAGGTACCCTACCGCGAAAGCGAGCAACGCGGTCGCGAGACCGATCAGCAGCAGCCGGCCACCGCGCGATGCGAAGGAACCCGGTTGGTCGCTATCCGTGCTCGTGCGGCTCACGCGGGTCTCCGGAGCCTGGCAGCGAAAGAGCCGTCCACGTTCTCGCGGTGCGGGAGAACGTAGAGACACCCTCGCTCGTCCAGTAGCTCCGCGGGAACGGTGCCGGGTGGGTCTACGGCCCACTCCGGGTGCCGCTCCAGAAACGCTTTTACCTGCACCTCGTTCTCCTCCTGTTCCAGGGAGCACGTTGAATAGACAAGCCAGCCACCCGGTCGAACAACGGCAGCGGCTGAGTCGAGCAGGCTGCGCTGTAGCACGGTAAGCGCGCTCAGGTGATCTTCCCGAAGGCGCCACCGGCCGTCCGGGTGCCGCCGCAATGTCCCGGTACCTGTGCACGGCACGTCGAGCAGCACCAGATCGGCGGAGCGGAATGGGGGGTGCCGTCCGTCAGCCGCCACGACGCCAACCCGCTTGTCCCATGCCAGGCGGGAAGCATTCTCACGGACGCGCCGCAGTCTGCGCGGCGAGAGGTCCGCAGCGGCTACGAATCCGGCGCGCTCCGCCAGCCCGAGCGCCTTGCCTCCCGGAGCGGCGCACAGGTCCAGAACGCGCGCGCCTTGGGGCACAGCGGCATATTCCACGACCATCGTCGCGGCGGGGTCCTGCACCACCGCCGGTATTACGGCCAGGATCTCGGCAACGGTGGCCGATGACAAGACGCGCAGCGAGGTCGCCGAGAAATCCACCGGCTCGGCATCCGCGCCGATTTCCAGCAACCGGGCGGCGGCTTCCTCGCGCCCGATGCCGAGCGGCCGCAGGTACAGCTCGGGCCGCGCGTTGTTCGCCGCCACGAGCGCCCGCGCGCCATCCACTCCCCAGCGGTGAAGCCATCGCTCCACCAGCCAGCGCGGGTGCGAACCATAGGTGGAGAGATAGCCGGCGGGATCTGCCAAGGGGTCCGGAAATCGAAGTTGGTCGCCCTTTCGCTCCAGCGTGTGCAGTACCCCGCTTACGAATCCCGCGGCGCGCGCACTCCCCGCGGCGCGTAT
>JACDHR010000338.1 GCA_013820915.1 Gemmatimonadota bacterium
ATCGAGTTCCGATCCCGCGCGCCAGAGATCTCTGAAGACCACTTCGAGCAGGTCGATGTCGAAATCACGAAACGGTACCGCACCGCGGCAGGCAGCGGTGAGGAGACGATCAAGACCATCGAGGTCAGATCCTCTTTCCCGTTCTTGCCCATTGGAACTGTGCTGTTCCGAAACTTCGATGTGCTCGGCCCCTACACGAACAAGTGCAAGCGCAACGAGAACGTGAAGGATCTGTATGCCCGCGTGCTCTTCGACCTCGATCAGCAGAAGAAGACAGATCTTCATGTCAAGAGGGAGGTGGGCCACGGAGAGTCCTCTCGGCGCGAAATCGACTACAGCGCGACCGCGACCGAGATTCTCAGCGAGGACATCTTCGACAAGGACTTCCAGCTCAAGAACGCATTTCGCGTCGCCTTCGTCGGGGGCGCCACTGCCGAGATGATGAGCGACGAGAGTCTTTCGTAAGAAGGATCGATGCACAGCGAGACCTTTAAGTCGGGGAGCTTTCGCAAGCTGAAACTGACCAACGCACTGGACGCGCCCAGCTTTCTTCGCCTGGTACTCGGGCATGTGGGCAATGCGCATCTTGATGGTCGCTGAGCGGGTGGTCCTCTACACCTCATGAAACTTCACTTCGAGCCCGACCTCGACTACCAGCAGGCGTTCATCGAAGCCGTTTGGGGTCTCTTCCGCGATAGCGCCTTCGCCGACGACGTGGCCAAGACCAACCTCGCGGCCATCCTGAACCAGCACGGGCTACAGAATGTGAGGAGCCTGTAGGGAAGGGGGACCGGAGATCCTAACTCCTGATTCCTGCCTCCTCGCCCCGGCACTCCCCGGGGCCACCGTGATTGATTAGATTGATGCAGAAATCTGCATGGAGGGATGAATGCGAACTACCTTGGATCTGAACGACGCGCTCCTGGCCCGTGCCAAGGTGGCAGCAGCACGCGAGCGTACCACACTGACGCGGCTGATCGAGGAAGGGCTCTCGCTACGACTGGAGCCCACCCGCCCTCCGCCCGCCGCCGAGCCGTCGCCGCTCCCGGTTTTCTACGACGGCACGGGGTTGGCGGCTGACATCGACCCGCTGAGCAACCGTTCGCTGTTGGACGCGGCGGACGAAGCCGACCTCGCCGCCGGCCGCCTGCGTTGACCCCTGACGTCAACGTGCTGGTGGCGGCCGCGCGGGCGGACCATCCGCACCATCGGATAGCGCATACCTGGCTGACAGAAGCCCTTGCGGCCACCACGCGTGGCGCGCGGCTGACCGTCTTGCCGATGGTTGCCGCGGGGTTCCTTCGCGTGGTGACGCAGCGGCGGATATTCCCCGTACCCACGCCGACCATCGAGGCGGTTGCGTTTCTTCGCGTGCTGCTGGATGAGCGCAGCGCGACGATCGCCGAGTTGGGCGCGGAATGGCCCGGGCTGGTGCGGCTCTGCGAGGAGCACGAGCTGCAGGGCAACGACATCCCCGACGCCTGGATCGCCGCCGCGGTGCATGCGCACCACGAGCACCTGGTCACCTTCGATCGTGGCTTCCGCCGCTTTCTGAAACCGGGCGATCTGACCCTGCTGCGCGCCTGAGCAACTCTCCTGTTTCCCCCCTTCTGCCTTCTTCACGGATGAAACTCCAGTTCGAGCCCAACCTCGACTACCAGCTCCAGGCCATCGAAGCCGTCTGCGGCCTCTTTCGCGGGCAGGAGATCAATCGCACCGAGTTCACCGTCACCCGCGACATCGCGGACTCGCAGACGCGGATGGCCTTCGCCGCGAGCGACCTCGGCGTCGGCAACCGCCTCACGCTGCTGGACGACGAGATCCAGAAGAACCTCGCCGGCATCCAGCTCCGTCACGGCCTGCCGCCCTCCGGCACGCTCGCCTCCGGCGATTTCACCGTGGAGATGGAGACCGGCACCGGCAAGACCTACGTCTACCTGCGCACCCTCTTCGAGCTGAACAAGCGCTACGGGTTCAGTAAGTTCGTGATCGTGGTGCCCTCGGTGGCCATCAAGGAGGGCGTGTACAAATCGCTGCAGATCACCGAGGAGCACTTCAGGGGGCTCTACGCGGGCGTGCCCTTCGACTACTTCCTCTACGACTCGTCCAAGTTCGGCCAGGTGCGCAACTTCGCCACCAGCCCCAACATCCAGATCATGGTGGTGACCGTCGGAGCCATCAACAAGAAGGGCGTGAACAACCTCTACAAGGACAGCGAGAAGACCGGAGGCGAGAGACCGATCGACCTGGTGCGAGCGACGCGGCCCGTGCTGATCGTGGACGAGCCACAGAGCGTGGACGGCGGCCTCGATGGTCGCGGTAAGGAGGCGCTCAGCGCCATGAACCCGCTCTGCACGCTGCGCTACTCAGCCACCCACGCGGACAAGCACCACATGGTCTACCGTCTGGGCGCGGTGGACGCCTACGAGAAGCGGCTGGTGAAGCAGATCGAGGTGGCCTCGGCCACGGTGGAGGACGCGCACAACAGGCCGTATATGCGGCTGATTTCAGTGTCCAACAAGCGCGGTGCCATCTCGGCGCGGGTGGAGCTGGACGTGCAGAGCGCCGGCGGCATCAGGCGGCAGGAAGTGACCGTGCGGGACGGCGACCTTCTGGAGCTGACCACGAATCGCACGATCTATCACGACTGCCGCATCGGCGAGATCAGGGTGGCGAGGGGCAACGAGTACCTGGAGCTGCGCGTGCCGGGCGGCGAGCAGTACCTCAAACTCGGCCAGGCGTGGGGCGATGTAGAGCCGCTGGCGGTGCAGCGCGAGATGATCCGCCGCACCATCCGCGAGCACCTCGACAAGGAGAAGCGCCTGCGCCCGCAGGGCATCAAGGTGTTGTCGCTCTTCTTCATCGACGCAGTGGCGAAGTACCGGCACTACGACGCCGACGGCAACGCGGTGAAGGGTGAGTACGCGCGCATCTTCGAGGAGGAGTACCGGCGCGCCGCCAACCTGCCCGACTACCGGACGCTGTTCCAGGAGGTCGATCTCACCCGCGCCGCCGAGGAGGTCCACAACGGCTACTTCTCCATCGACAAAAAGGGCGGCTGGACCGATACGGCCGAGAACAACCAGCCAAACCGCGACAGCGCCGAGCGCGCCTACAACCTGATCATGAAGGAGAAGGAGAAGCTGCTCGGCTTCGAGACGCCGCTCAAGTTCATCTTCTCCCACTCCGCGCTCAAGGAAGGGTGGGACAACCCCAACGTCTTCCAGATCTGCACCCTGCGCGACATCCAGAGTGAGCGCGAGCGGCGGCAGACCATTGGCCGCGGCCTGCGTCTGTGCGTCAACCAGCGGGGCGAGCGCATCCGCGGCTTTGCGGTCAACACGCTCACCGTGGTGGCGATGGAAAGCTACGAGCAGTTCGCCGAGAAGCTGCAGAAGGAGATCGAGCAGGACACCGGCATCCGCTTCGGCGTCGTCGAGCCGCACCAGTTCGCCGCCGTCACGGTCGCCGCGCCGGACGGCACCACCGCGCCGCTCGGCGTGGAGCAGTCACGGAAGTTGTGGGAGCACCTCAGTGCGGAAGGCCACATCGACGCGCAGGGAAAGGTGCAGGATGCGCTGAAGCAGGCGCTCAAGGACGGCACGCTCAGGGTGCCGGAACCGTTCGCGGCCCAACTCGACCAGATCACGGCTGTACTCAGGAAGCTCGCCGGACGCCTGGAGATTAGGAACGCCGACGAGCGGCGGCAGGTGCGCCCCCGGCAGGCGGTGCTACACAGCCCGGAGTTCAAGGCGCTCTGGGACCGCATCAAGCACAAGACCACCTACCGCGTGCAGTTCGACAACGAGAAGCTGATCGAGAGCTGCATTTCGGCGGTGCAGCAGGCGCCGGCGATCCCCAAGACGCGCCTGCAGTGGCGCAAGGCCGACATCGCCATCGGCAAAGCGGGCGTGGAGGCTATCGAACGCGGCGGCGCCGCGACCGTGGTGCTCGACGAAACGGACATCTAGCTCCCCGATCTGCTGACTGATCTGCAGGACCGCACCCATCTCACGCGGCGGAGCATCCAACGTATCCTCAGCGGCAACCGGCGGCTCGACGACTTCAAGCGCAATCCGCAGGCGTTCATCGAGCTGGCCGCCGAGGCGATCAACCGCTGCAAGCGCCTGGCCGTAGTGGACGGGATCAGGTACCAACGCTTGGGTGACGAGCACTACTACGCGCAGGAGCTTTTCGAGCAGGAGGATCTGACCGGTTATCTCAAGAACCTGCTGGACGCCGAGAAAGCGGGTGTACGAGCAGGTGGTCTACGACTCCGACACCGAGCGGACGTTCGCCGACCAACTCGAGAAGAACGGTGCGATCAGGGTGTACGCGAAGCTCCCGGGATGGTTCACCGTGCCGACGCCGCTGGGCTCTTACAACCCCGACTGGGCGCTGCTGGTGGAGAAGGACGGCGCGGAGCGGCTGTATTTTGTCGTCGAGACGAAGAGCGGGCTGTTCGCCGACGACCTGCGGGCCAAGGAGCGCGCCAAGATCGCGTGCGGGAAGGCGCACTTTCAGGCGCTACAGCTTCGCGAGGCGCCGGCGCAGTACATCGTGGCCCGCTCAGTGGATGATGTGCTGACCAGTACAGCGGCGCAGTGAGGTCTGGCTGCGTGCACCGGCACACGGACGGCACCGAGGACGGGGACCTCCCGCTGTGGCGGCACTACGGGCTGTACGCTTGAGATCCGGCC
>JACDHR010000339.1 GCA_013820915.1 Gemmatimonadota bacterium
GTGTACCATGCGGCGTCCGGGCTGAACGTTTTACGGTGGGCGAGGTCCACCACGAACGCAGCGTTGCCACCGATGGCGAAGCCACCCGATTCCTTCTCCATCGCACGCAGGCTGATGGTGATGTTGAGCGCAGCACGGTGGGGAAGGAACCCGGTCGGTGACAGCAGCACGATCTCGCCGTTGATGATTTCCGCTTTTGCATCGAGCTCGTACAGGTCATCAACCGTGGCCCCGCGCGGCAGCTTCAGAATCTCCATTTCTTCTCCTCAATCCGCGGCTTCACGTTCCTCGATTCGCACCTCCCCCGCCTTCTCCTGCAGCGCGCGCCATACGCGCGGTGCGGAGAAGGGGAGCGCGTCCATGCGCACGCCCACCGCATCGTAGATCGCGTTGGCGATCGCGGGAATGCTCGGGTGCAGCGGTCCCTCGCCCGCTTCCTTAGCGCCGTACGGGCCCTCGGGGTCGATGGACTCGATGATCAGGCTCCGCAGCTCCGGCGTGTCCAGCGAGGTGGGGATCCGGTAGTCGAGCAGCGAGGGCCCGTTGTGCAGCCCCGCGCGACCGTGGTCGGCGTCCTTGAAGATGTGCTCTTCCATCAGCGCCTCTCCAAAGCCCATGTAGGCGGAGCCCTCCATCTGCCCTTCGACGATCACGGGGTTGAGCGCACGGCCACAATCGTGCGCGACCCAGATCGTCTTCACCTCCACGAACCCCGTTTCCACATCGACCTCGACCTCCGCGACGTGCGCGGTGAAGGAGTAGGCGGGGCTGGCGCCGATTGTTCCGCCGCGGTACTCCCCATGTACGTCCTTGGGCGTGTTGTACCAGCCGGTGGAGCCGAGCGTGCCGTGCTTTGCTTCGGCGAGGTTGAACGCTTCGCGGATCGGGATGTTGCGGCCGGTGTCCCGCGCGTCCATTGCGCGGCCGCCGGCGAGTAGAACCCGCTTCGGGGAGATGCCCCACTCCGCGCCGACGGCGTCCTGCACGAGCGCCTTGAGCTTGCGCGCCGCGTCGATACAGGCGTTGCCGAGCATGAACGTGACGCGCGAGGAATACGCGCCGAGATCCACGGGCGTCAGGTCCGTATCGGAGGCGAGCACGCGCACGTAGTCCAGCGGCACGCCCAGCTCCTCACACACGACGTACGCGACCATGGAGTCCGAGCCCTGGCCGATGTCACTTGCGCCGCTGAAAATGGCCACTCGTCCGGACCGATCGACCTGGAGCTGTACGGCCGATTGCGGCATCCGGTTGGGGTAGATCGGGTAATTGGTCCCGGAGATGTAGCACGAGCCCGCCACGCCGACGCCGCGGCCGAACCCCATCTGCCGGAATCTGTGCTTCCACTCGCTCGCGTGCTCCACTGCGTCGAGGCACTCGAGGAAGCCGTTCGAGGTGACGCGCAGCTCGTTGACGGTGCGGCGATAGGCGCCCATGAAGTTGCGGCGCCGGATCTCGATTGGGTCGATGCCGAGCCGCTCGGCAAGCTTGTCCAACGTGACCTCGAAGGCGAAGCGGGGCTGTACGCTGCCGTGCCCGCGCTTGGGGCCGCACGCGGGCTTGTTGGTGAAGACGCGCGTCGAGTCGAAGCGGTACGTCGGCATCTCATATGGGGCCGTCAGTAACTGCCCCGAATAATACGTGGTGACCAGGCCGAACGAGGAGTACGCGCCGCCGTCGAGCAGTGTTTTCGCGTCCACTGCTTTCAGCTTTCCGTCCACCGTAGCGCCTACCCGGTACTTCATCAGGAACGGGTGGCGCCCCCGGTGCGCGTAGAAGACCTCCTCGCGAGTATAGAGGATCTTGACCGGCCGGCCCGTCTTCATGGCCAGCTTGGCGACGCAGAACTCGAGGTCGAACGGCTCGCTCTTGCCACCGAACCCGCCACCGACCGGGGGCTGGATCACACGTACCTTGGCGGGGTCCAGCTCCAGCACCTTCGCCAGCTCACGATGCAGGTAGTGCGGCACCTGGGTGCTGGACCACACCGTAAGCCGGCCCGCGGGCGCGCCGCCCTCTTCCCACATCCCGATCGCGCAGTGTGGTTCGATCGGGGTGTGCGTGGTGCCCTCGAAGAAGTATTCGCCTTCGATCACCACGTCGGAGGTGCGCATCGCGGCGTCCACGTCGCCGAACTCCAGCTTCACGATCTTGGAGATGTTGCCGTTCTTCGCCTTCGGCTCAGTCCCTTCGGAGCCGCGCTCCTTCGGGGTCTGGCCCACTGGTTTGCCTTTGGGCTCGTGGATCTGAATATCGGTCCGGCGGGCGGATTCCTCCGGGTCGAGGATCGCGTCCAGGACCTCGTACTCGACCCGTATCAGTTCCAGCGCGTGGTTCGCCGTGTCCTCGTCAAGGGCGGCGACCGCCGCGACCGCGTCGCCGATGAAGCGGACCTTGTTCGTGGCGAGCGCCTGCTCGTCCGGCGTCCAGACGATGATGCCGTACGGCGTCGGCATCTCCGCGCCCGTGACCGTAGCGAACACACCGGGCAGCCTCTCGGCGGCCGAGGTGTCGATCGCGAGGATGCGGGCGTGCGGGTGCGGCGAGCGGAGGATTTTGCCGTGCAGCATTCCCGGCAACGTGATGTCGTCCGTGTAGCGGGCGCCGCCCGTGGACTTGGACAGGCCGTCGGTTTTGCGCTGGCGGCGGCCGATCACGTTCAGCGGGCGGAACTCCTCCGCTTCCTTCCACGCGACGTCCTCGGCGGGCACGGGCTCCCCCGCGTGGGAGGGCGCGTGGTCCTCCACGGGGGTGTGCGGCTCCGCGACTTCGAGCTGGTCCGGGGGGACGCCGCCGCGCGCGCTTTCGAAGCTCTCGGCGGGAGCGGGGATGGCTGAAGGGTGGGCCCGCGGGGTGGCACCCCGCTCTCCCGGCCCCTCCCGGCCCTCACCCCCCGGCCCCCTCTCCCATGAAGGGAGAGGGGGAGAACTGCGTACGGCTTCACGGATCTTGCCGAGTGCGGTGGGAAGGTCCTGCTCAACAAGCCTGGCGGGGATGCGGACAAAGCGAAGACCGAGCGACTCGATCAGCGTCTGCCGTTCCCGGTCCCGTTCGCGCTGCGACTCGTGGACGCCGCCGTCAACCTCGACGATCAGTCGCTCCGCAGCGCAGAAGAAGTCAACGGCGAAGGGCCCGATCGGTTGCTGACGCCGGAACTTGAGCCCATCGACACCTCGGTCCCGCAGTGCGTGCCAGAGCGACAACTCGCTTGGCGTCGGCTGCTTTCGGAACTCTCGTGCTACCTCCCTCATCCGCTCGCTCACCCCGGGCGGCACATTCCACCGCTGCAGGTCGTCTGCACCCGTCGCTCCCCCCCTCTCCCCTTGTGGGAGAGGGGGGCGGGGGGTGAGGGGACTGGGGCCGGGGCCCGGCGGTCTCCGTTCTGTCATGGCGTCACCTCCAGGCGTGCATCCGGATCGATCCGGAGCGCAGAGATCCAATTGCCGGTTCCAATTGATCCTAGCCGCAACCGTAAGTGAAGTCAACGCAAGCCACGAGCTGCGCCCACTCCGTCGGCTCGTGCGGGTGCCAGGGTTTGTCCCCCCGCCACGCCAGGTGGGATCGCGGAAGCCGGCCGAGCGGCTCAGGAGCTGCCGGATCGGGGTTGTCAAACTCGGGGGGGTAGTATAGTGGTGAAGCGTGGTTTCGGGTGCGTGCTCCAAACGCTCACGGTGTGCTCATGAACCGACGGTCTTCCACTGGTTGCCTGCTACTTTCATTGGCGTTCCTCGCGGCATGTTCCTCTGCCGCGGATACCGGCCCTGCCGGATGGCAACTGACCGACGGCACGCCGCTGGGTGCGCTCTCCGAGGGTACCGGTGCCGCTGTGGTCCTGGCCATGGATCCAACGGACTACCCCGCCTGCCAGAGTGTGCTTGCCGAATGGTTCGAGTGGCGCAGGGCCACCGGCAACGAGTTTTTTCTCGTCCTTTCCCGACCTCCCACCGACCGTGAACGGCGGATTCTCCTGACCGCCGGTTTGCTCAGGATTCGGGTTCTGAAGACCGGAGGACCCCGGCGCGGGTATACGCCCGTCGAGCTGGCCTTCCGGAACGGCGAAACGGTTTTCGAGGCGCTTCGTGTGGGGTCTCCCCCCAGCCCGCTCCTCACCCATCTCAAGGATCAGTCCCTCGCGGAGTTTTCAGCCTCGCCGCAAGAGGCGGCGCGAACACGGAGTCCCTCCGGGACTGGAATAACTTCGGCCCCTGCCCGCTCGGCTGTACATCAACCGAAGTCTGCTGTTACTATCATGACCCGATCATCGTGCCGATAGGCTGAGGAGGAAATGATGAAACGGTCCCGAAGGTTTGGTCACTCCGTCCTCGGTTTCGTGCTGCCGCTGGTTCTCCTCGGCTGTGGATCGGACGCGAACCCGAGGGCGGGCGGCGAGCTTTCGGGACCCACCTTGGTTCCCCTGGACAGCATTCTCCTACCGGAATCGGACACTCTCTACCTCGGTGATCCGTTCACCCCGGCAATCGATCCGTACGACGGAAGCATCTACATCTCCGATCAGTTCTCCAAGCGGGTGGTGCGGTTTGATCGGCACGGAGAAGTCGTACGGGCGTACGGGCGTCCTGGAGCCGGGCCAGGCGAGCTTCAGGGGAGCGGCCTCGCCTTTGTTCTCGATGACTCCACGCTTGTGGTGGAAGATTGGGCGGTGCAGCGGCTGAACCTGTTTGACCGGAACAGCGG
>JACDHR010000340.1 GCA_013820915.1 Gemmatimonadota bacterium
GACTTCTTCACCGCTTCGGTCATCCGCCCCAGGTTGTACTCGTGACCGGGGTGATAGAAGATCTCGATCGCCACGTCGTTCCAGGAGTCACGGTGGATCGCATACCGTGCCGAGAGGAAGGCATAGAAGTTCAGGATCGGCGCGTCCATCGCGTAGTGGAAGTAACGCCGCCCCTCCTCCGTCCATTCTCGCTGGAGGTAGCCGGGCGCGATGGCGATCTGATCTGGCGAGGTGCTGACCGTGGCCTCGAACTCGATCCAGTCGGCGTCGCGGGAGATGTAGTTGTTGCGCCTCGCCGCATCATCTTCCAGTCGCGCCATGCGCTCCCGGGGCTCGAGCCTCTGTTTGCGTCGAGACTCCTCGTCGCTCAGCTCGGCACCGGGATCATATCCGAAGCTCGGCATCATCCCGCTGTTCAGGAAGGTACCGTTCTCCACGATCTGGGTACTTGTGACCCGGTTCTCGAAACCGCGGGTGACGTACGCGATGTTGAAATCGAGGCTCAGCGAGTCGCCCGGGGCGAGCGCGCTGTCGAGCCGGTAGATGTAGTAGCCGTGATCCTCATCCGCGTGGACGCTCTCGGCCGCGCGGCTGAACGCCATCTGCGCGATCTCTGCGCGATGCGGCACGCGCAGGTGAAGCGAGTCGATGGGCGCCTCGCCGCGGTTCACGAGTCGATACGTCCCGCGCACCGCCACATCCCTGCGCTCCGGGAAGATATCGACGTGCAGTGAGACGGCCGTGATTCGCGGCTGCAGCGCGATTTCATACTGCTTGTACAGCCGCTCGTACTCCGCGGCATGGCGCTGTGCGTCCCGGCTCGTCCGGTACTCGTTGAGCACGTTGGTGTTGTAGAAGACGAAGCCGCCGAGCCCCAGGATGAGCACGGTGGCGACGAGCGCGGCGGTCAACTGCGGCCGGCCGAAGCGCAGCCTCGCCATCCTCATCCGCCAGCCGGCCCCCGCCTCCTCACCCCGCACCCAGAACAGGTTGCTTATCACCGCGAACACGATTGCCCACGCCGCCCAGTATGCCTTGAACCAGAAGAAGGGCGTGGCGAAGGGACCGAACCCGTTCATATCCGAGTAGGTGGTCCCCGCGTCGGAGCCGTACTGGTAGAGGTTGTGTTCGAGCCCCAGTTGCGACGAGAAGGCCATCACGACGTAATAGAGCACGACGATGAGGTGCCCCATGTACTTGTGATTGGCCAGCACATGCACCAGCAGCACGAAGACGACGAGCAGCAGGTAGTCGAGGAAGTAGAAACCGAAGAGAGTCTGCAGGTAGAGCGGAATCTCGAAGTTCGAATAGCCCTTCACTGCCTGTGTGAGCACCCCGGCTACCAGAACGACACCCTGAAGCAGAGCCACGGTAAGGGATAGAGCGATGAACTTGGCCGCGAAAGGCACCCACCCCCGCATCGGTGTCGCATCCTGCACCTGCTGGATGCGAACATCCCGCTCACGCCAGACGACTTCTCCGGCGTAGAAGGTGATGATGATCAGCACGAAGAGCGCGAACGTTCCACCGAGCACCTCGAGGACCTGATAGGTCACCGGATAGGTGGTGGTGCCGTAGAGCTTCCCTACCTGGTCCGCGGAGAAGACGAGAAAGGCGAGTCCGGCGCCGAGGATGGCGACGAAGTAACGGTTCCCGACGACTTCGCGCAGCGACTGCCGCGCGAGGGTCACGACCTGCAGCAGGCTCGCTGTCATGCCGTACGAGCGACTCACCCGCGGAATCCGCAGGCGCACCGACCGCGCCGGCTGCTCCGCCTCGACCGCGGCCGCCGCCGCAGCGCGCCGCCTCCACCTCCGCCCCTCCGACGCTACGTGCGAGAACCGGAACCGGTAGGAGGCGGCGAGCAGAACGAAAAGACCGATCGCCATCCAGATCAGCCGGTTCTGCAGCATCAAACCGTCGAGCCCAACCAGAGCGACATTCCGCTCCACGGGCGTCCAGTACTTGGTGACCAGACTGACCGCGTTCATACCGAATGGGTCGAGAAGCGCGGCGGCCCGCTCATTCTCGATATCCTGCATCAGGTTGCCCGCGAGCAGGTAACCTACCAGCAGCACGACGGCTCCCACGTAGTTCGGGAGCATCTTCCGAGTGAGAGCCGCCAGTGAGAAGAAGATCGCACCGGTGAAGAGCAGGTTCGGAAGGGTCAGAACCAGCAGCGGCTGAAGAAAGTTGATCAGCGCAAAATCGCCGAGCTTCTCCTCGTCCATGTAGGGCATGGGCCGCGCGGCCATCAGGCCGAGAGGGATGCTCGTGAAGATGAAGATGTTCACCAGCAGGGCGCCGGTGAATCGCCCGCCGAGGTAGGCGAAGCGTGAGACGGGTGTGGTGAAGAAAAGCGGGTGAATTCCGCTCTCGTAGTCGCGGTAAACGGCGTTGCCGAGCAGCGCGGCGGTCACGATCACCCCGAACAGGCTCAGCACGCCGGTCAGGATCAGGAGCACGAACGGCGAGTCCACGTTGACATTGCCGCCGCTCCCGCCAAGCGACATCTGAACGCCCTCCCAGCGGCCGCCAGCGAGCGTCATCATGCCGAAGGAGCAGGCGAAGAAGATCCCGAAATAGACGTAGGTCGAGATCCTGCGCAGATAGTAGCGGAGCTCGAACGCCACGATCCGCGGGTAGGCCGGGTTCACAGTGCGGCCTCGGCGCCGGACAGGGCGGCTTCACCGCTCTTCAGCCCCGCCATCGTGGTGAAGTAGACATCTTCCAGCGAGGGGTCCACCGGCTGGAACTGCTCGCCGGGGCTCTCCGTCGAATACACATGCAGCTGGTTCCGGCCGGCCATGAGCTTGGTCGATATGACCGTGTAGCTCTTCTCGAACTCCTCTACCTCTTCACGGTCAACCATCGTCTTCCAGATGCGCCCCTTCAGCTGCTCGATCGCGCGGAGTGGCTCGGCTTCCAGCAGAATCTCGCCGCGGTTGATGATCGCCATTCGGCTGCAGAGCTCCGACACATCCTCCACGATGTGGGTGGAGAGGATCACGATGCTGTTCTCGCCGAGCTCGCTGAGCAGGTTCAGGAAGCGCACCCGTTCGGCGGGGTCGAGGCCGGCGGTGGGCTCGTCCACGATGATGAGCCGAGGGTCGCCCAGCAGCGCCACCGCGATGCCGAATCGCTGCCGCATCCCCCCGGAGAAGCCGCCCAGATGCTTCTTCCGCACCTCGTGCAGGTTGGTCTGCCGGAGCAACGCATCCACGGTTACCTTCCTCTCGCTCCGCTTCGTGATCCCCTTCAGGACGGCGAAGTGGTCCAGAAGGTCCTCGGCGTTGACCTTCGGATAGACTCCGAACTCCTGTGGCAGGTATCCGAGCGTCCGCCGCACCTCGTCCTTCTGGACCAGGACGTCGAGGTCACCGAGCCGCGCGCTCCCGCTGTCCGCCTCCTGCAGGGTCGCCAGGGTGCGCATCAGCGTGGACTTCCCGGCGCCATTGGGGCCAAGCAGCCCGTACATTCCGAATGGAATGGTGAGCGAGATGTCACGGAGGGCGTGCACGCCGTTGGCGTACGTCTTCGACAGATTACGGATGACGAGTTCCATGACGCCGCTGTGTCGGGATCAGATGGTGGAGCAGAACGACGAGGTGGCGAAGCTCACAGCTTTTGGCTTTTGGCTTTTGGCTTTTGGCTTTTGGCTTTTGGCTTTTGGCTTTTGGCTTTTGGCTATTGGCTATTTGCTATAGTGGGTATCCACTTAGCTCCCGCGATCATGCACCGTCGCAATCGATTCATCAACGCCGGCGGGATTCTTCACAAGATCCCGATACGTGAGCGGATCCAGCTCGACGGCCTGCTTCATGAGTCGGAAAAAAAGAAGTCCGCGGTGTGATGACCTTCGCCGATTAAACCGGAACGTAAACTCGTCCAGATAATAGTTGAGGTGCTTACCAGCGACGCCACCCTGGTGGGTCCCGAGGATCCACCGCCTGAGCAAGGAAGCAACCCGGTGCACACGAGGAAGCAATTCATGTGCGGAGCGTCCACTTCGCTTGATGTTCTGGATCCGATGGGTATAGCCAGCTTCCGACAGCTGACGATACGCAAGCCACCCGTCGGTGACCACGACCGATCCAGGCTCCACAACGTCTCGAATGAACGAAAGCAGACTATCGCTCGATACGTCTGGGACCACACGAAGCCGAATTCGTCCGGTAGCGCGGCCGCGGATCTCGGCAGCAATGACCACGGTCGTCTTCCCTTCAGCGCCTCGCCCACGAGGCCCATCGTCGGGGCCTCCCAGGTAGGACTCGTCGACCTCGACTTCACCTCGGAGGCGATCTCTTCCTGGGCGGACCATCGCTCGTCGCAGCTTGTGCAGCCACGTCCATGCCGTTTGATAGCTTCCAAGACCCAACGCGCGCTGAAGCCCGAGTGCGCTTGCCCCGTTCTTCTGGCTCGTCACCCACCACATCGCGTGAAACCAGAGTCGCAGCGGCTTCCGGGTCTTGTGAAACAGCGTGCCGGATGTCAGCGATGTCTCGTACAGACAACTCCGGCACATCAGCCGTCCCCGGGATTTTCGCCACACCTCCGTTCTACTGCATCGGGGACAGGCGAAGCCGTCCGGCCAACGCAAGGCGAAGATGTACGCCTCGCATGCTTTCTCGCTCGCGAAGCGCTCGCTGAATTCTACGAGGTTTCGCGGGTAATC
>JACDHR010000061.1 GCA_013820915.1 Gemmatimonadota bacterium
GCAGGTCGGCTGTTTCCGTGCGCTTGTGGTAGTTCAGCTCCGCGCACGAGGGGCAGAGCTGATCATAGAAGTGGTGCAGCGCGGAGTAGTCCTGTTTGCAGACGTAGCAGTTCCGCGGCTCCAGCGCTTCCCGGAAGTGCGCCTCGCCCGTGACGTCCTGCTGCTCGAAGTCGACAGGCGCGAAGAGCCTCGGTGTGCTGAACACCGGCTGACCGCGCAGCTTGCGGATCCCCGTCTCGGTCAGCACGCTCTCGGCGCGCTGCACCTTGGCCGCCTTGCGCTCGCGGCGGGTAGCCAGCACCATGCGCCGGCGGTCCAGCGCATCGGGGCGCGAGACCTGGCCGGCGGCCTTGAGCAGGCGAAGCCTGTCTGCGGCATCGGCTTCCACGAGCAGCGCACGGTCGGCCGCGATGGCTTCAAGCAGGTCGGCGGCCGCGCGGATCTGTTCGATCAACGTGGTGGCTTCCTCATCCTGTGGCTCCGGTCTGCGGGCGGGGCTGGTCGGCATCGGCACTCGGTAAAATGGAGACGGCGCACGCCGGCGATCCGGCGCACGCACTCCCTGTTAGGCCGAAGGGCGGAAAAAGTGCCGCGACCGCGGCGGCTGCCCTATAGGGCAGCCTTGACTTCCATGCTCCGAACAGGCCTCTTCCGAGGAACGGTAAAGTGGTAAACCGCGGTCTTGCAGGCCGCCCCACGCGAGGATCGAGTATGAACCGGATTCTACCGGGCGCCGCAGCCATGGCCGCCCTCCTGCTGAGCGCCTGCGCTGGAAGCGCACCCGAACACGATCACGCTACCATGGCGCCGGCCGCCGCCGCCGTCGCGGCGCAGGACGCCTTCTGGAACAACCTGCAGGCACTCTGTGAGGGCGCGGCCGAGGGCACGCTGCTGCAGGCACCCGACACGCAGATCAGCCCGGACGCGCGCCTCATCGTTCACTTCCGCGAATGCGGTGACCAGGAGCTGCGGTTTCCTCTGCACGTCGACAACAACCGCTCACGGACGTGGGTCTTCATCCGCCATGCCGAGCATCTCGAGCTGCGGCACGACCATCGGCACGAGGACGGTACGGAGGAGACGAACACGTGGTATGGCGCGACGACGCTCGCGGAGGGAACCGCGAATCGGCAGGAGTTCGCCAGCCATCGCAACGGCATGCTGATCGGCTGGCGCGTCGAGATCGAACCCGAGCAGCGCTTTACGTACGGCACCATCCGCGACGGCGAATGGCGTCACCACCTGGAATTCGACCTGACCCGGCCGGTGAACGCCCCGCCGCCGCCGTGGGGGCACGAGACGCGCCCGTCACAGCGGCCCTGACCGCTCGGCGAATGCGGTGCAAGGATGTCTGGTTGCGAATGGTGTGTTCGTAAAATGATCGGTATAGGGGCTAGCGCGCCGCGACCGCGGGCCCCACGGTGACTCGCACAGCGCCGCCGAGGCCGGCGTCGAGCGCCATCTCGCTCATCTTCCCGATCGTCAGCATGGGGTGCGTGTGCCCGCAGTCGAAGCGGGTGACGACTGGATAGGGCCGCTCGCCCACGATCTCGCGGACGAGGTCGTCGTACTCGAACGGAGCGCCTTCGCGGTCGTACTGCTCGGGTTTGGAGACGAGTAGTCCAGCAATCCGGTCGAACACCCCCAGCAGCTGGAGGTGGCGGAAGCAGCGCTCCTCGCGTGACAGCGGTGCGTCCATCTCCTCCAGGACGAGGATCACGCCGTCGAGCGCGGGGAAATGCGGGGTTCCCGCGGCGGTAGTGAGGGTGTCGAGATTGGCGACCAGCACCGGCCCACGGGCGTGGCCGGGTATGAGGGCACGCCACCCGGGGTTCGGCTCGAACTCCCGCGGCAGGCTCCGCCATTCGTCCGTGGTGGGGTCGCGCCGGTGCGCGCTCCAGCGCGGGGGCGGCGCCAGCTCGCGCGTTCCGGCGCGGTGCCGCTGGACGGCGTCGAGGAACGACTCGCGGGTTTCCGGTAGCACGGCGGGCCACTCGCCGAAGGAGGGGACGACGGCTGGGCCGTAGAAGGGGGCGACGCCGGCGTACGCGAGAAGGGCGAGTTGAAGCGAGGTGACGTCGCTGTAACCGCAGACCGCCTTGGGTCTGGCGCGGATGCGGTCGTAGTCCAAGTGGGGGATCATGCTGGCGGAGTTGAGCCCGCCGATGGCGGACATCAGGCAGTCCACCTCCGGGTTCTCGATCAACTCCATGAACTCCCGTGCGCGCTCAAGGGGGGTGCCAGAGCGGAACCCCTGGTGGGTGCCGCGGGCGGTGAGCGATCCCTCAACCGTACGGAACCCCATCGCCCGCAGTTGCGCAAGGCCGTGCAGATACTTTTCGCGGAAGCGGAGGTGCGCCGGGAACGAGGGCGTGAAAATGCCGATGGTGCCGCCGGGCTCCAGAGAGGGCGGCTTCAGGAGCGGCTGTCTCATGTAGTAGGGAGTCCGGTGTTGCGGCTTCACGGCATGCACTCCAGGCTCTGGAACACTGTTCAGCAGCGCCGCCAGTCGGTAGCCGGCGAGGACGCGCTGGCGCTCGCCGATGGTGCGGGCGATCCGCGCGATCACCCGGTGGCCCAGGTAGTCCCAAGCGTGGGCGGGGGGTTGAGGCCGGCTTCATCCCCGCCGCCTAACAACGCAAGCAAACCGGCGCAGGGCCCGTGCGAAAGTTCGTGAACGGCACCGCACCCGAAACACACACCAAACTTTCCCGAAAACGTGGATGGCCCCGCGTCCGTGTTCGGCGACGGGTTAGGCCGTTCGTGCGCCGACCGTTACGCCGCGTTTGGAGCACTTCGGTCCGACTTACCGGGTGGCAGAGACACCACTTTTCGTCCACCCTGCCGCTCCTTCTCCTTCAAATCACGAACAAGTGCATCCAAGTCATGGTCGAACTCCGCCAGGTACTCCTCACGCAGTTTCCGCGTTTCTTCCACAATCGGATCTTCCCACACCCGCTTACCCTCCCATCAGTTCTTCCGGTGTACACAGCACCGGCGGTTCATACCCGCGTGCCCGACAGACTCGCTCGATCAGCGGGCGCATCTCGGCGTTCGCGATGTGCTTGCAGTTCCACGTGAGCAGATACTCCACACCGTGCACAGCCGCAATGGCGATGTGGAGCGCATCCGCCGATGCCTTCAACGAAAGCGGCCCCCGCTGCAGCAACGCACGAGAGAGTTCCACCGCATCCGCACGGATCTCCAGCTGCGGCACTCCTTCGAGTACCGCCAAACGTCTCACCGCAACATCAGGGTCGCCGCGCCCTGCTTTCTCGGAGCACAAGCTCGGAGACGAACAGCTCGAACTGCGGCCGCCGATCCTGCCACCACTCGTGAGTGAGCTGCTGGTGGCCGGCCACGATCAGGTCGCGGCTCGGACGTGCCGTCAGGTAGCTGATAATGCCGGTCTCAACGTACACTCGTGCGTTAATGCCAGCAAGCAACGCACCGACACACCGGGGAGCAAGCACCCAGCGTGGACCTCCCCCGCTTCGGTGTCCGGGCAGGCACGGGGGCCTGCCTACGACGCCTATCCCACACGGCGTGGGCCATTCGTCCCGCCTCGTGCAACCGTATCGCCTCGTACTCGACCACCGTAGGCTTGCTCTTGATCGTCACAGGTGCAGAATGCGCTCCCGTCTGTCATGAGGGGAAATTCGGCTGTGTCGGCTCTTCTTTCATTGTGACGCTGACGGGCAACACAATCCAGACCGGCACCGGCACGCCGTTGATGTTTGCAGGTTGGAACTGCACAGTCTGTACGATCCTGAGAAATACTCGGTCCGTCTGGAAACTGCCGCTGGTCTTGTGTATGTGGGACTTCTTCACCGTGCCGTCCTCGGTCACATAGAGCGACAGCGTCGCGGAGCGGTTCTGGACCACGGAAAGATTCTCCCGGCGTGTGAGTTCCCGGACCAATACCCTGCGTGCCCCCGATGCCAGAGACGGTTCGCACCGGTATCTGATGTCATAGGTTGCAACCGCTACGGGAGAACCTCGGACAACAGAAATCCACAGGCCGGCTCGGGGGGTGGAGCTCGGCGCGAGATGTCGCCGCACGATGGATTCGATTTCTTTGTCCTGCGCATCGGTTGTGCCGGGGTGTCGAACCGACACCCGTCCGAGCGCACCCGTGCTGTCATAGTACATCGCCAGAAGAGTCGTGTCCTGTGCTACGAGCTGAAGGAAGGAGCTGCCTGAAAGACCACGCGCAAGCTCGCTGACGTCAGCGATGTCCTCGATGGCTAACCGGCTGGAACTTGGCTTGTTGGTTTGACAAACCTGGCCGGTGGGGAGCCGCCATCTGTCGGTCGACGCGCTGTTGGAAGACGCGCTGTTGGAAGACGCGCTGTTGGAAGACGCGCTGTTGGAAGATGCGCATCCGGAGGCGAACAGCAGGGAGACCGCCATCCCAATAACGACAAAATGCTTCATGGAAGGCACCACATCGGCGGGATGGGTGGGCAGGAGCCCGTACGCAGGGGTACGTACGGGCAACTACTATCCAACGGAAAGGAGCAGAGACCGGAGAATATGGCACGGATGCTCACTGATCTCTTCACAACGTCCTGCAGTGCGAAACACGCTCTACCGAAACCGCGGGACTTACGCCGAGCTCTGGACCGCGTTGATCATGTCGAACATCGGCATGTACATGGCGATCACCATACCGCCGATCACGATGCCCATGACCACGATCATGATCGGCTCGAGGATCGAGGTCAGCGCGGCGACGGCGGCGTCGACCTCGTCGTCATAGAAGTCGGCGATCTTGGAGAGCATCTCGTCCAAGCCGCCCGTCTGCTCACCGACGTTGATCATCTGCACGACCATCGGCGGGAACACGCCGCTGGCCTTCAGCGGCTCGGCGATGGTGGCACCGCCGGCGATGGAGGCGCGCGACTGCATCACTGCGTCGTGGATCACGCGGTTGCCTGAGGTGCGGGCCGTGATCTCCAGTCCGTCGAGGATCGAGACGCCGGAGGATACGAGCGTCCCCAGTGTACGCGTGAAACGCGACACGGCCGCTTTGCGGATCATCACGCCCAGCACCGGCATCCGCAGCAGCGCGCGGTCGATTGCCAGGTTGCCGCTCGGCGTCGCGTAGTAGCGCTTGAGCAGGAACACGCCGGCGATGGCGCCGAGGAACATGTACAGGATGTAGCTCTGCAGGAAGGCGCTGACGGCGAGCACCACCTGCGTCGGCAGCGGGAGCGCCATTCCCGCGTCCATGAAGATGGAGGCGAACACCGGCACCACCTTCCACAGCAGGATCGTCGTCGCGCCGATCACCACGAAGAGCATGACGGCGGGATAGGTCATCGCGCCCTTGATCTTGCGGGCGAGCGCGTCGTTCTTCTCGAGGAAGGTGGCCAGGCGGTTCAGGATCGTGTCCAGAATACCGCCGGCCTCACCGGCCGCGACCATGTTGGTGTAGAGGTCGGTGAAGACCTTGGGGTGCTTGCGCATCGAGTCTGCCAGCGTCTGGCCCGATTCGATGTCATAGAGCACCGCGGCGATCACCTCCTGGAACTTCTTATTCTCCGTCTGCTCGGCGAGGATCGTGAGGCTCTGCACCAGCGGCAGCCCCGAGTTGATCATGGTGGCGAACTGGCGGGTGAAGATCACCACCTCACGCGTCTTCACGCCGGAGCCGAAGGAGATGTTGATGTCCTTGGGCTTGGCGCGTACGGCGACCGGAATCAGCCGCTGCTTGCGCAGGAATCCGACGACTTCTTCCTTCGTGGGCAGTTCGATCTCGCCGGACTGTAGCTCGCCGGAGATGGCGCGGGCGCTGTAGCTGAAAACAGGCATGGGACGGTGGGGTTAGGCGGGAACCGGCTCGCCGACCATGCGGAGGAACTCCGTAGGGTCGGAGGAACTCTTGAGACAATCCTCCAGCGTGACTTCGCGCTGCATGTAGACCTGGTACAGCGCGTCATTCATGGTCTGCATACCGTGCTTCTTACTGGCTTGCATGATCGAGTAGATCTGGTGCACCTTGTCGTCGCGGATACAGGCGCGGATGGCAGGCGTGCAGACCATGACCTCACAGGCGACAACGCGGCCGCGGCCACGAGCGCGTGGCAGCAGCGTCTGCGTCACGACCCCCTCCAGCACGAAGGCGAGCTGCGCGCGCACCTGCGACTGCTGGTGGGAGGGGAAGACGTCGATGATGCGGTTGATGCTCTCGGCGGCCGAGTTGGTGTGCAGCGTGGCGAGGCAGAGGTGCCCGGTCTCGGAGATGGTGAGCGCCGCCTGAATCGTCTCCAGGTCGCGCATCTCCCCGACCAGGATGACGTCCGGATCCTGCCGGAGCGCGTACTTGAGCGCCTGCGAGAAGGCCTTGGTGTCCGCACCGACCTCGCGCTGGTTGACCATGCACCCCTGGTGGGTGTGCACGAATTCGATCGGGTCCTCGATCGTCAGGATGTGGCCACGCCGCTCCTTGTTGATCTTGTCCAGGATCGACGCGAGGGTGGTGGACTTGCCAGACCCCGTGGGCCCCGTGACAAGCACGAGCCCGCGCGGCCGTTCCGCGAACTTCTGGATCACAGCCGGGACGCCCAACTCCTCGAAGGTGGAGATCTTGAAGGGCACCTGCCGGATCGCCAGCGCGACACACCCCTTCTGCCGGAACGCGTTGGCGCGGAAGCGCGCGAGGTTCTGGATACCGAACGAGAAATCCAGCTCGTCCTCTGTCTCGAACCGCTTCTTCTGGTTCTCCGTGAGTATGGAGTAGGTAAGCTGCAGCGTGTCCTTCGGGCTCAGCGTCTGCTCGGCCACACTGTTGGTCAGCGACCCGTCGATCCGCAGCTTGGGCCGTTGGCCGGAGGTGATGTGAAGGTCGGAGGCACTCCGCTCGACCATCTCATCGAGCAGGTTACGGAGATTCAGGCTCATCGGCGCATCTTGGATCAGGAGCTGGATATTCGATGGGGCTTCGCGCTCGGGGCCGCCTGTGATCAGGGAAGGCCATTCGCGCGGTACCGGGGATCACGGTCTCGGACTGAACGTCGCATGGCCAGACCACGCGGGAAGTATCGGCAGATCCGGCGCGGCTCGTTAGCCGGCGGTTTCCTTAATGACTTCTTCCAGCGTGGTGATTCCGGCCTTCACCTTGAGCATACCGTCCATACGCAGCGTCAGCATGCCTTCGGAGACAGCCTGCGCGGTGAGCTCGGCGGTGGAGGCACTCTGGAGGATCATCCTGCGCAGCGTAGGCGACATGGCCATGACCTCGTACAGGCCCTGCCGCCCACGGTAGCCGCTGCCATTGCAGTCGTCGCAGCCTTTACCGCGGTAGAAGATCATCACTTCGCGATCCTCGGGCGGGATCCCGGCTGCGGCGAGGTACTCCTCCGGGTAAATCGCCGGCTCCTTGCAACGTTTGCAGATGCGGCGGACCAGCCGCTGCGCGGTGATCAGGTTGACGGCGGAGGCCACGTTGAACGGTTCGATCCCCATGTCCACCATACGGGTGATGGTGGAGGGCGCGTCGTTCGTATGCAGCGTGGAAAGCACCAGGTGGCCCGTGAGCGCGGCCTTAATCGCGATGCTGCCCGTCTCGATATCACGGATCTCGCCGACCATGATGATGTTCGGGTCCTGGCGAAGGAACGCTTTCAGCGCGGCCGCGAACGTCATCCCGATCTCCGTACGCACCTGCACCTGGTTGATCCCGTGCAGGTTGTACTCGACCGGGTCCTCGGCGGTCATGATGTTGGTGTCGGTCGAGTTCACGCGCGAGAGCGCGCTGTACAGCGTGGTCGTCTTCCCCGAACCCGTGGGCCCGGTGACCAGCACCATCCCGTACGGGTTCATAATCGCGCGCATGAAATCCTGCTGTGCTCTCGGCTCCATCCCGAACTTCTCAAGGTCGAGCGTCAGGTTGCTCTTGTCGAGAATCCGGAGCACGATCTTCTCGCCGAAAAGCGTGGGCAGCGTGGAGACTCGGAAGTCGATCACTCGCTTGCCCATGCGCAGCTTGATGCGGCCATCCTGCGGAAGGCGCCGCTCGGCGATGTTGAGATCCGCGAGAATCTTGAAGCGCGAGACCAGCGCCGGTCGCATCTTGATCGGCGGCTTCATGATCTCGATGAGAGCGCCGTCGATCCGGTAGCGGACGCGGATCTCCTTCTCGTAGCACTCGAAGTGGATGTCGGAGGCGCCGCGCTGCACGGCGTCGGTCATGATCCCGTTGATCAGCTTGACGACCGGTGCGTCGTCTACCTGCGCCTGGATCGCACCGAGGTTGAGGTCGTCGTCCTGCTGTTCGACGACCTCGATATCCGTCTCGTCGAACTGCTTGAGCAGGTCGTTAATCCGCTCGTCGGCGGTGTCGTACTCGCGCTCGATCACGCGGCGTAGCGTGAACTCACCGGCGATGACCGGCTCGATCTCGAAGCGCGTGATGAACTTCAGGTCGTCGATGACGCCCAGGTCGGACGGGTTCGCCATCGCCACGGTAAGTGTACGCCCCACGCGTCTGAGCGGGATGACGAGATGCTTCATGGCGATCTCGGCCGGGATCAGCTTGAGCAGCTTCGTATCGAGGTTGACACGGTCGAGGTCTACCGCGGGGAGGCGGTGCTGACGCGCGAGCGCGAGCGCGAGATCCTGCTCACCGATAAAGCCGAGTTTGACGAGGCTGAAGCCGATGCGCGAGCTATTGCTTCGCGCGTCTTCCAATGCTTTGTCGAGTTGTTCCTGAGAGACCAGACCATCTCGGACGAGGTGATCGCCGAGCCGATCCGCAGAGACGGTAGCTGCCATCGGATACCTACAGAACAGGAGGGAAACGGAGCATCAAGAATACTGCAAACATCAATGATGTCAAGGCGTGGCCCGCACCAGCGGCTCCAGCCGCTCCACAGTGCGGGGCCCGATACCGGGAACCTGCGCGAGATCGGGGACGCTGCGGAAGCGCCCGTGCTGCGTCCGCCACTCGACGATCCGGCCGGCCAGCGCCGGGCCGATCCCCGGAAGCCGCTGCAGCTCCTCGACACCCGCCGTGTTGAGATCCACCGGACCCGCGGCCGGCGTGGCAGCGCGGGAACCCGTCACCGCGGCACCTCGGCTCGCGACGGGTGGCGTCGGGGCGGGTGGCCTCGCGGTGGGTGCAGCCGGAAGATCCACGTGCGGCGAGACCGCCTCCAGCACCGCGGGCCCCACTCCGGATACCGCATCGAGATCCGCGAGCGAGCGAAACTGCCCATGCGCCTCCCGGTGGGCCGCGATCCGCGCCGCCAGGGAAGGCCCCACGCGCGGCAGCCGCTGCAGCTCGTCGGTATCCGCGGTATTCAGGTCGATCCGCTCCCCCGCCCCGAGCGGCAGAGATCGCCGCTGTGCGCGGCCGACCTCGCGCTCGACTCGCTGCCCCAGAGCGCCGGCGGCGCTGTCTTCCGCTGCACCGGCCGGCGCATCCGCCAACCACTGCACGGGCTCCGGCTGGGTGAGATGCCGGGTGAGCCCGCCCGCCGCGAGCAGCAGCACGATAACGCCCAACGCGGAGCGTTCCTGCGGCGTCATCTTCATTCTCACCCCCCGCGGTACACCAGCTCCGCCACCACCTCGCCCACGATCCGCAGTGTCTCCGGGCTGGTGTTCTCCGGCACGTCCCGGACCGTGTGCCAGTAGGGATACTCCATGTCGATGATGTTGATCGTTCGGATCCCCGCCTGGTTCAACGGAACGTGGTCGTCCTGCACGGTCGGGCCGACCTGCGCGGGGAACACGTCCGCGTATCCGAGCTGGCGCGCGACCTCCCATACCCGGCGCGCCACATCGGGCGCGTACCGATTCGAGTAGCCTTCGATCGGGAAGCGCGGGTTCCGGTTGGCGACCATGTCCAGCAGCACCCCGTAGAGCGGACGGTATCCGCCCGGCAGGTTGGCCGCGAAGTACCTCGCCCCGAGGAACATGTCCTCCGTGTCCGGCCCGTAGTCCTCACCGTCCGTCAGCAGAATATCGACGCCGATTGGCGGCAGCTGCCGGGCGAACATGTCGGCGAGCTCCAGCAGCACCGCTACGCCGGAGGCGCCGTCGTTCGCGCCGGGGACCGGGAGCCGGCGGTTGGCGGGGTCCGGGTCCTGATCGGCCGCCGGGCGGGTATCCCAGTGCGCGAGAAGGAGGATCCGCCGTGTCGCCTCGGGCCGGAACCGAGCGAACACATTCGTCATCCGCAGCACGTCGCCGGCCGCGGTGCGGTGCGTGAACGGCTGTTCGATTACAGTATCGGCACGCTCGTCGAGAAACTGACGCATCCACTCCAGCTGCGCACCGTGTCCGGCCGTACCGGGCACCCGCGGGCCGAACGCGACCTGCCGCTCGAGGTGAGCGAACGCCTCGGCTGCGCGGAACGACGGGCGCTCCGCCCTCTGCGCGAGAGACTCCGTGCCGGGAACGTCGCCGCCCGCGTTTTGGCAGGCCACCATGAAGCCGAGGAGAGCGACGAGGACCGAGCCGAGGAGAGAATTCACGGAAGCGTTCCGGCGCTGAGGTTGAACTCGCCGAACAGGCCGAGGGAGTGACGATGAACGAGGCTCGCGGGGGGGCGGCCCCGGAAGCGTGCCGAGGATGATCACAGCGCCACGCACTCAGCTGCTCCGAAGGATCGCAACCACCGGCAGGGGTGCGGTGTACGAGGCAGGCGAGCGGAACCGGCTTATAGCAGAGCGGCCCGCCGGGAGTGCGACAGAGCGACAGGATCCGCTTGTTCAAGTCCAGATACCACAATATAATGGAACTGCCAGTCCACCTCAGCAACCCCCGCCCTCCCCGAATGGGTTGGCTTCCTCCGCTCAGGGCACGATGAAGGTCCTCACCCGGTACCTGCTTCGGGCGCACGTCGGCCCGTTCTTCTTCGCGTTCGCCGCGCTGACGGGCGTGCTCCTGATCAACGTGCTGGCGCGCCAGATGGCGGATCTGGCGGGTAAGGGGCTGCCTACCGACGTCATCCTGCACTTCTTCGTGCTCTCGCTCCCCAGCAACATCGCGCTGACCCTGCCGATGTCGATGCTGGTCGCGGTGCTCTACACCTTTTCGCAGATGGCCTCGGAGAACGAGATCTCCGCGCTCAAGGCGAGCGGTGTCGATCTGCGCCGCATGATCCTCCCGCTGCTCGGCGTCGCCGCGCTGATCGCCGCCGGGATGGTCTGGTTCAACGACCGCGTTCTCCCCGAGAGTAACCACCAGTGGCGCCAACTGATGGTGGACATCGGGCAGAAGAGCCCGCTGCTGACGCTGAACCCGCAGACGATCAACGAGATCCGCACCGGCGATGGCATTTCGCGCTACTACCTGCAGGCCGCGGAGATCCACTCGACCACGAACCGGCTCGAGGATGTGGTGATCTACGACGTGAGCGCGCCGCGGCTGGGGCGGACGATCTATGCCGACTCCGGACACATGGCTTTCAACGCGAACCAGACGGACCTCTTCCTCACGCTCTACGACGGCTACCTGAACGAAGTCAGCTTCGACGAGCCGGAGAACTTCCAGCGGCTGGCCTTCCGCACGCAGGTCATCCGCATGGAAGGGGTGGGCAACGAGCTCCAGAGGCAGACGGGCGGCGGCTACCGGGGCGACCGCGAGATGACGATCGGGATGCTGCAAGCGCGGGTGGATACACTGCGCGCCGAGACCTCGGCGATCCGCGAGACGGCGCAGCTCACCGCGCTGCGCGACCTCGATTACGTGCTGGGCCGCCCCGCCGACACAAACGCGCCGCCCCCCTCCACCGGCGTTTACAATCCGGGGCTGGAGGGGCAGGACGCGGCAGGCGCGACGCGGCGGATGGCCGACGAGATGCGCTCCGCGCACGAGCGAACACTGAGCCTGGAGCGGCAGACGCGCGAGCTCCGGGTGGAGGTCCAGAAGAAGTACTCGATCGCAGCGGCCACGCTCGTCTTCGTGCTGATCGGCGCGCCGTTGGCGCTGCGGTTCCCGCAGGGCGGCATCGGGATGGTGATCGCCGCCAGCCTGGCGATCTTCGCGATCTACTATGTGGGTCTGATCGGGGGCGAGACGCTGGCGGACGAGGGATACGTCACTCCGATCGCCGCGATGTGGGCGACGAACGTGCTGCTCGGAGCGCTGGGAATTTTCGGTGTGCTGCGGATGGGGCGTGAGTTCACCACTCCCCGCGGCGGCGGGCTGGGAGAGAGGCTCGGCGGGTGGTGGAGGCGGCGCTTCCGCCGTGAGGACGAGGCGGAAGGATGATGAAGCTGCTCGACCGGTACATCTCGCGCCAGTTCGTGATCACCTTCTTATCCCTGGTGCTCGGGCTCCCGTTGCTGTTCATCATCACGGATCTCACCGACAACCTGGACAAGCACCTGGGGCGCGGCCTGGAGCTCGGCCCGGTCGCGCTGTCGTACCTCTATATCATTCCGCAGTACATCCTCTGGGCGATCCCGATCGCGGCGCTGGTTGCGACCGTGTTCACGATCGGCGGATTGACGAGGCACCAGGAGATCGCGGCGGCGAAGGCAGGCGGGATCAGCTTCTATCGGCTGATCGCGCCCATCCTGATCCTCTCGTTCATCATCAGCCTCGGCGCGCTGGGACTCGGTGAGCTGGTGCCGGTAACCAACCACCTACGCGCCGAACTCCTGGGTGAGCGCCAGAACCGGAGCGGCTCGCTACGCACGAACTTCGTCTTCCAGACGGAGGGCGGCCGCGTGCTGTCGGTTCGCCGGCTGGACTCGACGGGGAACGAGATGACGGGGGTCGTCGTGGAGCAGGGGGGAGACGGCACGCGCCCCAGCCTGCACCAGACGGCCGAGAGGGCGCTGTGGACAGAGGACGGGTGGCGGCTGGAGCAGGGGTATCTGCGGCTGATCGGAAACGGAGGGGAGGAGACGACGATCCGCTTCGCCGGCACGCGGATCCCCACACTGAGCGAGACCCCCGAAGAGCTTCTCGCCGAACCGAAGGATCCGGCCGAGATGCGCTACCACGAGATCACGCGCTCCATCCGCGCTATCGAGCGCTCCGGCGGAGACGCCCGGTCCATGAAGGTGGAGCAGGCGCAGAAGATCTCGCTTCCGCTCGCCGTGCTGGTGATCGTGCTTTTCGGCGCCCCGCTGGCGACCAGCTCCCAGCGTGGGGGAACGGCGTTCGGCGTCGGGGTCAGCCTCGCCGTGACGATGGTCTACCTGCTCCTCTTCCGCATCGGGAAAGCGGTAGGGGCGAGCGGCGCGATGGATCCCATCGTCGCCGCCTGGCTGCCGAACCTTCTCTTCCTGGCCGCGGGGCTGGTGCTGCTCTCGCGGGTGAGAACGTAGGAACTACAACGTAGGAACTACAATGTTGGATTATGAATGATGAAGGTCGAATGACACCCCGTAACGCCAGGGCGCCGCGCGTGTCATTCACCTTCTCACCGGGTGGCCGTGCTCCGCGAGGTAGCGGCGCGCCTCGGGGACGGTGATCTCCCCGAAGTGGAAGATGGAGGCGGCGAGCACCGCGTGCGCTCCGGCTCCGAGCGCCTGGTTCAGGTGATCCAGCGAGCCGGCGCCGCCCGAGGCGATCACCGGGATTCGGACTGCTTCGGAGACCGCGTGCAGCAGCTCCAGATCGTACCCGGCACGCGTCCCGTCGGTATCCATCGAGGTCAGAAGGATCTCCCCCGCCCCGAGCTGCTCGACGCGATGCGCCCACTCCACAGCATCGACACCGGCGGAGGTGCGGCCGCCGTGGGTGTAGACCTCCCATCCCCGGCCGGCGTCCGCCCGCTCCCTGCGCCGCGCGTCGATCGCCGCCACCACACACTGGCTGCCGAAGTGGTCTGCCGCGCGCGCGATCAGCTCCGGCTCGCGGAGTGCGGCGGTGTTGACGCCGACCTTGTCCGCGCCGGCGCCGAGGATGGCGCGGAAGTCGTCCAGCGTGCGCACACCGCCGCCCACGGTGAACGGGATGAAGACCGATTCCGCCGTGCGCCGGATCACGTCGAGCATGGAGGTTCGTCCCTCGTGACTCGCGGTGATGTCCAGGAACACGAGCTCGTCGGCGCGCTCATGGTCGTAGCGGACCGCCTGCTCCACAGGGTCGCCCGCGTCGCGCAGGTCCAGGAACTGGATGCCCTTTACGACCCGTCCGTCCTTGACGTCCAGGCACGGGATGATGCGTTTGGCGAGCAAAAATGTACGAGAGTACGAGAGTACGAGAGTACGAGAGTACGAGAGTACGAGAGTACGAGAGTACGAGAGTACGAGAGTACGAACGGAACTACAATGGGAGCAGTCAGAGGTTCCGCAGCCGCCGCAGCATGCCGGCGGTGAACTCGCCCCAGCAGACGTCTTCGACGGGGCCGCACAGGCGCACGCTCCAGTCCGGGCGCACCTCCACGTGCAGCGTGCCGCCGGGCATCCGCACCTCGATTTGCCGCTCGGAAACCAGGCCGCGGCGCACCGCGGCGGCCGCGACCGCGCAGGCGCTGGAGCCCGAGGCGAGCGTCTCCCCCGCCCCGCGCTCCCAGACCCATGCCTCCACCGCGGCGGGCTCCACGGCCCGTGCGAACTGCACGTTGGTGCCCCTCGTGAACCACGGATGCGTAGAGACTCGCGGGGCGCGGCGGCGCAGCAGCTCGGGGTCCAGATCGTCCTGGAAGATCACGCAGTGCGGGTTGCCCAGCGAGACGGCGGTGATCTCCAGCCGCTCGCCGGAGGGCATCTCCAGCATCTCCGTCACCGTCTCGCGCGCCGGGCCGGAGAGGCCCACGGCCTCGCTACGGAAGGCCGCGCTCCCCATCTCGACCTCCACCATCCAGGCGCCGGCGTCATCCGACTCGGCGATCGCGATCCGCACGATCCCGCCCCGCGTCTCCACCGAGAAGCGGCGCGTCTCGCCCAGCCGACGTTCCGAGAGCAGATAGGCGGCGAAGATCCGCAGACCGTTGCCGCTCTTTTCGGCCTCGGAGCCGTCCGGATTGAAGATCCGCACACCGAAATCCGCCGCGTCCGACGGCACGAGCGCGAGGATGCCGTCGGATCCCACGCCGCGGTGCCGGTCGCAGATCATGCGCACGGTGGGCGGCGTAAGCTCGAAGGGAAGCGTCTCCGGATCGAGCGCCAGGTAATCGTTGCCCAGGCCGTGAGCCTTGAAGAAACGTGCCATCGCGCTCACATCCTCCCGAAGTTCCGCAGGAGCTGCAGTCCCACCTCCTGGCTCTTCTCGGGGTGGCCCTGCACGCCCCATACGTTGCCGTGCCCCACGATCGCGGCGAAGCGCGCGTCATAGGTGCAGGTCGCCAGCAGATCATCTTCCGGCGCCTGCATCACCGCGTAGGAATGGACGTGATAGATGTACCGCGGCGCCTCGCCGGCAACGTCTCT
>JACDHR010000341.1 GCA_013820915.1 Gemmatimonadota bacterium
CACGTCACCCTGGCGGACGGCGGTTCCCGGCCGAACACCGCCGGGAATGCGGGAGAGATGCCCGTACCGCGTGGTATAGCCGTTCGGGTGCTGTACCTCGACCAGATTGCCGTACCCGCCGCGCCAATCGGAGATCGAGACGCTGCCGTCTCCCGTCGCGAAAACCGGGGTGCCGTGCACCGCGGCATAGTCGGTGCCCAGGTGGGGAAGCACCCGGTTCAGGATCGGGTGCACCCGCTGCGAGTTGAAGGGCGAGGAGATGCGCGCTTCGCGGATGGGGCGGATCCACCCCCGCACGTCCAGCGACCGGCCGATATTGTCGAAGTAGCCGGATTGGCCCTCATGCTCGAACGAGAAGGCGGTGTGCATCCGCCCGCCCACGGCGGCCTCCGCGGCCAGCACGCGAATGGAGCGCGTGGTGCCGTCGGGCCGTACCGCGCGCTCGTAGGCGAGCCGCAGCCGCCCGCCCCGCTCCATGTCCTCCCCGCGCAGCACCTGCCCGAAGATCTTGTCCAGGTGTCGGCCGATCATGGTGCGCTCCGCGCCGGAGAGGTCGCTGGCGACGGTCTGCAGCGCGTCGGCGAAGCTGCCGCGCGCGTACCCGCCGAGGAAGATCGTATCCATGCGCATCGGTACGGCACGCAAGGCGGGCAGCTTGTGGAGGTCCGGATCCGCGGACGAGGACGCGGTCCGCTCGGCAGCCGCAACGGACGCAAAGCCCGCGATGCCGAAAGCCGCGGCAGCCAGCGTTGCGAGCAGCGCAGCCCGACGTCGGGCGCGAGAACGGAGCACGAAGCGCAGATGCAACGGGAGATTCGGAACCGGGGTGGAACAGCGACGAGCGGATTACGAGAAGGATCGGCAGAGAAAGAATAACACTGAAGCGCCGATCGGGGAAGCGGTCCAGGCGGAGGTGAAGCTTGCCATCATTCAGCTTGCCGGCGATTGCCAGACCTGGCGGAGAAAACCTACCCGCCTCCTGCCGTGGGCATACCGATGAAGCGTTCTACCTCGGCCAGCACCCGTCGCGGCTCCACCGGCTTGGCCAGGTAGCCGTCGCAACCCACCTCCTCGCATCTCTTCCGGGCCGCCTCCGAGGCGTGGGCCGTCAGCGCGACGATCGGAATGGACGCGGTATCCGGATCCGCCTTCAGGATCCGTGTCACCTCCCACCCGTCGATCCCGGGAATCGAGATGTCCATCAGGATGATGTGCGGTTTCTCCTCACGCGCCTTCCGCAGAGCTTCGTAGCCTTCGCCAGCAAGAAGTACCTGGTATCCCACGTACTCCAGGAGCACGCGGTAGATGGTCCAGTGGTCTTCGTTGTCCTCGACGAGGAGGACCGTGGAAGCAGTCACATGTCTATGGGGCGAAGCGGGCGGATCGGACGGAGACAGGGGAAATAAGCCGTTCTCTTGCCGGGAAAAAGGAAAAGTGGTACTCTTCGTTCGAAATGTCAAACCGTGTTCGAGATGCCGAAGATCGCTCCCCGGAGCACACCCGTTTCAACGCGGCGGCGAAAGTCTTGCAGCGAAAGCGGACCGTCTTCGAGCATTCGATCACTCATGCGGGAGTTGGAGTTCTGGCTTCCGAACCGAAAGCAGGCCCGGCGCGCCGCAAGGCGGTCGAGCTTTCCGCATTCTTCGAGCGTTTGCGCCAGTGTCTGGACGACCGGGGCATGTCGCAGGCAGATCTGGCGCGTGAGCTCGGCGTTGGGGTGGCGACCGTCAGCGAGTGGTTCACGCGCGGGCGCGTTCCCAACGGCGACGTGATGCTACGTCTGCCGGAGGCACTCCGCGTCAACGGGCACTGGCTGCTCACCGGTGAGGGGCCGCGTGAGAGGGAGCGCCGCGGGGGGGAGGATCCCTATCTGCGCGGAGCCCGGGACGCAATCGCGCGAGTATCGCAGAGCCTGGCCGACGTTTCCCGGCGGTTCGGTGCGGAGCCGCTGCCTCCGCGCGATCCGCCGCCGGTCGAGCCGGATTCGGAACCCGGCGCCTGATCCAGCCAGAGTTGAATCCGCTCCCCACCCCTGGACGGCGCTCGAATTCGTCCATCCCTCCCGATAAGATCGTGGACGTGTAATCGCATGCCCAATACGGTAATCTCAGTCGACCTGCGACGTGCTCCGGAGGACCAGCGTCCGCAGCCCCACAACCGATGGCACCCCGAGACCCCTGCTGTCGTGGCAGTGGATCCGGGCACCGTGTTCCGGATGGAGTGCCTGGACCTGACGGGCGGCCAGATCCTGAACAGCGACTCCGCGGACGACGTGCGGGAGTTGGACATGAGCCAGTTGATCTACCTGAGCGGCCCGGTAAAGGTGAACGGCGCCCGTCCCGGGGATCTCCTGGTGGTCGACATCCTGGACATCGGCCCGCTCGGGGGGGCGGAGTGGGGGTACACCGCCGTCCTGGACCGCGAACAGGGTGCGGGTCTGCTGGCCGAGGAGTACCCGGAGGCACGCAAGGCGATCTGGGATCTGAACGGGATCTACGCCTCTTCGCGGCATATCGAGGGGGTGCGGTTCACCGGCCTCGCCCACCCCGGCGTGATCGGCTGCGCTCCGTCGGCCGGGATGCTGGCGAAGTGGAATCACAGGGAGCGGACCCTGCAACGCATCCGCCCGGATGGATTCCTCCGCAACATGATGACTCCCGAGCCCGCGGGCGCGCTGCTCGGGCACCCGGGCGGCACCTCGATGGGTCGAGTGTTGAACGAGGCGGCTCGGACATGGGCGGCGAGAGAGAACGGCGGGAGCATGGACATCAAGGATCTGACACGGGGATCCCGCGCCTATCTGCCGGTGTTCGTCTCCGGGGCCAACCTCTCGATCGGCGATCTCCAGTTCTCGCAGGGAGATGGGAAGATCACCGGCTTTGGCGGCGTGAAGATGGCAGGATTTATCGATCTCCACGTCGATCTGATCCGCGACGGGATGAACCGCTCCGGCATCTCCAGCCCGACCTTTCAGCCGGGGCTGGTGGAGCGGGGGCCCTGCCAGGCGCTCACGTTCACGGGGATCTCCGTCGATGAGACGGGAGCCCAGCATTATCTCGACATCTGGACCTCCTACCGGCAGGCGTGCCGGCACGCGATCGAGCACGTGAAGAGGTTCGGCTACTCGGGGGAGCAGGCCTATATGCTGCTGGCGGCCGCACCTGTAGAGGGGCGCATCAGCTGCATGCTGGAGCACCCGAACGTCTGCTGCACCGTCGCGCTACCCACGGCGATCTTCGATTTCGAGATCGGCCCGGAATCCGAGGAGATGCGTTCCGAATCCCGCGGGGAGCTCGCCGTCCCCTCCTGAAACACATCGGGGCCGCCCCGGCGGGGCGGCCCCGATGTTGTGCGGAGTGTTTCTATCTGCCGGCAGGCGCCTGTTCAGCTTGCCGCCTTGCAAATTGCGTCCGTGATCCGGAAGTCCGCGGTTGCCGTCTTGCCCGACCCGACATCCACGCTGGCGGGGCTCGCGGTACCCGCAACGATCAGCGAGTCTCCGTTCTCGTAGCCGACCCTGGCGAGCCCGAGCCCGTAGCTGCCGGGTGCGACGAAGGCGATCCCGTACGCACCGCTCGCCTCGGTGATCCCGGACCGGACAATCTCACCCGCCGTCGCCGTGGGGGTGACCGCGCTCAGGTCACGCTCCACGCCGCCGCACGCCGGGATCGTCTTCCCCTCCGCCATCGTGACGGTGCCCGCGATGCCACCGCTCGTCTGGAAACCCGAGGCGTGCATCACCGGGTGCATCACCCAGCGGCCGGACTTGCCGCGCTCGCTACCGAAGCTCTGGCTCACGTCGAAGTCCACCACCAGCACGTTGGATCCTCCTTCGATCCTCACGCTGCCACCCGGGAGGTTGACCTTCAGGCCCGACGGAGTGGTGCAGCTCGGGCAGTGCAGCTTGCCGTTATCGGTGGAGAACTCACGCCCGTCTTCCGTTACGATCCGCGCCCTGCTGACGACGAAGCGGAGTTGGGAGTAGGTGCCTTCCGGAACGACCACGTCGCTGATGAGGTCGACCGTCTTCTCGCCCGGCAGCGTCAGGAGGTCGATCATCCCCGTAGAGCCTCTGAACAGCGAGACGCGCTCGCCGTCGACTGCAGTGGTACCCTGCAGGTAGATCTCGGAGATCTCTACCCACGCCTCCGCCAGGTCGCCCGCCGCGTCGGTGAGTTTGATGGTCACGGAGCTGCCGCCGCTGCTGGCCACGTCACTGCAACCGCCAGCGAGGACGGCACCGGCCATCAGAAAGGGGAGAACGGTGTTGCGCACGATCTTCATGGTTCCTCCGGGAGTTGATAAAATACCGGGGGGGAATCCCCGGCGACGAACTCCCGGCACGTGTGATTCGTGCGCCTTCGGTAGCCGGACGATCTCCTCATCTCGTAAGGTGATTCCTGGCTTTGCGACCCCGCCTCTCGACGGGTGTGCCTTTTCGGGAGCGGATCGGGTGCTCTGCACGCCGTTCCGAACCTCAGACGAGGGGTGGCTTCGCCGCGTCACACCGCTCCGCGGCGGTCACTCTTCGGACGTGCGCACCCAGCAGCGCAGCACCTCGGCCACGCTCCACGCCTGCGCGATGCAGCCGCGCGCGGTGTAGGGCGCTTCGGCATCGAAGATCTCGGCGATGCTCCCGATGCCGAAGTCGTTCAGGTGCGGGACGAAG
>JACDHR010000062.1:0-6381 GCA_013820915.1 Gemmatimonadota bacterium
ACTCGGTCGTAAAGAGCCGACGTCCATCGGCCCCTCGGCGAATCTGTCCCATCGGATTTCCTCCTTCTCAAGAGTCAAAACTACTCTCTCGAAGTGTCTACTCCAAATGGGGGACATCACATCCTGATGATCGCGGTGGTTGCCGCCATCAACCGCCGCGGCACCCTCGAGGGTGCGAGTGTCCAGAACTGAGCAACGGCCGTCAAGGTCGGCGCAATCCTGCTCCAGAGCGTCGCGCTGCTCGCGCTCGGCAGTGATTTCGCGCCCAGGAGGCGAGCGCCGCCGCTACTGCGCCCAAGCCCCCGCCGACCACCGAGCCCGACGGGGGCTTTCTGTTTCCCTCAGGGGTTTGGCAGCGTAGCCGCGCGACGTCCAGAGTGAGGCCGGGGCGAGCCTTGTGGATCCCTCTGCCCGAAACCGGCCAGGGGATAGACAGCAGAGAAAACGGACTCGGTAGATGGATCATGGAGAGGGAGTTTTGGATCTGTCCCCAGATCGGGTAGGGTGGAATGGAAGCGACAAACGCGACGCGCCGTCGCGGCTGTTCGCCTCCCCGTTACCGAGGTCCACGACAGGCACGACACGAGGGCTATGCAGTTGGAGACCAGGCCCAACAGGCTGTTATGGCGAGCGGCAGTACCCAAACCGCGAACGAGCAGAAGATGTCTGAGCAGAACAAGTCGGAGCAGGCCAGCCGGCACCCGGAGGACGGACACACGCCCCGCCCTGTGGTATGGTGGGGGCGACTTTGGCTCCCGGTGCCGGGGAGCACGATGCGCCGGGGGATCTATCAGTCCGCAGACAGCGAGCAGGTACTCGAGGAAGCAGCCCAGGTCCGGGCCCAGCGGCCGAGGAAGGAAGGAGGCACGACGTGACAACCCGCGTTCCACGTTTCGCGCCACGGTTTGACACCAAGAACGACACCACCCCGGGTGGAGTGGTGTCGTTGGAGCGGAAAAAGCTAGTGTTTATCTATGAGCCGGGTGGGACTCGAACCCACGACCATTGGATTAAAAGTCCAGTGCTCTACCAACTGAGCTACCGGCTCGACTTCGAGATGACAAAGATAAGCAACCTGGGCGCTTCGCTCAAGCACCGGCAGCGGAAGTTACGGGATCAGCCGCTCCGCCGCGTGATCCGCATCCCGTTCGCGGCGACCGCGCTCCCCGCCGGAACCGACACCGATCGCGTTTCCCGGACTTTCTGCGGGCTCGGCGCTGCGGTCGCCTGCGTCTTCATCGACAGTGCGATCCGCTTCCGCGCGATGTCGACGCTGAGCACCCGAACCGTGACGCGGTCGCCCACCTTCACGACGGTGCCGGGGTCACTGACGAAGCGGTCCGCGAGATGTGATATGTGAACGAGGCCATCCTGGTGTACGCCGACATCGACGAACGCACCGAAGGCGACGACGTTGGTGACGGTGCCCTGCAGCGTCATTCCGTCCCGGAGGTCTTCGAGCGCCTGGACGTCGTCCCGGAAGGCCGGCGCTTCGAACGCCTCGCGCGGGTCGCGCCCGGGCTTGCGAAGCTCGTCGAGGATGTCCTGCAGCGTAGGCAGCCCCACACCCTCGCCCACGTACCGGTCGGCCTCGATGCGCCGAATGGCGGAGTCGTTGCCGACCAGCTCCGCGAGTGGAATCCCCAGATCGCCCGCGATCCGCTCGACCAGCGCGTACCGCTCGGGGTGCACCCCCGATGTATCCAGGGGGTGCGCGCCGCCCCGGATGCGGAGGAACCCGGCGGCCTGCTCGAACGTCTTGGGACCCAGCCCGGATACGGCGAGCAGCTCCCGGCGCGAGCGGAAGGGACCCCGCCCGTCCCGGTGCTCGGCGATCCTCTTCGCGACGGTACCGCCGATCCCGGCCACGTAGCCGAGGAGCGCGGGAGAAGCCGTGTTCACCTCCACGCCCACCCGGCTGACGCAACTTTCCACCGTTTCGTCCAGGCGGCGCTTGAGCTTGGTCTGTGCGACATCGTGCTGATACTGGCCCACGCCAATCGACTTCGGATCGATCTTCACAAGCTCCGCCAGCGGGTCCTGAAGCCGCCGTGCGATGGATACCGCCGAACGCAACGTGAGATCGAGTTCCGGGAACTCCTCCCGCGCAACGTCGGATGCGGAGTACACGGACGCGCCCGCCTCGTTGACCGACGCCACCAGCGGCCGGCCCTCCGCCGACAGGTCGCGAAGTGCGTCACGGACGAGGCGATCGGTCTCCCGGCTCGCGGTTCCGTTGCCGATCCCGACCAGCTCCACGCGGTACTTCTCCACCAGGCGTCGGATCTCCGAAGCCGCACGATGCTCCTGATGAAGGTACACCTGCCCCGTTTCCATCACTGCGCCCGTCGCACCCACGACGGCCAGCTTGCACCCGGTCCGGAAGCCGGGATCGACACCGAGCGTCACGCGTGAGCCGGCGGGCGCGGAGAGGAGTAGACCCTCGAGGTTCTGCCCGAAGATCGCGATCGCGTCGTCATCAGCGCGCGACTTCAGATCCAGGCGGAGCTCCACCTCCACGGAGGGCGAGATCAGCCGTCGGTATGCGTCGACGACGACCATCTGCATCTGCTCGCGTGCGGCCGAGGGCGCCACATACTTGCGGTGCAACCCGCCGAGGATCTCCTCCTCGGGTGCGGCGATCCGCGCGTTCAGGACCCCCTCGGTTTCGCCGCGTCGGATAGCCAGGATGCGGTGGCCGGGGATCGAGCGGAGTGGCTCGGAGAAGGTGTAGTAGTCCTGGAATTTCGAGGACTCCCCTTCCCTGCCGCGCACGGCGCGGCTCTCGAGCGAGCCCCGCTCGTACGTCAGCCCCCGGATCCGGGCACGGGTTTGCGGGTCGTCCGCGATCTTTTCCGCGACGATGTCGCGCGCACCCGCCAGCGCGTCCTCGGCGCTGGCGACGTCATGCTCGGGATTCACGTACCGGGCGGCGGCCCTGCGGATCTCCACGTCTCCGGTGACGCCGGCGAAGAGGAGGTCGGCCAGGGGCTGCAGCCCACGCTCAACCGCCATGGAGGCGCGGGTACGCCTCTTCGGCTTGAACGGCCGGTACAGATCCTCCAACTCCGCCTTCGTCCCTGCGCGTTCGATCGTGCGGCGCAGCTCCGGCGCCAGCTTTCCCTGCTCCGCTATCGAGGCGAGGATGGTGGCGCGCCGCTCGTCCAGCTCGCTGAGGTATTCCTGCCGGTCCCGGATATCGCGGACCTGCACCTCGTCCAGCTCGCCGGTCGCTTCCTTCCGGTAGCGGGCGATGAACGGGATTGTGTTGCCGGCCGCGAGCAGCTCGAGTACCGCACGAATCTGAGGGGAACGGAGCGACAGCTCGGTCGCGATGGTTTCGGCGTACGGCATGAAGACGGGGAGTGCGAGGGTTGTGAACCGGTGCTGCGACACGAGTGGACCTTCCGTGCCGCCTGGCAGTGCGCGGCCTCAGACGGTGTCGACGGGCACGCGGCGTGTCCATCGAGAGCCGAAGCGGGCCCCGACGATCGCGGCGACGGTCAGGAGGACCAGCATCCCCAGCGTCTGCGCGATAGGCGTCTCGCGCCACGCCGTGGCGCCGGTCGCCTCACCGGGGATCAGGTTGGCGAGCAGCCAGACGACGAGCGAGAAGAGCCCGATCAGCAACCCGTGCAGGGTCGGGGCGGCGCCGGTCCGCACCCCGGCGAGGAACCCGCCCGTGGCGAACCCGAGGAGGAGCGAGAGCCCCACCCATAGCACGTCTCCGGTCGTGGAATCCTGTTCAAGAACGCCGAGAAAGATGAACACGAAGAGGAGGAACGCGGAGACGGCAGCCCCGATGAACCAGCCGAAAGCGACCCACGAGGGACGGATGTTATGGAAATGTTCGCTCTGCATATGGAAATCACCGGGTCAGCACCGGTGGGCGAGATCGCCCACCGGTCGAAAGGAGAAACGATGGTGCCGCGTCGGTCCGCGCGCGCGCAACCCTGCCAGGTGCTCCGGCGTGCCGTAGCCTTTGTTGCGCTCCCACCCGAAGCCGGGGTGCTTCACCGCAAGGCGATCCATCAGCCGATCGCGCGTCACCTTGGCCACGATGGAAGCGCACGAGATGGAGTGCACCGTGCGGTCGCCGCCCACGATCCCGGTATGGAAGTCCCGCCCGAGTTCGGGAACCGGGAGTCCGTCGACGAGCAGATGATCGGGGCGTACCCGGAGCCGCGCCACGGCGCGTTGCATGGCGAGTGCCGTCGCGACACGGATATTGAGCGTGTCGATCTCGCGCGAAGATGCCGCCCCGATCCCCACGGTTAGCGCCGTCGCCACGATCTCCGCCGCGAGTTCGACGCGGTGCGAGGGCGAGAGCCGCTTGGAATCGTCGGCGCCGGCGATGCAGACATCGGTCGGGAGGATCACCGCGACGGCCACCACCGGCCCGGCAAGCGGCCCGCGTCCGACCTCGTCCACGCCCGCGACCCTCTGAAAACCGCGGCTCCAGAACGCGCGCTCGGCCTCGAGCGGGTTCTGGAGCCGGGTAGCGGACGGGGCCCCGCGAGGCGCGTCCGAAGCGCGGAGCACTGGGGGAGTGTTCACCCGCACCTAGCGGGTACGGCGCTCCTTGATGCGGGCGGCCTTCCCGCGCAGGTTGCGAAGGTAGTAGAGCTTCGCACGGCGCACCCGGCCACGACGGACCACGTCGATCGACGCAAGCATGGGCGAGTGCAAGGGAAAGATCCGCTCCACACCCACGCCGCCGGAGATCTTGCGCATGGTGAAGGTCTCCGACACCCCGCCGTGCTTGCGGGCTATGCAGACGCCCTCGAACGCCTGAATCCGCTCCTTCTCGCCCTCGCGGACACGAACGTTCACGCGCAGCGTATCGCCCGTGCGGAAGTCGGGGAGATCGTCGCGGAGGTACTCCTTCTCAGTCTCGCTAAATGCATGCATTGCAGTGCCCTCGTGTTCAGGTGGAGAGGTTGAGCGCGCGCGCCGGCGTCAGTGCGGCAGAACGGCCCCAACGTCAATGGAAGAAAGGTGGATTCGGGAAGCCGACAGAGCCTACTCTTCCCGCTTCCCCCGTCCCTCTTCCGTAACATGGCGCTCCCAGAGATCGGGACGCCTCTCGCGGGTAAGGCGCTCGGCCTGCTCGGCCCGCCACCCCGCGATCTTCGCATGGTCCCCACTCAGCAGCGCCTCGGGGACCTGCATCCCGCGGAACTCCGCGGGCCTGGTATACGACGGCGGGCTCAGCAGGCCTTCGTAATGAGAATCCGTAGCGGCAGACTCGTGGTCGGAGATCGCGCCTGGGATGAGGCGCACCACCGCGTCTACGATCGCCAGCGCCGGGATCTCGCCTCCGGAGAGGATGAAATCGCCGAGCGAAACCTCTTCCGCCCCGAGCCCGACCGCCACTCGCTGATCCACATCTTTATAGTGGCCGCACAGAAGCGTCAGCTCTTTGGCCAACGAGAGCCGAACGGCGTCCGCGTGGCGGAACGGCCGCCCTCGTGCCGACATCAGCAGCACCGGCCCGCTCCCCGCCGCGCCATCGGGCTCGCGCAACGATTCCACCGCCTCGAAGAACGGGGCGGGCTTGAGCACCATCCCCGCTCCACCACCGTACGCATAGTCGTCTACCGTACGGTGGCGGTCGTGCGTAAACTCCCGAAGGTCTACCAGGCGGTACGACGCCAGGCCCGCCTGCGCCGCCCGCCCCGGGATGCTGAGCCCCAGCGGCTGGCGAAAGAACTCCGGGAAGAGCGTGACGATGTTGATCCGCATGCGAGTCGCGGGTCTAAAGGTCCAGCAGACCCTCGGGCGGGTCGATCTCCAGCACCCGCCCCGTCACGTCGATCCGACGGATCATCTCGCGGACGAAGGGGATCAGGAGATCCTTCGCACCCGGCCTGCGCACGACGAGCAGGTCCGCAGCGGCCGAGCCCTCGAACACTTCGCGCACCGTACCGACGGTCTCCCCCTTCGCGACCACCGAGATCCCGATGAGTTGGTGGTAGAAAACCTCGTCCTCCGCCAGCGGCGCGGCATCGGAGCTCCGGATGTACAATGAGCGGCCACGAAGAGCCTCCAGCGCTTCCGTAAGCGTGGAGTGCCCTTCCACCTTGATCAGGACGCCGTCCTTGAACGGGCGGGACCGCTCGACCACCAGGGTCGCTCCCTCCGTCACGCCGGCATCGTCGCCGAGTAACAGCGTGCGACCGGCGTGGAACACGGCGTCCGGGCGGTCTGTCTCGAGCCACACGGACAGCTCGCCGCGAATGCCGTGCGGCTTCCGGATCCGTCCTACCAGGAGGAAGGGATCGACCCCTTCCTCTGCCCTTTCTTTATGCACGAGACCGGCTACTCCGCGCGGTTCTCTTCGTCGCGGGTCTCCTCGGCCGCGGCGTCAACGCCTAAGGT
>JACDHR010000062.1:6391-15315 GCA_013820915.1 Gemmatimonadota bacterium
AAGGTGGCTCCGGCCGCGGTTTCATCAGCCGCGGCATCCTCGCCGCCGGTCACACGCTCGACCGCGGCAGTCACGGCGTCCTGCACCTGCTCGGCGGCTGCAGACGCCGTCTCGCGGACGGTCTCCACCACGCTCGCCACGGTGCTGCCCGCGACCGCCGCGGATTGCGAAGCGGCGCTCCCCGCACGGGAGGCTACGGACTTCGCGATGTCCACCACGGCTTCGACCATGCCTGGCTCCCGGTAGACACCGGCACGCCCGAACAGCGAGTGAACGGTGTCAGTCGGCTTTGCGCCAGTCTTCATCCAGGAACGAGCCTTGTCCTGATCCACGACCAGCGTCACCGGTTCGGTGCGCGGGTTGTAGTGCCCGATGGTGGCCACGAAGCGGCCATCACGGGGCATGCTGCTTTCGGCAACCACGATGCGGTAATGCGGTGCCTTCTTCCGCCCCATACGGCGGAGACGAATACGGAGGGCCATCGATACTCCTGGTTGAACAGGTGGCGTCCAGCGTCAGCCGACCCGAGGATCGGGCCGTGATTCGCGGACGATCAAGTGACAGGGATGGAACGGACGAAGCCGGGAGCGGGAGAGCGATCGCTGAAAATCATCCATCCCACGCAACTCGACGTCTCATTCTTCCCTGTCAGCGCCGGAAGGGGAGCCCCCCTCCCATCGGCAGCTTGGGCATGCCGCGCGGCATCATGCCCTGCAGCCCCTTCATCTGCTTCATCAACTTCTGCATGTCCTTGAACTGCGCGAGCAGCCGGTTGATCTCCGGCACGGGGCGTCCCGAGCCGCGCGAGATGCGCGCACGCCGCGAGCCGTTCAGCACCTCGGGCCGCTTCCGCTCCCGCGGCGTCATCGAGAGGATGATTGCCTCGATGTGCTTCATCCTCTGCGGGTCGACCTTTATGTTCTTCATCATCTTGTTATTCACGCCCGGGAGGAGCTTGAGCAGGTTCTCCAGCGGCCCGAGGTTCTGCAGCTGTCGCATCGCGGTGAGGAAGTCGTCGAGGTCGAAGCGACCCGCACCCATGACCTTCCGCTCCAGCTTCGCGGCCTCGTCCTGATCGAAGGAGCGCTGCGCGTTCTCCACCAGGGTGAGTACGTCGCCCTGCTGCAGGATGCGGCCGGCCATCCGCTCCGGGTGGAAGTCCTCCAGCCCGTCCAGCTTCTCGCCCACGCCCAGAAACTTGATCGGCTTGCCGGTCACGCCGTAGATCGAGAGCGCGGCACCGCCGCGGGCGTCGCCGTCCATCTTGGTCAGCACCACGCCGGAGACGTCGAGCGCCTCGTCGAAGCCCTGCGCGATCTTGACCGCGTCCTGGCCGGTCATGCCGTCGGCCACGAAGAGGATTTCGTGCGGCTGCAGCTCTGCCTTCAGGCGGCGCAGCTCGTCCATCATTTCGGCGTCGATCTGCAGGCGGCCCGCGGTATCGAAGATGACCACGCGGTCGCGCTCACGGCGTGCGACCTCCATCGCCCGCCTCGCGATCCCGAGCACGTCCGTCGAGCCCGGCTCGGCATAGACCGGCACGCCGACCTGCTCGCCGAGCGTCTGGAGCTGCTCGACGGCGGCGGGACGGTAGACGTCGCAGGCCACCAGCCGTGTCTGCCGCATCTCGCGCTTCATGCGGCGCGCGAGCTTCCCCGTGCTCGTGGTCTTACCCGAGCCCTGCAGCCCGACCATCATGATGACCGTCGGGGGCACGGGCGCGATCGCGAGCGGCGAGCGCTTCTCGCCGAGCATCGCCGTCAGCTCCTCGTGGACGACCTTGACGAGCTGTTGCCCCGGCGCGACCGCCTTGAGCACGCGTTCACCGAGCGCCTTCTCCTCGACGCGCTTCAGGAAATCGCGCGTGATCTGGAAGTTGACGTCCGCCTCGAGGAGCACGCGGCGAATCTCCCGCAGCCCCTCGCGGATCATGGGCTCGGTGAGGACGCCACGCTGCCGGAGGCCGGACAGAATACCGTCTAGTTTGTCGCTGAGTTGGTCGAACACGGGTTCCCTTTATGCTCGAGCACGCGTTGCACTACCGGAGCGCGCCAGCGCGAATAATCAAGGCGCCGCATCGCATGCGCCATAGCGGAAAGCGCCCGATGTAAAGCCAGTAATTATAGGGGCAAGAGCGCAAGCAGACAACCCCGCGCGGCCAACGCGATCAGGCGATCGCGGCGCGGACCGCCTCCGTTCCGCTGGCGCCGGGGAGCGCCTCGAAGACCCGGAGCGCGAGGGACACCTTGCCGAAGGGTGCGCTGACCTGCACACCCTGGATGGCGGGCCGGGCTTCGGCGAGCATCTCCTGCGCGATGCGGATCCCCTCCTCCGTCGCGTGCTCCTTCCCGATGGCGCTGGCGCGCTGCATCCGCTGCAGCACGCGATCCGGAAGCACCACGCCTGGCACCTCGTTCGCGAGGAACTCGGCGTTGCGCGCGCTGACGAGCGGCCAGATCCCGGCGATGATGGGGATGCGGATCCCTTCCCGCTCGATCCGCTCGATGAAGTGGAGAAGCTGCGCGACGTCGAAGACGGGCTGCGTGATGGCGTATTCCGCGCCTGCGTCCACCTTCCAGTAGAACCGCTTCAGCTCGTGCTCGAAGTCTACGGCGCCGGGGTTCACGCCCACGCCAATGGTGAATGATGTAGGCTCGCCGATCGCGCTGCCACCGGGGTCGAGCCCGCGGTTGAGGCGCGAGACGAGGTTGGTGAGCCCGATGGCGTCGATGTCGAAGACCGCGGTGGCGTCCGGGTAGGGACCCATCTTCGGCGGGTCGCCGGTGATGAGGAGCAGATTCCGAAGGCCGAGCGCCTGCGCGCCGAGCAGGTCCGAGAGCATGCCGAGCAGGTTGCGGTCACGGCAGCAGTAGTGAATGACCGGCTCGATCCCTACCTGCTGCTGGATCAGCAGCGAGGTGGCGAGCACACCCATGCGGCTCTGCGCGCGCGGGCCGTCGGGGACGTTCACCCCGTCCACGCCCGCTTCCTTGAGCAGACGCACTCCCGCGAGCATCGGCTCCGGGTCGGTACCGCGCGGCGGGACGATCTCGACGGTGGTGACAAACTCGCCGCGCGCGAGCTTGGCTCCCCACCGGGAACGCTCCACCAGAGGAACCGGCTCGCGCGGGGACGTCTTCGGCTCGGGCGCGCTCACCGCGACGGTCTGCGCCCGCGGCGCGACGGCACGAACCGCGTCCGCGATGCGGGCGATATGCTCGGGCGTCGTGCCGCAGCAGCCGCCCACGAAGCGGGCTCCCTTGCGGATCAGGCGGCTCGCGTACTTCGCCATGTACTCGGGCGACGCCATGTAGATCTTGCGGCCGTCCACCTCGCGCGGAAGCCCCGCGTTCGGCTGGACGGAAAGCGGGCGGCCGAGGCCCGGCGCGAGCCGCTCCACCACGGGGAGCATGGCGTGCGGCCCCACACTGCAGTTCATCCCCACCACCTCGGCTCCCCATTCCGCCAGGCGCTCCGCGCAGAGCGCGACATCGGTGCCGAGCACGGTGTGCCCGTCCTCGCGGATCACCATCTGCGCGACGATCGGCAGCGAACAGACGTCGCGCACCGCCAGGATCGCCTGCTGGATCTCGATCAGGTCGCTGAAGGTCTCCAGCACGAAGAGATCGACGCCGCCCGTGAGCAGCCCCTGCGCCTGCTCGCGGAAGAGCTCGCGCGCCTCCGCGGTCGAGGTGGGTCCGTACGGCTCGATGCGCACACCCAGCGGGCCGATCGCGCCGCCAACGAACACACCGTCGCCGGCCGCCGAGCGGGCGATCTCCGCGGCGCGGGCGTTGATCGCCTCCAGCTCGGTCTCCAGACCGTGGCGGGCCAGCTTCACGCGGTTGGCGCCGTAGCTGTTCGTCTCCAGAACCTCGGCGCCCGCCCGCACATACGCGCGGTGCACCTCGCGCACGAGATCCGGCTCGCGCAGGTTCATCTCATCGTAGCAGCGGTTGATGTACACGCCGCGCGCGTACAGCATGGTGCCCATGGCGCCGTCGAAAACGTGCGGACGGCCGTCGAGAAGCAGGTCGCGGAAATCAGGCATCGGGCTCTGCGGCTTCTTCGGTAAGGATAGCTTGAATGCGATCGATGCGACGGCGGCGCGCTGTCACGACGCAGTGCTGAAGTACTTCGCGGCCGGATGGTGCACCACGATCGCGGCCGTGGACTGCTCGGGGTCCAGCTGCCAGGCGCTGGTCAGAGCCACGCCGATCGCGTCCTCCACGGGTAAGACGCGGAAGAGAGTCTCGTGCTGCTCGATATCGGGGCAGGCGGGGTATCCCCACGAGTAACGGAGCCCCCGGGCGCCGTTCATCCCCAGCTCGGCCCGTACGCGGCGGTTCACGTACTCGGCGGCGCCTTCGGCCACCTGCACGCTGAAGCCGTGCAGGAAGTAGCCCTCGCTGTAGTCGCCGCCCGCGTTGCGCCGCGCGATGAACTCCTCGGCGCGGTCGCCGCTGGTGACCACCTGGAGCGCCACCACGTCCTGCGGGCCGCTGCCGTTCAGAGCACGGAAGTAGTCGGCGAGGCAGAGTTGCTCTCGGTCGCTCTGCCGAGGGAAGGCGAACCGCCCGACCTCCCTGGTGCGCTCGGCAGGGTCGAACACCACCAGCTCGTCGCCGTCGCGGCCCGCGGGGAAGTACCCGTAGACCGCGCGTGGACGAAGCCAGCCCTGCGTGCGCGCCTCACGCGTGTAGCGGGCGAGACGGGGCTCGAACTCCTCGCGGACCAGGCGATCCCACTCCTCGCCCTTCAGGTTCTTGGCGCCCCACTGCATCCGGAACAGCGTGTTGCGGTCGATACAGGCGACGACCTCGTCCACCGGGATCGGGTCCAGCACCTTCACGCCCCAGAACGGCGGCGCCGGGACCGGTGCGTCGCCCACCGAGGTGTTGCGCAGCGACGCCGGCCGCATCTCCTTCGCGCGCTCCTTCAGCTCGGCGTGACGCTGCGAGCGCTCCAGCATCCCGGTATTATGCGCGCGGACGAACTCCTCGCGCGCGGCGCCGTCCTGCAGGCGGTCGATGGTGGAGAGCCCCTCGAATGCATCCTTGCAGTAGAACATCCCCGCGGGATATACCGTCTCCGGCTCGACGACGGCGGCGCTGCGCACGAAGCTCGGGTTGATCGCCGCGCCGCCGACCAGGAGCGGAAAATGCAGACCGCGGCGGTGCAGCTCCTGCGCGCACAGCGGCATCTGCTTCGACGTGGAGACCAGCAGCGCGGAGAGCCCGATCGCGTCGGCGTCGACCTCGAGCGCCTTCTCGATGATCGTGTTTACCGGCACCTGCTTGCCGAGGTCGTACACGGTGTAGCCGTTGTTGGTCAGGATTGTGTTGACCAGCGACTTCCCGATGTCGTGCACGTCGCCGTATACGGTCGCCAGCACGACCTTCCCCTTCGTCTGCCCCTCCGCCTTCTCCAGGTACAGCTCGAGACGCGCCACTGCCTTCTTCATCACCTCCGCGCTCTGCAGCACGAAGGGCAGGATCAGCTCGCCGGCTCCGAACTTGTCGCCCACCTCCTTCATCGCGGGGAGCAGCACGTCGTTCAGCACCGTCACCGCGCCGCGCTTCTCCACCGCGCGGTCGATCAGCTCCTCGATGTCGTCCTTCTTCCGGTGCAGGATCTTCCAGTGCAGCGCGTCGTCCGGCTCCATCTCTGCCGTAGGGTCGACGGCCGCCTCCGCGGCTGCGGCGTTCGTATCGTAAAACGCGATGAACTCCGCCAGCGGATCCCGGCTCTCGGTGCGGCGGTCGAAGATCAGATCATCCGCCAACTGCCGCTCGTCGGAGGGGATCTCGGCATAGGGGCGCACGTGGGCCGGGTTGATGATGGCGGTGTCCAGCCCCGCCGCCACGCAGTGGTAGAGGAAGACGGAGTTCAGGACGGCCCGCCCGTGCGGAGCGAGGCCGAAGGAAACGTTGGAGACGCCGAGCGTGGTCAGCACGCCGGGGAGTTCTCGCTTGATCGCGCGGATCGCCTCGATCGTCTCGACCGCGGAGCGGCGAAACTCCTCGTCGCCCGTCGCCAACGTAAAGGTCAGCGCATCGAAGATCAGCGCGTCGGGTGCGAGCCCGTACTCATCAATGGCGATGTCGTAGATCTTGCGCGCCACGGCCAGCTTGACCTCCGCCGTCTTTGCCATGCCGCCGAACTCGTTGTCGATCGTAAGCGCGATCACCGCCGCCCCGTGAGCCGCGACATGCGGCAGTACAGCATCGACCCGCTCGCGGCCGTTCTCCAGGTTGATCGAGTTGACCACCGCGCGGCCCGGGCTCTGTTTCAGCGCCGCCTCCAGCACCTCGGCCTCCGTGGAGTCGATACAGAGCGGCGCCTCGACCCCCTGGGAGAGGAGCTTGACGACATTCCGCATCTGAGACTCCTCGTCCTGCCGCTCCGTGAGCGCCACGCAGACGTCCAGCACGTGCGCGCCGCTCTCGGTCTGCTCGCGCGCGACGTCGAGAACGCCGTCGTAATCGTCCGCGAGCAGCAGCCGTTTCACCTTGCGGCTCCCCTGGGCGTTCACCCGCTCGCCGATCATGGTCGGCCGCGGCTCCTGCACGAGGTCCGTGGCACGGATGCCGGAGGAGAGGCGAGGTACATACTCGATTTCCCGGTGCTTGGGCGTGCGACCGCCCACGCGCGCGACGAGCTCGCGGATGTGCTCCGGCGTCGTACCGCAACAGCCACCCACGACGGAGACCCCGAACTCGGCAACGAACTCCTCCATCTGCTCGGCGAACGGCACCGGCAGCATCGGGTAGACAGCGCACCCGCCTTCGTTGTGCGGGATCCCCGCGTTAGGGATCACGGAGATCGGTACGCGCGAGTTCTCGCTGAGGAAGCGCACCGGCATGCGCATGTGCTCGGGTCCGGTGGAGCAGTTCAGGCCGATGACGTCCACGCGAAGCGCTTCCAGCGTCACCAGCGCGGCACCGATGTCGGTGCCGAGCAGCATGCGCCCCGCCGTGTCCAGCGTGACCTGGACCTGGAGCGCCACGGGCCGACCCGCCTCGCGGATCGCCTCCCTGCACCCGAATATGGCGGCCTTCACCTCCAGGATGTCCTGCGACGTCTCGATCAGGAGTGCGTCGACCCCACCCTCGATCAGCGCCCGTGCCTGCTCGGCGAACACCGGGACCAGCGCGTCGAAGGTGATATTGCCGAGCGTGGGGTCCGAAGCGGAGGGGAGGAAACCGGAGGGCCCGATCGAGCCGGCGACGAATCGCGGCTGCTCCGCGGTCGCGAACCGATCCGCGACGCGGCGTGCGATCGCCGCGGCCGCGACGTTGATCTCGTACACGCGTTCGGACAGTCCGTACTCCGCGAGCGTGATGCGGTTGGAACGGAAGGTATCCGTCTCCAGCACATCGCAGCCGGCTTCGAGGAAGCTCGCGTGGATCTCTTCGATCACGTCGGGCCGGGTGATGACGAGATAGTCGTTGCACCCCTCCAGCGCCTCGCCGCCGAAGTCGGCGGCGGTGAGCGGGTATCGCTGGATGGAGGTGCCCATCGCGCCGTCGAAGACGAGGACACGGCCCGCCAGCGCGGCGAGGTAGAGAGATTCAGAGTGCGGCATCAGCGTAGGCCGGTGTGACAAAAAAACAAAAGAGCCCCGACACAGATATGTGCGGGGCGTCGAAGCAGCGATGCGTTCGGTTTTCCCGACACTTTAGCATTTTTTTAGGTGGTTGCAAGCGGTCGTGCAAAGCCATCCACCCGCACATGGAATCTGTGCCGCCCCTAATATGTATCCGTGCCCGAGCGGCCGCAAGTCTTTGTCATAGCCGGGGAAGCACACGCCGCCGCCGCGGATGCGAAGCCGCGGGCGGATGGAGCGCGCTCCGGAACCCCCTACGGGTGGCGGCGCCGGTCGCTTCCCACCAGATCCTCGATCTCTTCAGCGTCTACGGGAACGGCGCGGGTGAGGACCTCGTGGCCGTCGCTGGTAACGAGAACATCGTCCTCGATGCGGATCCCGATCCCGCGGAACTCCCCGGGCACATCGTCCGCATCTTCCGGGATATAGATCCCCGGTTCTACCGTCATCACCATACCGGGCTGCAGTCGCACCGACTCGCCCGCGCGGGCGTAGAGACCCACATCATGGACGTCGAGGCCCAGCCAGTGCGACGTCTGATGCATGAAGAAGCGGCGGTGAGCGCCCTCGGCGATCAGCTCTTCGGACTCGCCCTGCAGCAGGCCCAGCTCGATCATTCCCTCCACCAGCACGACCAGCGCTGCATTGTGGATGTCGGAGAAGAGAGCGCCGGGCCGAACCGCATCGATCGCCGCATTCTCGGCCGCGAGCACGAGGTCGTAGAGAGCTCGTTGGGGCGGCGTGAACCGCCCGGACACCGGAAAGGTCCGGCTGATGTCGCCGCAGTACATCCCCCACTCCGCACCAGCGTCCATGAGCACCAGATCGCCGTCCCGGAGGCGGCGGTCGTTGGTCACATAATGCAGCGTCGTCGCGTTCGCGCCGGACCCGACGATGGAGGGATACGCCGCCCCAGCGCCGCCCGCGCGGCGGAAGGTGGAATCCAGGATCGCTTCGAGCTCCCACTCCCCCATACCCGCGCGTGCGGCGGCGATCGCGGCGCCGTGGCCGGCCGCGCTGATCCGCGCGGCGGTCCGGATCGCATCGACCTCCTCCGCATCCTTGATGACGCGCATCTCGCCGAGCAGCGCGTCAGCATCCTCGAGCGCCGTCGGCCCAATCCCCGACCGCTGCCGGGACCGCCGGAATCGGAGAAGAAGCTCCATGATCTCTCCATCCAGCGCGGCGCTGGAGCCGAACGGGTACACGATCCGCTCCGCGGGCTCGAGGAGCGCGTGCAGGTGATCCTCCAGCTCGTCGAGCGGGTAGGCCGCGTCGGCGCCGAAGCGAGAGATCGCACCCTCCACCCCCGCCC
>JACDHR010000063.1 GCA_013820915.1 Gemmatimonadota bacterium
GGCCCGGGTTGGGAAGTGGCGCAGCGCGTCGAGCGGGCGCTGCCCCGGCAGGGGGAGTATGACGCCGGGGTTCAGGATTGCGCGGGGATCGAAGGCTTCTTTCACCGTGCGGAATCGCGCGACCATCTCCGCGCCCCAGATCGTCTCCAGCAGCGGGGCGCGCAACCGTCCGTCGCCGTGCTCGCCGGAGAGCGTGCCGCCGAGCTGCGCCACCTCGCCGGCGATCTCCACCAGGATCTGCTCGATCGTGCTTCGCCAGCCCGGCGCGGCGATGTCGACGAGCGGGTTCACGTGCAGGTTACCGTCGCCGGCGTGGCCGAAGATCACGGCGGGTACACCGTGCGCGGCGAGCACTCTGCGCAGGACCCGGATGTAGTCCGGAAGCCGGTCTACCGGCACCACACCGTCTTCGATGAATTGCATGGATACACGCCCGTCCGTACGCCGCGCGATGAGCGGGCTGGCGGCCTTCCGGATCTCCCATAGGCGGGCGCGCTGCGTCGCGTCGGTCGCCACGGAGACGCGATCCGCAACGCCCTCTACTTCATGCACGACTCGTTGCAGCGAGTCCGCGACCGCCTGCGGCGTATCGCCGTCCATCTCGACGAGGAGGATCGCCTCGAGGCCGGGGCGAAGCGGGTAGGCGGCATCGGCCCCCGCGTCGCCGACGAGCTGCAGGAAGGTGCGGTCGAGGATCTCGCACGTTGCCGGCTGAAGCTGCAGTACACGCGATACCGCCGCACCCGCCGCCTCGAGGTCGGTGAATTCAAGGAGCGCCACCCCGTGGGCGCGGGGGACGGGTGCAAGCCGCACCTCCGCCGCGACGATCAGCGCGAGCGTGCCTTCGCTGCCCACCAGAAGATCCACGGCGTCTCCGCTCTGCAGGTATTCCTGGAGTGCGTAGCCGGAGGAGTTCTTGCGCACCTTCGGCCACGCCCGCACGATCTCCTCGCGCTCGGGTAGCAACGCGGCATCGATCCGCTCCAGTATGGCGCGCAGCGACGGGTCCGTGGTTTTGGTGCCTCGCCGGACTTGGGTGCGGGTGCCATCAGCCAGGATCAGCTCCAGCGCTTCGACCCACCGCCGCGTCGCGCCGTACTTCACGGAGTGCGCACCCGACGAGTTGTTCGCCAGCATCCCACCGAAGGTGCAGCGTGCCCCGCTGGAAGGATCCACGGGGAAGTACAGCCCTGCGGCTTCGCTCGCCGCGTTCAGCTCCGCGAGGGTGACGCCGGGCTCCAGCCGCGCGCGTCGCTGCGGGGCGTCAACGGCCAGGATGCGGCGGAAAGGCGTCAGCAGGTCCACGATCATCCCGCCGCCGATGTTCCCGCCTGGCATGCCGGTCGCCGCGGCGCGCGGCACGAGCGGGGTGGCCGTTTCTGCGCACCAGCGGACCAGGGTGGCGAGATCGTCCGCATCCCGCGGAACGGCGACCATCGCGGGCAGCGCGCGGAGGATCCCGGCGGCGCCCGCATGCTTTGCACGTGCGGCTTCATCGGTGCGGATCTCGCCACGGAAGGAGGCTGGTACGGTACGTGGATTACGACGCATTCTGCTGCAATCTGAAATCAGGGCGCGGGAGACGATGCGGAGCGATACGATATCCGTGCCGAAGATTTGTCCAGCGAGTGCGGCACGCCCGATGCAACGATCACCCGTGGCCTGAACGCTTGACAGCCGCGAGACGCCCTGGCATCATTGACGGTATGCAAACACCGCCTCCGGATCCCTTTGTTGCTGAAGACACCCGCCACAACCTGGCAGGGCAGCCACAGCTTCTGCAGCTCCGCTCGGACCGGCGGCTCGGCCACGAGTGGGACGACTGGGACGGCGAGCCGCTCGAGAACGCGGGAGTCTTCGAGGAAGGCACCGGGCTCTTCTTCCGCCTCGCGCTCCTCGCGGCGGGTGCCGCGGCAGTACTCGTCGGTTTGGCGCTCTGGCTCGTCACTCCGCGGCTCGCGATCCTGTGGGCGCCGCTGCCGCGCGTGCTCTGGGGAAGCCTCGCCCTGCTCGGGGTGCTGTACCTGGTCTGGCTGGGCACGGTCGCTCTCGCGCTGCGGTCGGGGCGCAACCCGCTCCCGGCGCGCCTGGCGGAGGGTGGGCTGCTTCCCTGGCTGATGCCGCGCTTCGAGAGCCTCGGGGTCCGGATCGGCCTATCGAGGGACCGGGTGGGGAACTCGCTGATGCGCGTCTTCAATGCACTCTCCATCTCGCGGGCCCGCCCCGGCGTCCGGCCGGACGATCTGCTTGTCCTGCTTCCCCGCTGCCTGAGCAAGGGCGCGATGCAGGGTGCCATGGAGATCTCGGGGCGCTACGGCGTACCCCTCTTCGTCGCATCCCGCGGACGCTACGCGCGGCAGATGATCGGGATGCGGCGGCCGAAGTGCGTGGTGGCCGTCGCGTGCGAGCGCGACCTGGTGAGCGGAGTGGGCGACGTGGCGGGCCGGTTCCCCGTGCTCGGCACCACGCTGGGCCTGCCCGACGGTCCGTGCAAGAACACGGAGGTGGACCTGCCCAATCTGGAGCTGCAGATCCGCACCTTTCTCGGGCTCGACTCGGAAGCTGCGACGGTTCGCTGAGCGCCGGTCCGGTGCCGGATGCGTGCGGCGGAGGCCGCATGGAAAGCGCTCCCCGGCCCGGACGGGCGGGGGAGCGCTTTGCCTTCGGGAGAAGCGTGAGGCTACACCGCGCAGCTTTCGCAGAGCCCCACGACCTCGACACGGTAGCCCTGCACCTGGAACCCATTCGCGGGAGAGAGCGCGGGGAGCACGCGGGTGAGATCCGGCCCCGCGACGTCCAGCACGATACCACACGCGGTGCAGCGGGCGTGGCAGTGGTCGTCCGTGCGCGCATCGTACCGCGCGGAGCCGTCGCCGAACGCGAGCTTGATCGCCAACCCGCAGCTGACCAGCGTCTCCAGCGCCTTGTAGACGGTGGCCAGTGAGATATCCGTGATCTCGCCGCGCACGGCGGTGAACACCTCGTCGGCGGTCGGGTGCTGGCGCGTAGCGCGCAGGAAGCGGTACACGGCCGCACGCTGCTCGGTGAAGCGCTGGCCATTCGCCTCCAGCACCCCGCGCAGCAGGGTTTCCGGCGTGTCCGTTGCGATGTTGGTCACCTGACTCATCTTTTGTTGCGTCCCGAGGATGCCGGGATGTGCGCGCACCGTGCTGCGCCGCGGGCGAAAACCCGCTTCATTACACGACTTCGTTACGGTAGAAAGCTAGGTCTGGAGCGGATCGGTGTCAACTCCGAACGTAAGGGGCGGAGGGCTCCGGATGCGGTACCCAACCTGCTTAATCGTTCGCGTACTCAGCTCCGTCGGGTCGTTGCCGGCGGGTGGACCTACTTCAGGAGTGCCCGGGTGGGAGATACACGCTACAGAGCTTCCCTGTACATCGCCGCGGCTTCACTGCTGGGTGCCTGCGATGCGGGTGATGACGTTCGGATCCAGGCGCTGCCGCCGTTGGAGAGGCCGACCGCCGAGACCCGCGCGGGGCTGCCGGCGCTGGATGGGCCATGGAGGTTCGCCGGATGGGAGATCGCGTCGGAAGCGCTCGCCGCGGAAGTCGGCGAGCCCTCGCGGCCACGCGGATTCGTGATGGAGACCCAGAGGATCGACTCGCTCGCGGGCTACTTCATGCACGGCGAGATCCGCACTCCCGTGGTGGGCGAGGTGCGCCGCGACGGAGTGGTCTCGCTCGTAGCCCCGGCGGGTGAGGAGGCCGGGGCACGCTTCGCCGCGGGGCGCGTTCTGTCGGACACGCTCTGGATCGAGCTGACGTCGCTCGTCTCCCCGGAGACGCTGCGGCCGGGCGTTCGCTGGGCGTTCGTGCGCGGCAGCGTCGGGCAGCCGTTCATGCGGCTCCCGGACGGGAGGCTGCTCCGCGACACGGTGCTGACGCCGCCGCCGGCGGATACCGCCGCGGCCATCCGGGCGCCGGTACAGCCGCCCGCCGCGGCGCCAGCCCCGCAAATTCCGGCGGATCCTCCACCGCCCGCTCCCTTAGACACACCGCAAGATCCCGCGGCGGTGCAGCGAACGCCTCCGCAGACGCCGGCACCTCGCGATACGGCACCGCGCGATACGGCACCTCGCCCGCAGATCCCGCCCGCGCCCGAGGTGGAAATCCCCCCGGCCAGGTAGTGCCGGTCGGCGGTTACTCCACGAGTACCGCGCGGGCGAGCTCCGTATCCAGCGAATGGATCTCGGACCCGGTGCGGATGCGCAGTGCCGTTCCGTTCCGCTCCACCACCTCCACCAGTGCGGGCGGGGCGAGGCTCAGCTCCGCGAGATGGTGGAGCCCGTCGCGGGTGGTGGGTCCGATCGCCAGGACGCGCCCGCGCTCGCCGCTCTGCAGCTCCGCGAGCGTGCGACGCGGTACGGTCGCGAGCGGTGGGCTGGCGGGCTGCCGTCGCGGAATCGGTTGCCCGTGCGGATCCGCGGTGGGCGACCCGAGTACTTCGTCCAGCTTCTCGGCCATCGTGTCCGGCGCGATGTGCTCCAGGCGCTCGGCCTCTCCATGCACGTCGGTGGGGGACGTGACCCCCTCTTCCACCAGGTAGCGCTCCCACAGACGGTGGGCGCGTACCACCGTCACCGCCCGCTCCTCCCCTTGCTCCGTCAGCTCGTCTCCACGGACCAGCCCCGCCCCGCGCAGACGAGCGAGCCTTCGTCCCGCCTCCCGCGCCGGCATCCCCATTCGCGCCGCCATCGCGGGAGCCGTAGCCGGATTCCCGGCTGAATTCAGGGCGTACACGTGCTTAAGCGTATCCTCCATCGACGTACGGATCGCGGCACTCCGGGTTCGGAACCAGCGAATCACCAGCCCTCGCTGCGGGGAGAAGAGTAGCGCGACGAAGAAGAGAGCGGTGGCCACGAGGACGATCGCGGCGCCGCTCGACACATTCCAGTAGTAGCTTCCGTAGAGCCCGGCGACGGAGGAGAGTACGCCGATTCCCGCCGAGATGCCCAGCATCCGTCCGAACCGGTCCGTCAGGAGGTACGCCGTGGAGGCCGGTGTGATCAGCATCGCGACCACCAGCACCAGCCCTACCGTCTGCAGCGACGCGACGACCGTGAGCGAGAGCAGGACCATCAGCAGGTAGTGGAGCCCGCGGATCGGGAGACCGAGCGCCGCGGCCATGATCTGGTCGAAGGAGTGCAGCAGCATCTCCTTGTAAAGCAGCGCCACCGTGAGCAGTACAGTCACCGTGATCCCCGCCGTCACCCAAAGGTCGCGGTCTTCCACACCGAGAACGTTGCCGAAGAGCATGTGGAACAGGTCCACACTGCGAGACTGGATCAGCGTGATCAGCACGATTCCCAGCGCGAATGCGCCGGTGAAGATCACCCCGATCGCCGCGTCCTCCTTTACTCGCGAGTTGGCCGTGACCCACCCGATCAGCACCGCGGTGATGATCCCCGCTACCGCCGCGCCGAAGAAGAAGTCCGTAGCGCCCAGCATGAACGCGATCGCGGCACCCGGGAGCACCGCGTGCGAGAGGGCGTCGCCGATCAGTGCCATGCGCCGCAGCACGATATAGCAGCCCAGCGTTCCGCACACGAGCCCAACCAACATCGAGGCGATGAGCGCGCGCTGCATGAAGCCATACTGCAGCGGGCCGAGGATCAATTCCGCGAGATTCATCGTTAGATCACCATCATGCTGTCGGCTGCGTCCAGCACGGTGAGCCGGCCCCCGTAGGTGCGCTGGAGGATGTCCGGACGCATCACCTCGTCCGGCGGGCCGTACGCCACGACGCGGCCGTTGAGAAGCAGGACACGGTCGAAGTGACGGCGTACGGCGCCGAGGTCGTGATTCACCACCACCGCCGTCTTCCCCTCTGCCCGAGCTGCCTCCAGCAGGGCGAAGATCGCCTCCTCCGTGTTGGCGTCCACGCCGACGAAAGGCTCGTCGAGGAGGAGGATGTCGGCCTCCTGCGCCAGCGCGCGGGCCAGGAATACGCGTTGCTGCTGACCCCCGGAAAGCTGCCCGATCTGCCGGTCCGCGAACGGGGTCATCCCCATGCGCTCGAGCGCGTTCGCGACGATCTCGTGATCCGCGCGCGAGGGCCAGCGGAACCACCCGATGCGTCCGAAGCGGCCCATGAGGACCACATCCTTTACGCGGACGGGGAAATCCCAATCCACGGCCCCGCGCTGGGGTACGTAGGCCACCCGCTGCCGCACCTTCGAGATCGGCTCCCCGTGCACACGGATCTGGCCGCTGTCCAGAGCCACGAGGCCGATGATCGCCTTGATTACCGTGCTCTTCCCCGCGCCATTCGGGCCGACGATCGCGATGCGCTCCGCCGCGGGGATGTCGACCGAGACGCTGCGCACCGCCGGCTTCCGATCGTAGCTTACGGTCACATTGCGCAACGTGATTACCGCATCGGCCGAGGCTGGGGGAGCCGCCTGCGGCAACCCTTCCACCGTTTCCCGCTCGCCGCTCATCATCCCTCGCCGCCGGTGTACGTCACGCCCCCATGCTCGAACGAGCCGGCCGTTCCGCCCAGCGCATTGACGATCGTGCGCGTATTGTGCACGATCATCCCCACGTAGCTCTCCGCCCCGGACCCCGGTGGGCCCAGCGAGTCGGAGTAGAGGGTGCCGCCGATGCTCGCTCCGCTCTCCGCGGCGATCCGTCGGATGAGGTTGGGGTTCACGGTGGTCTCCACGAAGAGGGCGGGGATCCCGGTGCGGCGCACGTCATCCACGATCCGCGCCACCGTCTGCGCCGAGGCTTCTTCGTCCGTCGAGAGGCCGATCGGCGTGCCGAGTACCTCCAGCCCGAATGCCTCGGCGTAATACTGGAACGCGTCGTGAGAGGTTACCAGGTAGCGATTCCGTTCCGGAATGGTGGCGACACTCTCGTGCACCCACGCCTCCAGCGCCTGCAGCTCGTCCCGATACGCGGCTGCGTTCGCGTCGAGAACAGAGCGGCAATCGGGCGCCATCCCCGCCAGGGCGTCGCGCGTGTTCTCGACGTAGCGGATGAAGTGTTGAACGCTCATCCACAAATGCGGATCCGGGTCCTGCCCGCCGGCATACTGCCCATAGATCGGGGTCAGCCCGTCGCTGACCTCCACGATGGGCCGCTCCCCGCCCGCGTTGCGAACCAGCCGATCGAGCCATCCCTCCAGACCGAACCCGTTGTAAAGCACGAGGTCCGACTCCGTGATGGCGCGCGCGTCCCGCGGCACAGGCTCATAGACGTGGGGATCGCCGCCTACAGGCAGCAGTCCACGCACCTCCACGCACTCGCCCCCGATACGGGTCGCTGCTTCGGTGATCATCGTCGTGGTCGCGAGGACGCGGGGAACGTCACCGCGTGCGGAGATCTCCTCCATCTGACAAGCGGAAACCGTCAGGATCAGCGGCACCACTCCCCAGAGCAGTGAGCATGTGCGTGATCGCGAAAGGGAGCGGGAGTGGCGACTCGGCATCTTCAAGCAGAAAGCGTATCAGGGTGTCGGAGAATTAACTTACCTAAAATTTTACTCTTGCACGCCTGAATATGTTCCATCGCGACCGGTTCCGCAAGGCCCGCCGCTCCGCCCCGCACGGAGCTCGGCTGCGGGGTTTTCGAGGCCGCGGCACATGGGTTGCTTCGCCGGAGAGAAACCTACTGACCGGGAGGGAAGATGGCCGCAGGGAGCAGCGACAAGGAAAGCGAACCTCCATTCCAGGGCGGAGCGCAGCCGGTGCCGGAGCATCCACCCGAGATGCCCAAGGCTGGTCGTTCTGTAATGCAGGTGATTGTGATCGCCATTGGCGTCCTGACGGTCCTCGCGGGGCTGCTCTGGATCCTGGTGCCCGCTCTCGGGGCCCGCTAGGGCGCGGAAGTGTGGGCGCGGAGAGGTGGGGTGAGTGGCGGCTTGCCCGCCTGCCGGTGTATAAAGCGATGGCTCCGTCTCAGAGCCGCGGCGGTGTAACTCCGACCTGCCCCTGGTACTTTCCTTTTCGGTCGCGGTAGCTGACGTCGCAGACCTCGTCCGCCTCGAAGAAGATCACCTGCGCGATTCCCTCGCCGGCGTACACGCGAGCGGGTAGGGGCGTCGTGTTGGAGATCTCCAGGGTTACAAAGCCCTCCCACTCGGGTTCGAAGGGAGTCACGTTGGTGATGATCCCGCAGCGTGCATACGTGCTTTTTCCCACACACAGCGTCATCACGTTGCGCGGGATCCGGAAGTACTCGACCGAGCGAGCGAGCGCGAACGAGTTCGGGGGCACGATGCAGACGTCCCCCTCGAAGGGGACGAACGACCGATCGTCGAACGCCTTCGGGTCTACGATCGCGTTGTTAACGTTGGTGAAGATCTTGAACTCGTGCGCGATCCGCATGTCATAGCCGTACGAGGATACGCCGTAGGAGATCGTGCCGCTCCGCACCTGTGCGTCTTCGTACGGCTCGATCATGCCGTGCTCCCGGGCCATGCGCCGGATCCAGTGGTCGGGTTTGATGCTCATGCGTGCGCGCGAAGTGTTTAAGTGAAAGGAGAGGTGGAGATGGCGATCGGCCGGACCCGCTTCCCGGGGATGGCCGAAAGGAACGGGCCGGAACGTACCGTGTACTGACCTCGCGATTCCCGTAACTCGCTCCAGTGTCGCAAGCTGCGGTGTTGGCGAGGGCGCGGTGAGAGGGGGCAACATACCCGCACGGTCCGTGGTCGGCAAGAGCCGCGACGCGGGCTCGGCGGCCTTTTCCGGCTCCGCCGCGCGCCTGGTCCAGTTCTCGCACGGTGTGGCTTGACACTCGGGCGCGGCGCGCACTATTATGAGCCGCTTATCCCAAGTGAATGTTTTCACAAACTCTGGCCGGAGCCGTCGCGCGGCATGCTGCAAACCTATCTCCCGCTCCTGATCCTGCTTGCCGTCTCGGCGGCGCAAGCAGTTGGAATGGTGGTGCTCTCGCAGATGGTGAGCCCGCAGAAGGTGACGCTGGTCAAGTCTGCGCCGTACGAGTCGGGGATCGATCCGCTCGGCGGCACGCGCGAGCGGTTTTCCGTGAAGTTCTACGTGGTGGCGATCCTGTTCATCGTCTTCGACGTGGAAACCGTGTTTCTTGTACCGTGGGCCGTGGCGATGCGGACGCTGGGCGTGGAGGGATTCATCACCGCGATGATCTTCATCTTCATCCTCACGGTCGGACTGATCTATGAATGGAAGAAGGGAGCGCTCGAATGGGACTGAATAATGATCGAGCCTTGCCGATACAGCAGGACCCGGATACCTCGCAGGGGGGGCTGTTCTCCGGAGCGCCGGGGTTCCTGACCACGCGTCTGGACTCGGTGGTCAACTGGTCGCGGGAGAACTCGCTCTGGCCGATGCCGTTCGGCACGGCGTGCTGCGCCATCGAGATGATGGCGTCGGCGGCGTCGAAGTACGACCTCGCGCGGTTCGGGATGGAGCGGATGAGCTTCTCTCCGCGGCAGGCGGATCTGCTGATCTGTGCAGGGCGGGTTTCGTATAAGATGGCGCCGGTCCTGCGCCGCATCTGGGAGCAGATGCCGCAGCCGAAGTGGTCGATCTCAATGGGCGCGTGCGCTTCCTCGGGTGGCGTTTTCGACGTGTACAGCATGGTGCAGGGGATCGACACCATCATCCCGGTGGACGTCTACGTGCCCGGCTGCCCACCGCGCCCGGAGTCGCTGATGTACGGGATCCTGATGATCCAGGAGAAGATCCGGCGCTCATCGCCGATGGCGCAGTGGGTGGCGGAGGAAAACCTGCTTCCCGGCGTTGCCGCTCTACCGGAAGAAACGGTAGACCTGATCACGCGACCCTTCGGCAACTCGACGATGCAGAACCGTGCCAGCGGCCTGGTTTCCACCGGCGCCGTGGTGCGGACGTCCGACCGTCAGCCCTGATCGCTGAACCCATGGCTAACGATTCCTTCAGGAAGGGTCTGGACGGGCTGGATGCCGGACCGGCCACTTCGGCGCCGGAAGCGCCCGGCGCCCCACCACCCGCCGGCGAGCTCCCGCCGCATGCGTCCGTAGAGGCGCTGCGGCGGGAGTTCGGTGAAGCGGTGCTGCGGCACGAGCTGGTGGCCGGCGACGAGCACATCGTCTATCTCCCCCGCGACCGCAACACCGAGATCCTCCGCTGGCTCAAGGACGACCCGTCGCAGCGCTACGACTTCCTTCAGGACCTGACCGCGGTCGACTACGGTAACGGGATGTTTCTGCAGGTGGTCTACCAGATGTGGTCGCTGGAGCACAAGCGGCAGCTGCGCGTGAAGGTGGAGCTGCCGATGCAGGAGCTGGAGATCGAAAGCGTCTATTATCTGTGGCGCGCGGCCGACTGGATGGAGCGTGAGGTCTTCGATATGTTCGGGATCGTCTTCGACGGCCACCCGGACCTGCGGCGCATCCTGATGCCGTACAACTATGCCGAGGGGCACCCGCTGCGGAAGGACTTCCCGCTGCGCGGCCGCTTCTCGCGTGCAGAGCAGACGCGCCGCTCGCTCTCCATGAAAACGGAAGATCACTACTCTCCCGCGGAGTTGGAGCTCGCGCGCAGGCTCGGGCAGGAGCTGCCGAACGTATCGGCGGACGGGGGCTCGGGAGTGCCCAACCAGGGGCTGATGCCCGGTATCGGCGGCTCTGGAGGAACGACGTGAATGCGTAAAGTCACCTACGAGGTCCGTCGCACGCCGGAGATGGGGCCGGGCGGCTCACTGGTCCACGCGCCGATCATGCCCGTCCAGGGCGAGATGCTGCCCGAGGTCGCCGGGGACATAGCCGGCGAGCACATGCTGATCAACATCGGCCCGCAGCACCCCGCCACTCATGGCGTGCTGCGGCTGGTGCTGGAGCTGGACGGCGAAACCGTCATCAAGTGCACCCCGCACATCGGCTATCTGCATTCTTCGTTCGAGAAGCTCGGCGAGTACCGCACCTGGAACCAGGTGATCCCGCTCACCGACCGGATGGACTACCTGGCGCCGCTGATCTATAACTGCGCCTACGCCATGGCGGTCGAGAAGATGATGGGCGTCGAGGTCACCGAGCGCTGCAAGGTGCTGCGCGTGATCCTGATGGAGCTGGACCGCATCTTCAGCCACCTCCTCTGGCTGGGCACCACGGCGATCGACCTCGGCGCCTTCACCGTCTTCCTCTACACCTTCCAGGAGCGCGAGCGGATCTACGATCTGCACGAGGCCTACACCGGCGCGCGCATCACCACCTCGGCCACCCGCATTGGCGGGATGATGGCGGACCTGCCGCCGGACTGGATCAAGGGGCTGCAGCACTTCATCGAGACCTTCCCGCGCACGCTGGACGAGGTGGAGACGCTGCTCACCAACAACTCGATCTGGGTCGGCCGTACGCAGGGCGTGGGCGTGATCTCCGGCGAGGACGCAGTCAACTTCGGGCTGTCCGGCGCGAACCTGCGCGCCTCCGGCGTGGACTACGACATTCGCAAGGACCGCCCCTACTACGACTACGAGACCTACGACTTCGTGGTCCCGGTCGGGGAACACGGCGACATCTACGACCGCTACCTCTGCCGGATCGAAGAGATGCGGCAGAGCCTGCTGCTCCTTCACCAGGCGATCGATCGCCTGCCGGGCGGGCCGGTGAACATCGACAATCCGCGGGTCATCCTCCCCTCGAAGACCGCGGCGATGAGCGACATGGAATCCATGATCCACCACTTCAAGGTGGTGATGGAGGGTGTGCGCGCCCCGGTCGGCGAGTCGTGGTTCTCGGTCGAGAGCTCGAAAGGCGAGCTCGGGATGTACGTCGTCTCCGATGGCGGGAGCAAGCCGGTGCGCTGGCGCGTGCGCGGGCCGAGCTTCATCAACATCGCGGCGCTGCCGTACATGGTCGAGGGCGCACTGCTCTCGGACGTGATCGCGGTGAACGCCTCTCTGGATATCGTGCTGGGAGAGATCGACCGATGAACCGTGAGGCCCCTGAGCCGAAGGCGAAGAATGTGCGCGATCCGAAGAAGAACCCCGGCTTCGCGGGCCTCGTCGGCGAGTTCAACCTGAGCGAGGCCGAGATCCGCGGCACAAACTACGTCGGCGAGCGCCCCAAGCACGGTGGGCACGCCTCGGTAGCCGGCACGCTCCCGTACCAGGTGCCGGACCGCGACCCGGAGGCGCCGATCTTCGCGGGTCCCTATGCTGAGCGACTGGAGAAGATCCTGAGCCGCTACCCGGACCCGCAGGCGGCGCTCCTGCCGGCGCTGCACATGGCGCAGGAGATCCGTGGCTACCTGTCGCCGGCAACGCTGGACGAGGTTGCCGAGCGGCTCGGGCTCGCGCCGGTGTACGTGCGCGGCGTCGCGACGTTCTACACCATGTACAACCTGGCGCCGCTCGGGAAGTACCTGATCCAGGTCTGCACCAACATCTCGTGCAATCTCTGCGGCGCAGATCAGGTCCTGGAGGCGTTCATCGAGCACACCGGCACCGAGACGGGCGTGGTGTCGGAGAACGGTCTCTGGACCGTGATGGAGGTGGAGTGCCTGGGCGCGTGCGGATTTCCCACAGTTGTCCAGATCAATGAGAAGTTCTACGAGAACATCCGCCCGGAAGATGTGCCGGCGGTTCTCGAGCGACTGACGTAGGGAGTTGAGCCCGACGATCTTCCGCTTGGAGAATCCGCATCGATTCCCGTTGGTATCCAAAGGCTGAAACGGAATGGCGTATCCATACACGCACCCGAGCGAGGTTCGGGTTCTTTCGAAGTACTTCGGCGATCCCGGGGCCCGCACCCTGAAGGGGTGGGAGGCGCGCGGCGGCTATCGGCCGCTGCGCAAGGCGCTGGGTATGGGCCGCGGCGACGTCGTCAACGAGGTCAAGGCCTCCGGTCTTCGCGGCCGCGGCGGCGCCGGCTTCCCGACCGGCGTGAAGTGGTCGTTCATGCCGCAGGCGTCGGAGAGGCCGCACTACCTGCTCTGCAACGCCGACGAGTCGGAGCCCGGCACCTTCAAGGACCGCGAGCTGATCCGCTGGACGCCGCACGCGCTGATCGAGGGCTGCCTGATCGGTGCCTACGCGATCCGTGCCCAGCACGCCTACATCTACATCCGTGGCGAGTTCTTCGAGCCCACGCAGATCCTCGCGAAGGCGATCGAGGAGGCGTACGCAGCCGGCTACATCGGTAAGAACATCATGGGGAGCGGAGTCGACATCGACCTCACGCTCCACCTCGGTGCCGGCGCTTACATCTGCGGTGAAGAGACGGGGCTGATGAACTCGCTGGAGGGGCGCCGTGGTGAGCCGCGTCTCAAACCGCCCTTCCCCGCGGTCTCCGGCGTGTTCGGCAAGCCGTCGACGATCAATAATGTCGAGACGCTGATCGCCGCCGCGCTCATCGTGGAGAACGGCGCCGACTGGTACAGGCAGTGGGGCACGGAGAAGAGTACGGGCACCAAGCTGTTCTGCGTCTCCGGACACGTGGAGCGGCCGGGCAACTTCGAAGTTCCGATGGGCTTCAACTTCAAGGAGTTCATCTACGACGTCTGCGGCGGGATCCCGCACGGGCGCAAGCTCAAGGCGGTGATCCCCGGCGGAAGCTCCGTGCCGATCCTCACCGCCGACGAGATCGACATCGGGATGGACTACGAGGCGATGGCCGCGGCCGGCACCATGCTCGGGTGCGGCTCGGTCATCGTGATGGACGACACCACCGACATCGTGAAGCAGGTCCGCCGCATGGTAGACTTCTACGCGCACGAGAGCTGCGGCCAGTGCACGCCCTGCCGAGAGGGAACCGCGTGGGCCGCAAAGATCCTGCGCCGCGTGGAGAACGGCTGGGGCACCGAGGCCGATCTGGATACGCTGCTCGATATCTCGGAGAATATGTCGGGGAAGACGATCTGCGTGTTGTCCGACGCGGCCGCCGCGCCGATCGTATCTTCGATCCAGAAGTTCCGCACCGATTACCTCGCGCTGATCCGCCGCGGCGAGAGCCTGGCGGCAGCGCGGTAGAGAGATAAAGGAGCCCAAAGTGGCCCAGGAAAGCCAGACTCCCGAGACCGTCACCTGCAGCATCGACGGCCTGGAAGTGACCGTCCCGAAGGGGACCCGGATCATCGACGCGGCGGCGCGTGCCGGCGTGACGGTGCCGCACTACTGCTACCACCCCGGGCTCAGCGCGCCGGCGCAGTGCCGGATGTGCCTAGTCGAGGTCAAGGGTGTGCCGAAGCTGATGCCCGCCTGCGTATCGCAGGTGGCGGACGGCAACGAGATCCACACGCACAGCGAGAAGGCGTTGAAGGCGCGTGAGGGGGTGCTCGAGTTCTACCTCGTCAATCACCCGCTCGACTGCCCGGTCTGCGACCAGTCCGGCGAGTGCGGGCTGCAGGACTACGTCGCCGAGGAGGGCCGCGCGATGGGGCGGCTCCACGAGCCGAAGCGCGTGTTCGGCCGCGACGATTTCGGCGGCGACGTGCTCTACCACGGGGACCGCTGTATTCTGTGCACCCGCTGCGTGCGCTTCATGCGCGAGGTCGCTCAGGACGAGCGGCTCACGATTGTGCAGCGCGGTCACCGCGCGGTGATCGACACCTTCTACGGCGAGGGGCTGGAGGGGAACATCTGGGCCGACAACGTGGTGGACATCTGCCCGGTCGGTGCCCTGGTGTCCAAGGACTTCCTGCACAAGGCCAGGGTCTGGGACCTGGACCGCACACCCTCCGTCTGCCCGAACTGCGCGCAGGGCTGCAACGTCTCTCTGGAGGTGCGCGATAACCAGGTCATGCGCCTGAAGCCGCGTCCGAACCCGGAGGTGAACGCCTTCTGGATGTGCGACTACGGGCGGCTGAACTACCACTGGATCAACCAGCAGAGCCGGATCGAAGCGCCGCTGGTCCGGGATGGCGACCGCCTGGTGCCGAGCTCGTGGTCCGACGCGCTGCTGCGCCTCGCCGAGGTCGCGGCCGGTCCGGGTAGTGCCGTGCGCACGATCGCGTCGCCGTTCATGGCTAACGAAGACCTCGGCGCGCTGCGGCGGCTGATGGAGGCCATGGGTGGGGGCGAGGGTGCGTTCCGCGCGGAGAAGGGGGAGGAGATAGAGCTCCCCGGATGGCCGCAGCTCAAGCTGCGAGAGGACCGCGCGGCGAATGTGCGTGCCGCCGAGCTCTTCGGCTACGCTCGCATCGGCGATGAGACGGGCAGGGGAGGGCTCGAAGCTTTCGCCGCCCATGCGGGCGCGCTGATCGTGATGGGCGACGACCTGGCCGATGCGCCCGCGGACTTCGGCGTGAATGCGTCGCTATTCATCTACATCGGCCATACCTTGAGCCCGGCCGCGCGAAATGCGCACTTCATCC
>JACDHR010000342.1 GCA_013820915.1 Gemmatimonadota bacterium
GGACGGTGTGGGACACGCGGCGGTACGTGGCTTCGATAACCTGAAGGAGTTCGACCGGCGGGAAGCGCTGAACACCATCACCTTGCTCGGCCTGTTGCTGCACAGGCTCGGACGCACACGGGAGGAATACATGGAGGATGTCGCCTACAAGCTCGGCCGCCTGCTCGCTGCCGCCGACGCATTGCATGCCGGCTATAACGCCATGGAACGAGGAGGCTCTGCACTCCCTCCTCGCCTTATCGGGAATGCAGCACTCCCACTTGCGCAGGCGGACCCACCTCGTGCACTGGAGATGCTCGGCCGGCGCTGGGGCGTCTATGCAGGGTGGGCCAAGCGCAACGCCGGATTCCGCGTGCCGGAGTCCAAGGCGGGCGGATCGGAACCCGATGAGAAAACGCGGCAGGAGCGGGCGCGTGCCTGGCAAATCCGCAATGGGATCAGCGCGGCGCTGCGCGCCGCGGACCTCGCGAAGGAGCTCCATGGCCGATTGCCGGCGCGTGGCGAGGTAGATGACCGGTTCCGAGCGGAACTGTTCCTCGGCTACGTCGCCGGCCCGCCACGGTCGGATGAGATTGGGTCCAGTGATGGAAGCAACGCCAACCCCAAGCAAGGAGACGAATAATGGCGCCCTTCAACCGTGGCACCGGACTGCTGGTGATCGAGGTCCGCCACTCCAACCCCAACGGCGACCCGGACCAGGAGAGCGAGCCGCGCACTATCGATGCGGACGGACGGGGACTGATCTCCCCCGTATCCTTCAAGCGGAAGCTTCGCGACTTGGTGGCCGATAAGGACGGGCCAGCCTGGCAGGCAGTCCAGGCAGCCCTCAGTCTGAGCGACGGCCGGGGATACGAAATTTTGGAAACGCGTGGGCGCGACCGCGGCGAAATCTCCAAGATGGATGCCCAAACCTTTACGCAGACCTTCTGGGACGCCCGCATCTTCGGCAACACGTTCCTGGAGAGCATGAAGGGGGCCGATGACAAAGGGAACGTGGACCACTTCATCAGCACCGGTGTGGTTCAGTTTGGCCCCGGTGTCTCCATCTCACGCGTCGAGGTGGAGAGGATGACTACCACCAACAAAGCCGGCGTGCAGGAGGGGAAGGATCGGGGGATGGCTCCACTCGGCTGGCGCGTCGTGCAGCACGGAGTATATGCAATGCCTTTCTTCGTGAATCCGATGATGGCGCGCAAGAACGGCTGCGAAGCGAGTGACATCGAGCTGATGAAGTTCCTGCTGCCGCACGCGTATCGCAGCACGGCGTCGGCCGTCCGACCTTTTGTGGAGGTGAGGCATGCCTGGTATGCGGAGCACCAGTCGCCGCTCGGCTCTTGCCCTGACTCGCTCATCATCGATGCGCTTACGCCGCGGCGTGTTGAGGGGCAGGACCCGCAGGAGCCTTCTGCCTCTGCCGCTGACTACGATTTCCCTGGCGCGCTCCCCGAGGACGTTCGGAAGCGGCTCGCCTCCTTCGAGGATCTGGTGCAGCGCGATTGGGAGAATGTCGGGCGAGCGGCCTGAGCCGGTTGCTCACTCACCACCGCGGCACGACCCCAACCGGCAGCCGCAGCGGTATCGTCTCCATGTAACGGCGGTACGCGAGGGTGCACGACGTAGGGCTGAGTGGGCGCTGAAGTACGCGACATCGCCGCCGCCCGGCTTCGTCTCCACTGTCGTCGCAGCGGCTGTCTTCCATGATCTCGGTAAGCTGGACGAGGCGAACCAGGGGCCGCTGTCACGGAGCAGGAATGAGCCTCTTCCGCGAGACCGGGACCACGTGGATGCAGGCATCGCGTACTCTCTTGCGCAGGGAGACGAGGCGGCGGCGTGGCTGGTCCGTGCACACCATGCGCCGCCGGGGATTCCCTCCTACGGTGCCGAGAAGGCGCTGCCGCGGGAACTCCGTGGGGGGCGGAAGCGCGACCCGGAGGAAGGTGAGCACGATGCGCTTATCACCCATGTGGATGCGCACCTTGCGGAGTATGTCGCACTGCACGAGCAGGTCTGCGGTGTCCACCGACTCGAGCCTGCAGCGGTGGATGGACTGCACGGGCTCCCAATGCGGCTGGCACTCTCGTGTCTGGTGGATGCTGACCACAGCGACAGCGCTGCATACGACGCGGGAATCAAGACACCGATGCCGGGAGAAGACCGGGTACCAACATGCTGGGCTGAGCGGTTGGTGCGGCTGGAGGAGGTGGTTGCACAGAAAGCACACGATGCGCAGGCGCAGGGGCGGGGGGAGCGCGTCCGCGACCGGAGTGACTTCTTTCGAGCCTGTCTCGATACACCGGTGGACGCGTCGCTCGCCACCTGCGAGGGTCCTGTCGGGATCGGCAAGACACTGGCTGTCACAGGGAACCTGCTTCGCCGCGCGCAGCAGACTGAGGGACGCCCCGAGCTGCGCCACATCTTCGTCGTCGCTCCCTACACCAACATCATCACCCAGGTAGTCAAGGAGCTGCGGGCAGCGCTCGTTCTGTCCGGCGAGGACCCGCAGGAGGTCGTCGCCGAGCACCATCACCGCGCCGACTTCTCGTCCCCTGAGAATCGTGGTCTCGCGACGCTCTGGCGCGCACCTGTGATCGTCACGACTGCAGTGCAGTTCTTTGAGACGCTTGCCTCCAACAGCCCTGGACGCCTCCGGAAGCTCCATGAGCTGCCGGGCTCAGCAGTATTCCTTGATGAGGCTCACGCTGCGCTTCCCGCGCGGCTCTGGCCCCAGAACTGGCGTTGGATCCGGGAGCTGGCGGAGCGATGGGGCTGCCGCTTTGTCTTCGCTTCCGGCTCGCTTGCCCGCTTTTGGGAGCTGAATCGCATCGTGGAGCGGCCCGTGGATGTGCCAGATCTGCTGCCGACGACGGATGAGGGGCAGGAACTGCATGCACGTCTACTCGCCCGCGAAGGAGAACGCGTACGTTACGAGTGCCTGGGCGACGGGCTCTCCACTGAGGACCTGTGTACTCGTGTGCGCAGCAAAGTTGGCCCACGGCTGGTGATACTCAACACTGTCCAGACTGCTGCACTCGTCGCGAAGCGGATGCGGGACGCTGGTTACGAGGTAGAGCATCTCTCCGCAGCCCTCTGCCCGCGCGACCGTGAGCGCATCCTACGCCGAGTGAAGGCGAGGCTTCGACTGGAGCGCATGGTAGCTCGCTGCGCGCCAAACGGCGAGGAGGTGAAGCGGCTGCGCAACTGGACTCTTGTCGCGACGAGCCTCGTGGAGGCAGGGGTAGACCTTTCGTTCTCCACCGCATTCCGCGAGCGAGCGAGTGCAGCCAGTCTTATCCAGGTTGGCGGGCGCGTGAACCGTCACCGTGAGCGCGGCGGGGGACTCGTTTTCGATTTCACCCTCTCCCTCGAAGAACCCGGCGTGACACAGAACCCTGACTGGAAGCACGCGCGCCGCGTCCTCGAGGAGATGCTCGAGGACGACGCCATCAACGACCGCGATCCAGCTGAGGTTGTGACCGAGGCCATCCGATCGGAGTTGGATGATCTGGTGAAGTTCGTCGAGACTCTCACCCGCGCTGAGCGGAACCGGAACTATCCCGAAGTCGCCCGTAGTGGGCAAGTGATTGAGGATGACACCGTGCTCGTTGTGGTGGACGAAGCGCTGCGCGCCAAGCTGGAGCGCAGAGAAAAAGTCGACAGCCACACACTGCTTCGGCTGAGCGTTCAGCTTCGGCGGCATCGAATCATCGAGCGGGGTCTCGCACAGATCCCACATCGACACGAGGAGATCTACGCGTGGGGTGGACTCTACGATCCCAACTTCCTCGGTGTCATGGAGGACGTCTTCCGGACTGACGACGTCTTCTCCTCTGAAGGAGGAGTGATTTGATGATCCGCACCCGAGAGCAGCAGGGCTGACCAGGAGAGCGGAAATGGAATACACCCCGTCCAGCGGCAATGTCTTCCTCGACCTTGGGTTTCCCGCCCGAGGAAGCGGAGAACCTGAAGATCCGGGCGCATCTGATGGGCGAACTCCGGGAGAGCATCCGGCAGTGCGAGCTGCGGCAGGCCGAGGCAGCAGAGCTGCTGGGCGTCACTCAACCGCGGATTAGTGACCTGACGCGCGGCAAGATCGAGCGGTTCAGGATCGATGCGCTGGTCAGCATGCTGGCGATGGCGGGTGCACAGGTGACGATCCATGTGGAACCCGCACCGCCACGAGCAGCCCAGCCGAAGTTGATCGGAGGCTTCCCGCCTATGGGCAATCGCAGAATCCTATGATCCGAGTCCCAGCTGCACTCGGATCGCTTGCTCCACCGCTTGCATGTCCGATGGGGAGAGATCCCCAGCCTTGCGGTTCAGGCGCTGTTTGCTAGCGGTGGTGAGCTGGTCGGCCATGGCCTTGCGCTGCTGTCCGCCAAGGCTGACGTACGCTTCGCTCGGGTACAAGCGCTCGACGTTACTGGTGAGGGGCACCACCTGCACGCGGTTCAGGTGCCGGTTCGATGCATCGTTGCTGATGATGACTGCGGGGCGCTGCTTGCGGATCTCGCCGCCAAGAGAAGGGTCGAAGTTGACCCACCAGACCTCACCGCGCTTCATCGGCAACATCGGGCAGCAGAGCTTCAGACCACTCTTCGGCCTCGGCCTCACGCGCTTCGTCGGCGGCCATCTGCGC
>JACDHR010000064.1 GCA_013820915.1 Gemmatimonadota bacterium
GGCCGCCACCGCAAAGGCAAAGCAAAGGTCGCAACATGACGCGAGCCATGGCACGGCGGACTTGGCAGGCCGTCGCATGAGGATCCTGGTGGTCGATGACGAGCGCACGATCCGGTTTTCACTCGCCGAGCTGCTGGAAAGCGATGGCCACGTGGTGCGCGAGGCGGAGCACGCGCCTGCCGCGCTCGCCTCGCTCGAAGGCCAGCCGGCGGACCTCGTCCTTTCGGACCTGAGCATGCCCGCGATGGATGGCATGCAGCTTTTCGACGAAGTGTGTTCCCGGTACCCCGGTACGCTGTTCGTGCTGATGACGGCGTTTGGCGACGAGCGCGCCGCGGTTCGCGCACTCAAGGCGGGCGCGTATGACTATGTCCCGAAGCCGTTCGACAACGAGGAGATCCGCGCCATCGTCCGGCGTGCCCACGAGGTTCTAGCGCTGCGCGCCGAAAACCAGCGGCTGCGGGAGGAACTGGCGAGCGAGTTCCGCGGGCTGATCGGCGACTCGCCCGCGATGCGCGAGGTGTACCGCATCATCCGCCGCGCCGGCCCTGTAGACGTGACGACGCTGGTGACCGGTGAAAGCGGCACGGGAAAGGAGCTCGCGGCGCGGGCGTTGCACGCGGAAAGCCGCCGCGCTTCCGGACCATTCGTAGCGCTGAACTGCTCCGCGCTGCCGGGTGAGCTGGTGGAAAGCGAGCTGTTCGGATATGTGCGCGGCGCCTTCACCGGTGCCGACCGCGACCGCGAAGGCTTGATCGAGGCGGCGAACGGCGGCACACTGTTCCTGGACGAGATCGGTGACCTCGCGCTCGCAGCGCAGGCAAAGCTGCTGCGGGTGCTGGAAGAGCGGCAGGTGCTCCGCCTGGGTTCGACCCGGGCCACGTCCGTGGACATGCGCGTGATCGCCGCTACGCACCGCCCGCTCGACCGCCTGATCGCAGAAGGCCGGTTCCGTGAGGATCTGTTGTATCGCCTTCAGGTGGTCAACCTCACGCTCCCCCCGCTGCGTGAGCGCCGTGGCGACATCCCGGCGATCGCCGTCCATTTCCTTGCCGAGTTCGCACAACGGCATGGCCGCCCCATGCTTACGCTGAGCGACGCCACCCGCCGCATCCTCCTCGCGCATGACTGGCCGGGAAACGTGCGCGAACTGCGCAACGCATTGGAGCGAGCGGTGGTGCTCGCGGAGGGAGATGTTGTTCAGCCCGCCGACCTGCCCTCGCAGTTCGCCGGCTCCGTGGCGCCCCTTCGCCCCGCGGATGCGGCGTCGGCAGAGCTTCCGTACGCGGACGCTCGTGCTCGCGCTCTGGACGCGTTCGACCGCTCCTTCCTCAGCGCCGCCCTGGAGCGCAACGACGGCAACGTTTCGGCGACCGCACGTCTGCTCGGGCTGCACCGCCAGAGTCTGCAGAAGATGTTGCGCCGCCTGGAAATCTCGCTGCAGCCCACGGAGTCGCACGAGTCTGCGTAGCTCCTCACCTTCGGCATTCTCCGAACGCATCGGGCCACGGCAGTGCCGCTTTGACGTTGCCGGACTGCCGCGGTAGTGCGGTAGTATGGTGCGGTTCAACGATCGCAACGCGGCGTCATCATCAAGAACACGATCCATGGACCCTCTCACCCATGCGCTGCTCGGCGCCGCTGTAGCACAGACCGCCTTCTCGCGCCAGCTCGGCAGGCGGGCAGGGCTGATCGGCGCGGTGAGCGCCCTGCTGCCCGACGCCGACGTGCTGATCCGCAGCAGTACGGACCCGCTGCTCGCCATCGAGTACCATCGCGGGTTCACCCACTCCCTGCTCTTCATCCCGGTGGGTGGATTCATTGCTGCGCTCCCATGGCTGCTGCGCCGCAGCCATCGGGAGGACTGGAAGCCGGTCCCGGGCGCCGCCACCCTCGGCTACGCGACCCATGCGGTGCTGGACTCGCTCACCACGTACGGCACGCAGCTGTTCTGGCCGTTCTCCTCCTATCGCGTGGCACTGAACTGGATCTCGATCATAGATCCGATCTTCACCCTCGCCCTGCTCATCGGCGTGGCTCTGGCCGCATATCGTGCCTCGTTCCGGCCGGCCGCGGCCGCGCTGGTCTTCTGCCTCGCCTATCTCGGCCTCGGCGCCGTCCAGCGGGAGCGGGCGCTGGGGGCCCAGGAGCGGATCGCCGCCTCTCATGGTAACGTGCGCGTCCGGGGCGAGGTGTTCCCGACGATCGGTAACAATCTCGTCTGGCGCTCCCTGTACCTGGCCGGCGATTCGCTGCACGCGGATCGGATCCGTGTTCCCTGGCTTGGCCCAGCCCACTGGGTGCCGGGGACCGCCGTCCGCAGGGTGCGGGAGACGGATCTCTCGCCCGCCGCCCGGGGTGACCCGCGCGTGGTTCGTGATTTCCGCCGTTTCGCCTGGTTCTCCGATGGCTGGGTCGCACGCGCACCCGCGGACTCCACCGTGCTGGGAGACGCGCGCTACTCGCTGGTCACGGATGCGTTCCAGCCGGTGTGGGGAGTGCGTTTCCATCCGGACAACCCCGAGCGGCCCACGGAGTGGGTGAACCGAACGCGTGACCGCGACCTGCGCCTGGATGCGCTCTGGGCCGAGATCACCGGCCGGGGGATGTTTACTTCACGTTCTTCAACAGCACCGGGTTGGAAAGGTGAACTTCCCGCATCTCCGTCGGGTTGGCCAGTGTTTCCTGATACCAGCTCTCCGGGCGCGCTTCGCCGCCGGCTTCCATCACCAGCTTGGCCAACTCGATGATGCTTTCGTTGGCCACACGGATCGAGCCGTGAGACTGCGCATGCCCGAGCGACTCGAGGGCCTCGGTGCCGTGGAGGCTGTAGGGACGCTCGTAGACCATCCGGACGCGGCCCATCGGGTTGTCTTCATGACCCGGCTCCTTGTTCTGCCGGTCCTCCGCCCATTCGCTGTCCGGCGGCGTCCAGTCCGGATTCCAGTCGATCTGGTGCGTGGTGAACTCACCGGGGGGCGTCGGGTGTTCCTCGTCGCCTACGGCGATCGGGTCGCTGCGGATCTCCTCGTCGCCGCGGAATGCGCGGACCGTCCGCTCAGAGATGCTGACCAACAGGTACAGCTCGTTCATACTGGCCTCGGCCACGCTCGCGCTGCCATCCTCCGTTGCGACCGCTGTCTGCGGAGCGGGCGATGCGCACCCTGTCAGCAGTAGCATTCCGATCACCCATCCGAGTAGTCTGTTCGTCATCCGTTTTCGTCCATTCGTGATGTGCTATAGAGTTTCCCAATACGATAAAAAAATGGCAAGTTATGTTCCAGCAAACAGTTATGTGTTTTCCGCGCAACACCTGTTGCCCTGCCGGCGCGCCACCCGTAGGATTATGCGCCTCCTGAACCCGTTTCCCGCTACTCTCACCAAGCCCGATGGAGCAGCCGCCCCGCCATAGTGACGAAGGTGCACGCAGCGCCGTTCTCGATAATGCTCCGGAGCCCTCCCGACCCCCGCCACGCCGCGGGAGCAACGGATTCACGCGGTTCCTTAACTTCGTGGAGTGGCTGGGCAATCTGCTGCCGCATCCGGTCACGCTGTTCGCGCTCTTCGCGCTAGGCGTGGTTCTGCTCAGCGGTGCGGCCGGCCTGCTGGAGTGGAGCGTTCCCGATCCAAGGCCGGAGGGTGCGCGCGGCCGCAGCCCCACGGGGATGATCGAAGCGGTCAGCCTGATGAACGGCGACGGGCTGCGGCGCATCGTGGAGAACCTGGTCTCCAACTTCGTGACCTTCGTTCCGCTCGGCACCGTGCTGGTCGCGATGCTGGGCGTGGGGGTGGCGGAGAAGTCCGGGCTGATCAGCGGCGCGATCCGCGCACTGGTACTGAAGGCGCCCCCCAACCTCCTCACGCTCGCGATCGTCTTCGCGGGTGTAGTGTCCAACACCGCCTCGGAAGCCGGCTATGTGATTCTGGTGCCGCTGGCCGGCGTGATCTTTCTGGCCGTCGGCCGCCACCCGATTGCGGGGATGGCGGCGGCGTTCGCGGGGGTCTCCGGCGGTTACAGCGCGAATCTGCTGATCGGCACGGTCGACCCGCTGCTGGCCGGGATCACGCAGGAGGCGGCGCAGCTGATCGACCCGGGGTACGAGGTGCACCCGGCGGTGAACTGGTACTTCATGATGGTGAGCACCTTCTTGATTACCGGCGTCGGCACCTGGGTCACGCACCGAATCGTAGAGCCCAAGCTCGGCGTGTACGACCCGAGTCACGCGGAGGAGGGGGTCGCGGACGACCGCACGCTGGAACCGCTCTCGCCGCTCGAGCGCCGCGGGCTGTTGTGGGCGGGGATCGCGGTGCTCGGCGTCAGCGCGCTCCTCGCTCTCGCGGTGGTGCCGGAGTGGGGGGTGCTACGTAACCCGGAGACCGGCGACGTGCTGAACTCCCCCTTCCTGCGTGGGATGGTGACGCTGATCTTCGTCTTCTTCCTGGTGCCCGGCGTGGTGTACGGCAGGATCACCGGCACCATGAAGAGCGACCGCGACGTGATCGACGGGATGGCCGGCGCGATGAGCGCGCTCGGGCTCTACATCGTGCTCGTCTTCTTCGCCGCCCAGTTCGTCGCCTTCTTCGGGTGGACGAACCTCGGCGGGATCGTGGCCGTGACCGGCGCCGATGTGCTGACCGCCATGGGGCTGACCGGCCCGCTCGTCTTCATCCCCTTCATCCTGATGTGCTGCTTCGTCAACCTGATGCTCGGAAGCGCCTCGGCGCAGTGGGCCGTGACGGCGCCGATCTTCGTGCCCATGCTCATGCTGCTCGGCTACTCGCCCGAGGTCATCCAGGCCGCCTACCGGATCGGCGACAGCACCACGAACATCATCACCCCGATGATGAGCTACTTCGGGCTGATCCTGGCCTTCGCCGCGCGCTACGACCGCAAGCTCGGGATCGGCACCATCGTGGCCACGATGCTCCCCTACACGCTGGCCTTCCTCGTGGGGTGGGTGATCCTCTTCTACATCTGGGTCTTCGGATTCGGGATGCCGGTGGGGCCGGAGGCGCCGACGTACTACATCCCCTGAAAGTCCGCTCCCGACCGTACCTTCCGAGGGTGCGGAAATGATCCGGGATCAGTTAGCAGCTCCGCCACCGACTCCGGAGTTGTACGGGCCGGCGTCTTCCCAGACGCCGGCCCGTACTGTTTCTACAACTGTTTCTACAGTTGCGTGCTTTCTATCCCTCCCAGGGAAGCTTCCCCCGCGGCCCGGGGTGATTGCCGGCTTCCGCCAGCGTCCAGGCATCGAACAGCCGCCCGTTGGCCATTACGTACAGGATGGATTCGGTGTTGCGGATGTTCTCCAGCGGATTGCGCTCGAGCACGACCAGGTCGGCAAGCTTACCCGGCTCTATGGAGCCGAGATCACGGTCGAGGCCCAGGTACTCGGCGCCGTGCAGTGTGGCGGCGCGTAGCGACTCGATGTTGGTCATCCCGCCCTGCGACAGCGACCATAGCTCCCAGTGCGCGCCGAGCCCCTGAAGCTGGCCGTGCGCGCCGAGCTGCACCCGGGTGCCGCGATCGAGCATCGCCTTCGCGGCGCGGCTGACCTCTACGTACTGGTAGTCGTCGGCGCGGGCCATGGCTCGGCGGCGGGCACGTGAATCCACGACCTCGCGCGGCGTGAAGCGCATCAGCCGCTCATTCTCCCAGACGTCGCTCTCCTGGTACCAGTAGTACTCGGCGTTCAGGCCGCCGTAGTTAACGACCAGCGTTGGCGTGTAGCCGGTCTTGGATGCGGCGATCAGCGAGAGCGCATCGTTATACAGCGGCGCAACCGGGATGTTGTGCTCCAGCCCGGTGTGCCCGTCCAGTACATGGGTCATGTTCCAGTGATACGTCGAGCCGCCCTCCGGCACCACCATCATCTCCAGTTCGCGCGCGGCCGCGATCACCTGCTGGCGGCTGTCGCGGCGCGGCTGGTTGTAGCTCTTGACGCTGAATGCGCCCACCGCCTTGAGGCGCCGCAGGTGCGAGAGTGCGTCTTCATAGCTGTTGATCACCGCGCGGAAGCCACCCTCGGCGCCGTACAGGATCGTACCGGTGGAGAAGAGGCGCGGCCCCACCAGCTGGCCCGCCCGAAGCAGTTCCGAGTTGGAAAATGCCATCTCGGTGCCGGACGACGGGTCGTGCATCGTGGTCACGCCGAAGGCCAAGTTGGCGAGATAGCCCCAGTGCGTCTGCGGGGCGATGCCGTTGCTGCCGGTGCCGATGTGCGCGTGCACGTCTACCATGCCCGGCATGATGTAGCGCCCGGCGACGTCGACGACGGTGGCGCCGGCCGGCACCTGCGTGCTGGCCGACGGCCCGACGGAGACGATGCGGTTGCGTTCGATCACCACGGTGGCATCGGGGATCACCTCCTCGCCGCGCATGCTGATCACGGTTGCGCCGACCAGCGCAACGGCGCCCCTCGGCCGGTCGGTCTCGGCCTGGAAGCCGATGAAATGACCGCTGGCCTCGGGCTCGGCCATCACCTGCGCCGTATCTTCAGCCGCGAAGGCGAAGGTTCGGCTGACCTCACGCTGGAAGAGTTCCGGCCCGAGCGACCAGTAGATGCGCGAGCCGTCTTGCGACCAGTGCAGGTTCATCCCCGCGTCCCGGGAGATCTGCTGCACCGGGTAGGCGGTACTCTTCGGCGCCAGTGTCACTGTCTGACCGGTGCGCTGGAAGGGTGCGACATAGGCCTGGAAGCGCTCGACCCAGGCGACGTAGCGCTCGTCCGGCGAGAGCGCGATCTGCGCGGCATGCTCCGACATCAGGTGCGTGAACCGCTCACCACCCTGCAGGTTCATGCTGGCCAATCCGGCGCGGCGGGGGTCGCCGGGGCTGCTCGGCGCCTCGCTGGTATGGACATATACGCGGTCACCCGCGCGGTTGAATTGCGGCTGCGTGCCGGAATCCGTGATCTTGACCGGGGTCCCGCCGCTTGCAGCGACCCAGTAGACACCGGTGTCGCGCGAATGAAGGTCGCCGCGGAGAACGTCGCCGCCGACGCGCCGATAGACGATGCGGCTGCCGTCGCGCGAAAAGGTGGGCTCCACGTAATGTCCCGGCTGCCGCGTTACCTTGCGGCGCGCGCTGCCGTTGCGGCGCACTGTGTAGATTGCGCCGTAGTCCTGGTCGTTCCAGGTGGTGTAGACGATCGAGCGGCCGTCTGCGGACCAGGACGGGTGCAGTTCCCAGCCGCTCTCGTCGCGCGTCAGGCGGCGCGGCGTGCCGTCCGGCAGGTCGCGGATCCACAATTTGCCGAGTGCCTGGTAGAGCACGCTGCGGCCGTCGGGTGCTACGCTGACCCAGCGCAGCATCCGCACGTCGAACGTCTCCGGCGCTACCTGCTGTGGAAAGCGCACCGCGTCGGTGATCTGCTGCCGGACCTGCGCGCGGAACGGGATGCGCTCAGCCGCGCCCGTCGTGGCATCGACTTTCCAGATCCCGCCCTGCGCCCACGCTACGATGTGCCGGCCGTTCGGCGTCCACGCCATGGTGGGGTAGGTGCCGAAGATCGCCCACGCCTCCTGCTGGTCGTGGCTGAGCCCGTCCCACAGCCTGCGCTCGCGGCCGCTCTCCATGTCGTGCACCATCAGCGCGCTCTTCAGCCTCACGCGGCGCACGAATGCCATCGTCTTGCCGTCCGGCGAGATGTGCGGGCGCACCGAGCCGCCCGCGCCACGCAAAAAGGTGTCCTTCTCGCCCGTCTGCCGGTCCACGCGCTGAATCGCGTAGATCACGCCGTAGGGGTCGCGGTTATACTGAAAGCCACCGCCCGGGCTGATGTCCTCACTGTAGAAGAGGTAGCGCCCGTCGCGCGAGAGCTCCGGCTCACCGGCGTTCTGCTCCCAGTTGCGCCGCGCACTGAGCTGCAGACCGTCGCCACCGCCGATGTGGAAGAGCCACATCTCGCCCGCGCCCAGCGAGCGGGTGTTGCGGAAGTGCTTGCGGCCGACCAAGCCCAGCCCGTCCGGCGTCCAGACCGGGCTGTTGACCTGGCGCTCCTTCTCCTTTGTGATCTGGTGGAGGTCGGTGCCGTCCGCGTTCATGGCCCACAGGTTATCGCTGCCGTCGCGGTCGCTGGTGAAGGCGATCCGCCGGCCGTCGGGGCTGAAGCGCGGCTGGGTATCGAAGGTGATGCCGCCCAGAATCAGCTGCGCGTCGCCACCGGCCATCGGCATGACGTAGATGTCGCCCAGCAGGTCGAAGACGATCTGCCGGCCGTCGGGGCTCACGTCCAGCGACATCCACGTCCCCTCGTCCGTGTCGAACGCGAGATCCCGTGTCGGGCCGTGTGCCGCGGCTACGTCCCATTTCGCTGTGCGCTTCGTGGTGTCGGCCGAGGTGGATGCGGAGGGGGATTCCTCCTGCGCTGCGGCTGCGGGTGATACGGGAGGTGCCAGGCAGAACATGCCGAACACGACAAACCATAGGGTTCTGTGCATGGATCGTAATCTTTGCGAGGATGGATCGGAAGCGGCTAAACTAGGGCGGCCAGAGGTGGGAAACAAGTGGCGTAGTAAGCCTGCACACGATGCATCAGGGGCCATGAGGCGGTGCGCGGCCCCTGATCGTACAATGTTAGTACACGGTGCCGGAGCAACGAAGCGCTTGCACCTGAGAGGTACTGCGTGGGCGAACGGGGGATGCTCTCCAGCGCCATGCTATCCGGCTACGGTATCACTCCGGTTGCCTGGAGCCGGAAGTTGACCGTCTCGGTACCGCCGCCGCCAAGTCGCACCGTCCGGATCGTGCTGTCCCCCGGCGCCGGTTCGAAGTTCAGCGGAACGCGAATCGCCACGGTGTACGTGGATGCCGGGAGCTGCTCGAACCGGTAGAGGCCCTGCCCGTCCGTTCTCGTGGAGTCGATGCCGATCAGGATGATCGGTACCGCACCCAGCGGTCCTCCCGTCGCGGTGACGGCGCCCTGAACCGTTCCGCTCGTCCCGCCGGCGGAGGCTGCGGCACCTTCGAACAGGTTCTCGCCTCCGCACGCTGTGGCAAGCGCGAGCACCGCGAGAGTGAGCAGCGCTTTGTGCACGTGATTTCGTCGCATTGGATTCCTCCCTGTCAGACAGCGTGAACCGGCTCGTAACGCATCACGCCGCAAACGGCACGCCAACCGTTTTCGCGGAGGTTCATGCCCGCGCCGGAGCGCCACGCGGCCGGGCTGCCCCGGGTGGACGAGGTCTGCTCAGGAACCGACCACCTCGTAGCCGGAGCCGGGGGTGGGGACGAGATCCCGCTGCAGGTGGTAGGCTTCCAACATCCTCCGCTCGGCGGCACGCGCTTCGTCTTCCGTCCGGGCGTGGATCTCCGCCAGCGGCTCGCCCGGCTCGACGCGGTCGCCGATCTTCTTCCGCAGGCGAATCCCTACGGAAGGGTCGATCGGGTCCGTCTTGGTGCGGCGTCCCGCACCGAGCTCGAGCGCTGCATCTCCCACCGTCCGCGCTTCCACCACCGCGACCCACTGCTGCTCCGCGCCGCCAGCGAAGGTTACGGGAATGACGACGGGCGCCTGCGCCAGGCGCTGCGGAGACTCGACCACTGCGGGGTCGCCGCCCTGCGCGGCGATCAGCTCGGCGAAGCGCTGGGCAGCGGCGCCGGAGTCGCGGATCTGCGTCAGCCGCGTCCGCGCGCTGTACGCATCTTCCGCTTCGCCGGCCAGGAGGAGCAGGTGAACGCCCAGTTCCAGCGCGAGCGCCCAGAGGTCCGCCGGGCCACTGCCGCGCAGGCACTCGATGGCTTCCCGCACCTCGAGCGCGTTCCCCACCGCTTTGCCAAGGGGCTCGTCCATCGGCGAGAGAACCGCACGCACCCGGCGCCCCGCCCCTTCCCCGATCCGCACCATGGCACCCGCCAGCTCCCGCGCGGCCGCGGCATCGCGCATGAACGCGCCCGCACCGTACTTCACGTCGAGAACGATCGCGCCCGCCCCCCCGGCCAGCTTCTTCGACATGATGCTCGCCGCGATCAGCGGGAGGCAGTCGACGGTTGCGGTCACATCGCGCAGCGCGTAGAGCTGCCCGTCGGCCGGCACCAGTTCCGGGCTCTGCCCCACAAGCGCGCATCCGATCCGCTCTACCTGCGCACGCATCTCGCCGGGCGAGAGCCCCACGCGAAACCCGGGGATCGACTCCAGCTTGTCCAGCGTCCCACCCGTGTGGCCGAGCCCCCGCCCGGACATCTTCACGAACGGCAGTCCCGCCGCGGCCAAAAGCGGCACCAGCACCAGCGATGTCTTGTCGCCGACTCCGCCCGTGCTGTGCTTGTCCACGGCCGGCCGTGGAAGATGGCTCCAGTCCAGCGTGGCACCCGTTGCGACCATCCCCCGGGTCAGCGCCAGCGTCTCCGCCTCGCCCATCCCGCGCCAGCAGACCGCCATCAGCCACGCGGAGACCTGATAGTCGGGAACCCGGCCGGCGGTGTACTCGCCGCAGAGCCAGGTGAGATCCTCGGCGCTCAGCGCACCACCTCGCTTCTTCCGCTCGATCAGCTCCACCATGCTCGTGCCGGCCCCGGTCTCGGCCTCGCCGCTCCGCGGAGCGCTCGCGCGATCACCCCCTTTCTCCACACTCATTCCGGCACCTCGCCCCGCAGCCGCGCGGGTCCGAATGCGCCGGGCAGGAGCTCGCGAAGCGACGTGACGAGAGGTGCGCCATCCGCTCCGCCCGGGGTGACCACGAGCAGGGCGGGGCCGAACTCGTGCAGCACCTGGCGGCAGCTGCCGCAGGGAGCGCAGGCGACGTCGTCCTCGGGGCCCACCACGGCGATTGCGTGGAAGGCCCGCGCTCCCTGCGACACGGCGTTCCCGATCGCCACACGCTCCGCGCAGTTCGTCAGCCCGAAGGCGGCATTTTCTATGTTGCAGCCGGCGAACACAGCCCCGTCCGCGGCCAGGAGAGCGGCGCCGACGGGGAAGCGGCTGTACGGAGCGTAGGCGTGGTTTCTCGCCTCCCGGGCCCGCTGCAGAAGCTCGGAGGCGGTGGCGGTGTCGAGCTGGGGTGGAGGGTCAGGGCGCGTCATGATGGGTTTTCTCTCCTGAATTACGGGCGTCGCCAGGGCCATACCGGGTACCCCGCCGCATCAGAGACGGATCACACCCTCGCCACCCGGGCGCTGCAGGATCTCCGCGCGGCGTGCGGAGAACTCGGCATCGTCGAGCACGGGAGCGGCGCCGTGCGTGGGGACCTCCTCGTCCAGCTCCACCCACGAGATGCACCCCTCGTAGTCGAGCGTGTTCGGGATCAGGTGCGGCTCCGGCAGCCGGTAGGTGCGCAGCACCAGCGCGTGCAGGTAGGGCCGCTGCTTGTAGTGGAAGCGCGATGCGACCGTCTCTGCCCGCAGAGGGTGAAGCCCCTGCAGCGTCTCCACTGCTTCGAGGCGCTCGATCCGGAGCACGTCGGTCACCACGGCGTAGGTGGCGATACGTACGGAATCCACCCCCGGGTGGAGCGCCCGTGCCGCGTCGAGCGTCCACGCGAATGCCGGTGAGATCTCCTCCGCGTTCTGGTGGAAGAATGTGGGGAAAATCCAGAACTCGCGGTGCTCTACGCGGAATCCCTCCCGCTGCTCGTAGATCCCGCCTTTGCGCAGCAGGAGCACGGTGCCGGCGTCGAGCGCCTGCTCGATGCTCGCCCACTCCTTCAACGCCGAGCGGTTGCGCGGAACCGGTGCGGCACCGCTCGGCGCGCCGGGAGACCCGGGATGGACGTTCACTCCGCTTCTCCCCGCAGTACCGGCGTACCGTTCGGTAGCCGGAAGGGGAGCTCCGCGACCGTGACCAACCTCCCGTCTGCCGCTCCAAGCCGGACCGTCGCTCCCGGCAGCAGCTCGCGGCGCACGAAGCCGAGCGCCACCGTCTGGTTCAGCAGCGGCGAAACAGCGGCGCTCGCCGTCCAGCCGATCTGCTTTCCACTCTCCGGATGGTAGAGCGGCGTCCGGTACGAAGGCGCGGGCGAATCGCCCATCAGCAGACCCCGGAGGTGCCGGTTCACATGCCCGCGGTGCGCGATGCGGATGATTACCTCCTGGCCCGTATAGCAACCTTTAGTGAAAGAAACCGCGCGCGGCATCATCCCCGTGGCTTCGAAGGCTTCCGTGGGGATGACCTCCTCCGTCAGCTCCGCACCGTAGCGCGGCCGGCCCGCCTCGATGCGCAGTGTCTCCAGCGCTCCGAAACCCAGGGGGCGAGCGGTGGGTGCGCCACCCTCCAGCAGAGCATCCCAGAGCGGGGGGAGCGCGTCGCCGGGAGCGAAGATGTCGAATCCCTCCTCGCCCCCCGCGTAACGAGTGGCCGCAACAAGAACCGGCTGGCCGAAGAAAGGTGCTTCCAGGTGCTCGTCCTCTTTCATCTCCGGCACCTCCTGGCCGAGAGTGCGGCCCAACAATCGCCTCGCTTCGGGGCCGTACACCCCTACTGTGCCGGACCGCTCGGAGACGTCCTCCCAGCGCGCGAACATTGGAGGCACGAACTTCTTCAGGTGCGCCCTCGTCCCCTCCAGCGCCTCGCGGGGAAGCACGAGCAGGAGCTCCGGCCCGTCCGCGCCCGTGCGGCGGAACACCCGCAACTCCGCGATCGTACGGCCTTTCGCGGTCAGCATCGTCGCGTACACGCCCTGGCCCGGTGCGGCGCGGGCGAGATCGTTCGTAATCAACCCGTTCAGCATCTTCACCGGGTCGCGTCCCCACATACGGATCTGCGCCAGGTCAGCGCGGTCCGCGATTGCGGCCCCCTCGCGAGCCGCGCGGTACTCGGCGAGCGAATCGCCGAAATGCCGCGCAACCGGGCGCCCGGCGATCTCGCCGAACACCGCTCCACCCGCGGCCAGGCGCCGCTCGAGCGGTGAGTCCGTCATGAGCCGCGTGCCTCGCGGCACAGCTCGCGGAGGCGCTCGTCCGCGCCCTCCAGCTCGCGGACCAGGCGGCGGACGTCGGCTGTGGAGGCCGCGTTCGGGAGATCGGCTTTCACTTCATCTCCCGCTTCGCGGGGAAGGTACACGAGCGTGACCTTCCACCCCTCCACCCCCGTGGCTTTGCGGGCGACCAGATCCACGCTGTACTCCGTACCTCCACAATCGAGGCGGTTGGCCAGGCGGTGCTCCTTCCACGAAGAGCTCCGTGACATTGCCATACGGGTTCGTTCCTTTCGATACTCGGTAAATTCCTGGATCGGCGTACGCCGGCAGTTGCCTGAGCGCCGCGCAACACGCATTTTTCGCGAACTCGGCTCCACGGCCAAAATAACCCTCCGCCAGAGGATGGAGCAACCGAAGGTACACCGGACGGGCCGGGGTGGTCTGCCCGCCTCCTCTGCGAACGGCAACTCTCCGTACCCTGACACCAGGATCCATGTCCGCTCACCACCCCGTCTGGCTGCAGCGTCTTCCCGGCGACCTTCGCCTCCGCCTCGAAGTGGCGGAGGCGGCCGCACGCGAGGCCCGCTCCCAGACCCATGCGCACCAGGCGCTCGATCTTGTGGCCGTGCTGGCGCCGCGGATGCCCTTCGACGACGCGGTGGACCGATATGTCGAGCTCATGAGCCTGGGCGGAGACGAGGCGGAGGCCGTCCGCACCCGCGCGCTCGCGACTCTCGGGGAATCCGATCTCACCAGGGAGCTTGCCCGCGAGCGGCATCGTACCGGATGGGGGCTGGACTGGCGCTACGCCACACCGCTCGGCGCGGTGCGCTTCGTGCGCCGCCAGCTGCGCCGCAGCGCGGAGGAGGACCTCTGGACTGAACTCGCGGCTGCCCGTGCCGAGGAGGCGCTCGTGCTCACACACGTGAAGCACGCGCTCGTCTTCGCCCACCTGCTCGACCACCACGCGCCGCCGCCGCGTAGCGTCACGCATTACCTGAATCGTCTGGAGGTGCCGACCTCGCGTTGGTACGCTGTATACCAGCGTGCTCTCGCCGAACTCGCGGACATCCTGCTGCCGCGGCTGTTCGGCGAGGCGGAGCCGGATTAGGCACGTGCCGCACCTTGTTTCTTCGCCCAAAATATACTTTCTTCATCAGGAACATATTCCCGGCCCGCGTGTTTCCGTGCCGTCTTCCTCCAACCTGTTGCCCCTGCTGTAGCTTTATATGATGAACCACGCTCGTTTCCGTGTCGCCGTCGTGCTCCTTGGCGCGGCTCCTTTCTTTTCCGGTTGTGGCGGGGAGCGCACGGAGAATCTCGCCCTCGCCGATGAGAGGGTCGCTTCCCCGGCTCCGGACGCCGCGGCGGCCGCGCCCGCGGAGGCTCCGGCTCCCATCGCGGAGCCGGTGGGCCCCACCACCGACCTGCCCCCAAATGAGTTGGGCGAGATCATGGTGCTCGAGTACCACCGCATCGGGACCAACGAAGGCGAGTGGGTGCGCTCCGCGGAGAACTTCCGCAGGGACCTTCGCACGCTGTACGAGAAGGGATACCGTCCGATCCTGATGCGCGATATGGTGGAGGGGCGGATCGACGTGCCCGCCGGCACCACCCCGGTAGTGGTGACGATCGACGACTCCTCGCTCGGCCAGTTCTATTACCGGGCGGATGGCAGCATCGACCCCAACACCATGATGGGGATGTGGACAACCTTCCAGCAGGAGAACCCGGGTTGGCACTACGGCGCCGTCTGGTGCATCCTTCCGACTGCCGGCCACCCCTCCAACTTCTGGGGCGAGAGCCCGAGCCGCGAGGTGCCGCGTCAGGAGCGGGAGGACCGAATCCGCCGGAAGATGCAGCACCTCGTCGAGAACCGTCACGAGGCATGCAACCATACGCTGTACCACGCCCGGCTCGATCGGGCGCGCGACGATGCGCAGGTCCAGGAGTGGATCGGCCGTGGCCAGGATTCGATCAAGGCGTATCTGCCGGACGATTATGAGATCGTCACGCACGCGCTTCCGCTCGGGATGTGGCCGAAGAACCGGTCGCTCGCCTGGCAGGGAACGTACGGCGACGGAAAGACCTATCGGAAGACGGCGGTTCTCGAGGTGAGCGGCGGGCCCAGCGTCTCTCCGTTCGACACCCGGTTCAACCCCCGCTCCATCAACCGGTTCATCGTGGCGCCCGGGGCGCTGGAACGTCAGTTGGCCGCCTACGAGAGAAACCCGGAGCGGCGCTACGTCTCGGATGGCGACCCGAACACCGTGGCCCTTCCGCAGCGGATGGCCGAGCGCCTCGACCGCAACCGGCTTGCCGGC
>JACDHR010000343.1 GCA_013820915.1 Gemmatimonadota bacterium
CGCGATGGACGGGGAGGAGGGCGAATAGCCGTGCAGGTAGCCGCGCGCGCGGGCGGTCGCCTCCACGTCCTGCCCGGCGAAGACGGTGACCGCCTGGTCCGGCTTTGCGGAGTGCTGCAGCGCCATTGCCACGGCGGGGCGGGCGTTGCGGGCGGCGCACCCGCAGACGGAGTTCACCACCAGGAGCGTCGAGCGGTCTTCCTGATGGAACGCCTGGTCGACTTCTTCGGTGGTTTTCAGCTCCTGAACGCCCAGCCGCGTAAGCTCCTCGCGCATCGGGCGGACGAGCATCTCGGGATACGGCATAGAATCACCTCCATAAAATGTTTAGTCGTTTACGTTACAAGGTACTACCGCAACGGCAACACCGGAAGATTCGTGCGCGGTCTCTCCGGCACGTCGGGCTCCAACGGCGGAGCGGCATCCGATCTCAGCCGCCATTTCCCGTTGCCGGCTCCGTCCGTGTGACCCATGGGATGTCCGCGATCCCATCGCGATGGTTCGCCAGGCGAGCCAGTGTGAAGAGAAGGTCGGAGAGGCGGTTCAGGTAGATGACCATCCCCTCCTCGATATGCGCCTCGTGCGCGAGCGAGACGACGCGGCGCTCGGCGCGGCGGCAGACGGTACGCGCCAGGTGGAGCAGCGCCGCGGCCTCGCTGCCACCCGGAAGTATAAAGGTTTTCAGCGGCTCCAGCTGTGTCTCCGCATCATCGATCCAGCCTTCCATCTCGGCGATCCGCGCCTCCGCGAAGGCGGGGATGTGGGAGCTCGCGCGGCCACCGTCTTCGGGGCGGGGCGTCGCCAGGTTCGCACCGATCGTGAACAGCTCCGTCTGAATCTCGCGCAGCCTGCCCCGGATCTCCGTCTCGCCGTCCGCCGCCAGCCGGGCGGCGGCGAGGCCGAGCACCGAGTTCAGCTCGTCCACCTCGCCGTACGCGTCCACGCGCACGTGGTCCTTACGGACGCGCTGGCCTCCGAAGAGGCCGGTCTCTCCCCGATCACCGGTGCGGGTGTAGATCTTCATTCGTGCTCCCTCCGTTGCGAAAGTGCGCGCCGGGCGGCGCGGCCGAGCGACCACTCCAGCCAGAGAAGGCGCCGCAGAACCTTGCGCGGCGTCCACGTCTCCCCCTCCAGCTCCACCACGTTGCCGCGCTGCTCGGGGGGCAGGTTGGTGAACTGTTGCACGACGAGCGCCAGCGCGGTGTCCAGCCGCGCGAGGGTGCGCGGCGGCACCTCCGCGAGCGGGGAGGCGCCCAGCCGCGAGAGTGTCCACCACTGCGCACGGGCCAGCTCGTCCAGGACGCGGCGAAGCGTCCATTCCCCGCTGTGGAGGGTGTCTAGCTCGGCGTCGGGAACCGAGCGCAGACCCTTCAGCAGCCGGCCGCGGAGATCCCCGAGCCGGCGGACCGCGTCGTTGATCTCGCGCTCGTCGAGGCGCTGCAGGTCGGCGTCGAAGCAGACGTCGCTCTCCCCCGCCGCTACGGCCGCGTCGCCGCGGATCCACTCGTCGACCGTGATCTCCAGCTCCGCATCCGGCGGCGGCACGGGATCGCCGACCGACTGCAAGAAGCGTAGCCACTCGGAGAGGGTGTCGGTGAACGCGTTCAGCGCCGCGTCGCTGCTCGGTCCTTCGGCGGCACATCCGAGCAGGTCGAGCGCGTGAGCGCGGGTCGCCCCGTCGGGCCCTTCCTCCAGGCCCACGGGGATACGAAACGAGTCGTCGTTCATCGGATCTCGGGGATAACGGGCGGCGGAAGGGCCGCTGTGGCCGGCTCCAGCAGCTCCAGGGTTCCGGCGTCGGCATCCAGCGCGGCACGCACGCCGAGCGGAAGCGTCCAGCTCTCGGCGACGTGGCCGAAGGGGAAGCCGAGCGCCACGGGCACGCCGAGCCCCTCCAGGCGCTCGCGGATCACCTCGGCGGGTGTGGGGATGCCGGCGGCACCCTCGTCCGGGCAATCGCTGAAGGCGCCCAGCGCGACGCCCGCCACCGCATCCAGCACGCCGGCCAGCAGGAGCTGCGAGATGAGGCGATCGATCCGGTAGGTCAGCTCGCCCACCTCCTCCAGGCACAGGATCGCGCCCTCCGCCCGCACGGCGTAGGGGGTCCCGAGCGTTGCGGCGATGAGGGCGAGGTTGCCGCCGACGAGCGGCCCCTCGGCGCGGCCGCTCGCCACCGTTTCGGCGCGCCCGCGGCTTCCGGCGGGGAAGGGAAGGCGCCCGACCGGGCGCGTGGTGGTCAGGAGCGTGTGGAGCTGCCGCGCGGCGAACTCCGGGAGCTCGGCGGCGGGGTGTGGCCCATGGAAGGAGACCAGCCCGTGCCGCTGCAGACCCAGGTGGATCGCCGTGTTGTCGCTAAAGCCGATGACGGGGCGGGGGCGCGCGAGAAGCGCGTCCCAGTCGATCCGGTCCAGAATCCGCATCGTGCCGTAGCCGCCGCGCAGAAACCAGATAGCGTCGTTGTCCGCCGTGCGCAGCGCATGGTTCAGGTCCGCGGCCCGTTCCTCATCGGTGCCCGAGAGATACCCGTGCCGTCCGCGGGCGTACTCCCCGACCCGGGGCTCCCACCCCCGCGAGCGCACCCGCTCTACCGCGCGGTCCACCGCCTCGGGTGCCAGCGGACCGGCGGGCGCGACCAGCGCAACACGGGCGCCGGGCTGCAGCGCGGACGGGCGGATCGACTCTATCTTCGCGTGCCTCATCGAAAAGGGTTGCAGGGACGGCGCTCAACTTATCCTGTGCACGCCGCCCGGACAACGCGCCCCGGCCGCGGGGCTTCGTTCCTTACCCGCCGAGGGTGCCCGCGCCGAGTGGCAGGGGAACCCGGACGAAGCCTTCGAGCGCACCTACGATCCAGAAACGGGAGCGGTCGAACCAGAAGATCGCATCCTGCCGATAGCGGATTGCCCACTCCCGCGCCCGATCCTCCGGGATGCAGACCGCGACGCTTGCCTCCCGGTGCTGCCGGTCCGGCGAGCACCCATCCACCGGCACCGCAACGATCCCTGCCGACCGGAGCTCCTGCTCCAGCCGGCTCTGCATCCGCACGTTGTTCCGGCTGGCCGGCGGGCTCGGCCGGCCTCTCGGGTTGTACGCCGTAATCACCGCGAACTCCCCGGAGAGGCCGAGCCCCGCGAGCAGCCGGAGATCCGCGGCGCCGATCGGCCGTCGCAGATCGATGCTGGAGGTGCCGCTTCCCCCGAACTCCAGCACGGTCGTCGCATAGGCCTGGAGCTTGCCCCGGCTCACCGGTTTCACACGCGCCTCACGCACCCCGCGTAGGGGCACCCGCTCCTCTTGTGCATCGGGAATGCCGCCACCAACTTGTAAGTGGTTGCGCGCCTATAGACTCGTACCCGCTCCGCCATGGAGCCGTTCATCTCCGCCATGAAGCCCTTGTTCGTCATCCGCAATCCGTTTCTTGTACTTCTCGTTCTTGTCGTCGGCGCCTGCGCGCCGGCCGGTGCCGCCCGTGGTCCGGCCGACGGGCCCCTCGCGCAGCGCTCCACCTGCGAGCTATTTTCCGCCGCCGGTGGTGCCACCGGGGTCGCCGCGGCGGCCGCGCAGTGGTGGCTGCTGGACCTGGAGAGAGACTGCGTTCACGGGATCAGCGCCGAGCGTGCCTACCGCGAGCTGCTGGCCGGGAGGGAGCCGGCGCGTACCGTCACGGTCGCCATCATCGATTCGGGGATCGATATAGAGCACGAGGACCTGGCCGGCAACATCTGGGTCAACGAGGGTGAGGTCCCGCGTACCGGCAGGGATGACGACGGGAACGGATACGTGGACGACGTCTCGGGCTGGAACTTCATCGGCGGGCCCGACGGTCGTCATGTACACCACGACACCTACGAGGTAACGCGTCTGTACGCGTCGCTGCGCGGGCGCTACGCCTCGGCGCGCCCGGATACTCTGGCTGCCGCCCAGCGTGAGGAGTACGAGCGGTTTCTGGCCGTGCAGGCGGACTTCGAAGCGCGGCGCGCGGAGACGGCGCAGATGCTCGAGCAGGCGCGCGCGATCGAAGCGGCGATCCCGCGCTTCGCCGCGATCCTGAGCGCGCATCTGGGTGTGGATGCGCCGACCGCCGAGCAGATCGCCGGGATCCGCACCACGCGCCCCGAGGTGAGGCAGGCGCAGCAGGTAATGCTGCAGCTGATCGCGCTCGGGTTGACTCCCGAGGTGATCGCGAGGCAGCGCGAGTCGCTGGAGGGGCGTCTGCAGTACGGACTGGACCCGTCGTTCGATCCGCGTCCGATCGTGGGGGACGACTACAGCGATCCGCGGGAGCGGTACTACGGGAACCCCGACGTTCGGGGCCCGGGCGCCGACCACGGAACGCACGTAGCGGGGATCGTCGCCGCGCGGCGTGGGAACGACCTGGGGATGGACGGCATCGCACCCGCGGTTCGGATCATGCCGATCCGCGCGGTGCCCGACGGCGACGAGCGCGACAAGGATATCGCCAACGCCATCCGCTACGCGGTGGACAACGGCGCGCAGATCATCAACATGAGCTTCGGGAAGGGCTACTCTCCCCGCAAGCAGATGGTGGACGAGGCGGTCCGCTATGCGGACTCCCGGGGCGTGCTGATGGTGCATGCGGCTGGGAAC
>JACDHR010000344.1 GCA_013820915.1 Gemmatimonadota bacterium
TGAACGCTGTACCGCTCAGCGAGGTTCTCAAACGATCCGACGAGTGGATCGAGATCAGGCCCGAGGAACGATACCGGGAAGTCACCGTGCGGCTCTGGGGAAACGGTGTCGTCTTGCGTCGCGAGGTGTCCGGCGCCGAGATCGCCGCTTCGCGACGGCTGATGGTTCGAGCGGGGCAGTTCATCCTTTCGCGGATTGATGCTCGCAATGGTGCGCTGGGGTTGGTGCCCGAGGCGCTGCATGGTGCCGTCGTCAGCAACGACTTTCCCGTGTTCGAGGTGCACCGAGAGCGTCTCTCCGCATCCTACCTGGTCTGGCTGAGCAGGACCGGCTGGTTCGTTGACCTCTGCCGCTCTGCGAGCGAAGGCACGACGAATCGTGTGCGGCTGAAGGAGGAGCGTTTCCTCGCGAGTGAGATCCCGCTCCCGCCGCTGGAGGAGCAGCAGCGGATCGTCGCGCGGATCGAGGAGCTGGCGGCGAAGGTGGAGGAGGCGCGGGGGCTGCGGCAGCGCGTGCAAGAGCAATTACAGGCACTCGTCGCCAGCCTTCACCTGAGCCTGGCGGGCGAGCGCCGCGTCCGAATCGGCGACATCCTGATCCTCGACGAGGAGAGGGAACCTGTCGTAGCAGGGCGTCAGTACCCGCAGGTGGGCATCAAGGGGTTCGGACAGGGGTTGTTCGCACGTGAGACGCTCGAGGCGAGCGAGACGACGTACAAGGCGTTCAACCGCTTGTATGCCGGTGCTCTCATGCTCAGCCAGGTGAAGGGATGGGAAGGCGCTATCGCAGTATGCCGGCCCGAGTTGGCGGGTCGCTATGCTTCCCCCGAGTACCGGACCTTTCGGTGCAAGCCGGGTGAAGCTCTGTCGCAGTATCTGTCGGCCCTCGTCGCAACCCCGTGGTTCTACGAGCAACTTGCACAGCTCACCCGCGGTGTGGGGGCGAGGCGAGAGCGCATCCGCCCCGAGCGGTTCCTCGAGATGGAGATCCCGATGCCGACTGCGGACCAGCAACGGCTGGCGATCACCATCGTTTCGCAAGCCGGGTTGGCCGCTCCACTCTTTTCGCAAACTGTGACCGAACTGGACGCCCTCCTCCCCTCCATCCTCGACAAGGCGTTCCGGGGGGAGCTATGAGTACCTTCACCTTGCGATTCGACCCGGCCGAGATTCCCCATTGGGCAGCTCGATACCGAGGAACACCCGAAGAGGCTCGTAGGGAGCAGCGGATCGAGCGGGAGATCGCGCCGCGTGCGCGCAGCGACGGGTACTACACGAAATCCGACTTCCTGGTGTTGACTCGATGGAAGTCTCCGCGTGCGCAACCAAAGTGCGCGAGTAACTCGGCGGAACTCATTGAGGAGGCGACTGCCACGGCGCTTGGTGCACAGGACGAGCGGCTGCGCATCGGAGTCCTGCGGCTACTCGATGGTGTAGAGTGGCCCACCGCCTCCGTGCTGCTGCACTTCGGCTTACTGGATCCCTACCCGATCCTCGATTTCCGGACGCTCTGGTCTTTCGGGTTGGAGAAGCCGCCGGCGTATACGTTCCCATTCTGGTGGGAGTACGTGCAAACCTGCCGTAGACTGGCGGAGGAGAGTGGTGTGTCAATGCGGGATCTGGACCGAGCGTTGTGGCAGTATTCGAAGGAGAAGCAGGACGGACGGGCAAAGGTGGAGGGCAGGTGAGGCTCCCGTTCGCGGAACTGGCGGTTGTGCCAGAACGTAAGATCACACACTACCTGCTCAATCCCGATCATCCAGAGGGTGGTTCCAAGGCACGGTTCTTCCTCGGCGTTGGGTATGATCCAGGTGCCATTGAGCGGTTCCGGGATGATCTGCTTCTGCTGGGCAGGACGAGCGACATGAAGGAGGTGCCCACCCGCTTCGGTCCCAAGTACGTCGGGGTCGGATTCGTGACGGCGCCGCATGGTGGACGGGTGCAGGTGCAAACTATCTGGATCCTACGAAGCGGGTCACCGCCGCCGCTGCTCGTAACCGCATACCCGGGATAAGACGAAGAGAAGATGGCTGATTCCAAGCTGCAAGAACTCGAACTCGCGGCCCTTCGCATCAATCTGCCCCAGCATGGGCTGGTCGCCGGGGATGTAGGCACCGTGGTGCTCGTCCACGGCGATCATGAGGCATACGAGGTGGAGTTCGTCGCAGCGGATGGACGCACGATCGCGGTAGAAACCCTGGATGCCGATCAGGTCACTCGCCTCGAAGGGAAACGGATCCTGCACGCTCGGGAACTGGCGGTCGAGTGAAGCGGCTCACCCAAGTTTCCGCTGCCATGAAACCGCCAACCCACAAAGTTCGCACCCCCATCTTCCCGCTCTACTCGGAAGTGCGCAAGCTGCTGCCGATCTTCGAGGGGGTGCCGAAAGCACTGGTGACCTCGATGATCCAGGCAATCTGGGAGCAGACGGGTACGCCGCAGAATCCCGTGGACTGGACTGATCCGGACAAGTGGATCGAGGAGCGACTCTCGGGCGAGCACGCCGGGCTGGCGCGGCGGATCTGGCTGGAGAGCGGACGAACGGTGAATCCGCGGCATATCTACGGCGCCTACCTGTTCATCAACCAGTTCGCGCTGGCCGTTCCTGACCCTTCCGGCCGCTACCGGATCAGTCAGGAGGGGGATCGCTTCCTCGCCGAGGACCCGGAAGTGGTCCGCCGCCTCGACGATCTCGAAGGGTTGCTGGAGCTGCTCCGCATTCTCTCGACGAAGGATCGCGCGCGGCGTGCCGACCTGATTCCGGAATGGGGTGCTTTCCTGGAACAGTATTCCCGATACGGAACCTCCTCCACCATCAAGGACACGCTACGCCGCCGGGTGCTGAACCTGGTCGAACGCGGTCTCGTCGCACGCGATGGCAATACCTACTGGGCCACACCCCGAGGACTCGAGTACGCCGCTGCTACCGCGGACGTGGAAGCCGACCGGAAGCAGGAGACGATGCGGGTGGTTTCCGACTTCAACGCCCGGCAGCGCGACACGCTGCGGAAGCGCCTCGGTGAGATGCCTCCGTATCATTTCGAGAAGCTCATCCGCGATCTACTCGAGGCGATGGGCTACGAGGACGTGACGGTGACGAAAGAGAGCGGGGACAAGGGTGTGGACGTGGTGGCGACGGTGCAGTTCGGTATTACCACGATCACGGAGGTGGTACAGGTCAAGCGCCATCAAGGTACGATCCATCGCCCCACGCTCGACCAGCTGCGAGGTGCGCTTCCGTACCACAAGGCGATCAGGGGAACGCTCATCACCACCGGCGCCTTCAGCAAAGGCTGCACGGAAGCAGCGCTCTTTCCTGGAGCCGCACCCATCGGCCTCATCGACGGCCCCAAGCTGCTCGACTTATTGATGGAGCACGAGATCGGAATCCAGAAGCGCACGGTTCCGCTTTACGAACTCGATGATAGCTTCTTCACGACAGCAGAGGAGCCAGCCGTACTCTCCACTGACCCTGCGGACGAGCTGCCGTGACATTGCGGACTGTAGGGAAGCTCAGTATGACGATCGAACAGCTTTATGCAGAGAGCATTAAACCTCTCCCTGCCGCGGATCGCCTCCGGTTGGCAACCCTGATCCTGGAGGGGATTTCGCCGGAGTCGGTGGTGGATTACCGCGACGAGTGGAGCGACGAAGATCTGCGCGATCTCAGCCGCGCGAGCCTGAGCCGTGCGGCTCGTGCGCTGGGGAAGCCGATGTCTGGCTGTCTGTCGCCTGCGCGATCAAGCAGTGGCTCGTCTCCTCCGGGGTGCAGACGCTCGACGTCGAGCCGGGCAGCCCTGGGAGAATGCCTGCGTGGAGAGTTTCAACGGGAAGGATGATCGGAGAAATGGCGGGATCAGAATCCAACTCGAAATGTTGAGGCTGCCGCTCCGCAACGGTCTGCAGACCGAACGTCCCCTCCGGCTCCCGCTCGCCCTGCTCCCACGCCTTCACCGTCTCCCGGCTGCTGTGCAGCACGCGGGCGAACACTCGCTGCGGGAGGACCATGCGTTCACGGATCTGCCGAGCGCTTTCGGTGCTGTAGAAGCGGGGCGGTACGAGCTCCGGCGGCCGGGAGGTGATCGCTCGCCGAACCCGCCGAGCAAGCTGGGAACTACCGCGCGCGATCGCCCGTGCCTCCTCCAGCCCCTGGATCAGCCGCTTTCGAAAAATCTCCTCCGTGATGTCGATACGGTACTCGTTCTCCTCTACCACGTCAGCGTCCACTCGGTGGCTACTATCCTGGTATCCTGATCCATCCAGACACCGACTGGAAGACTCCCTACGGTTTGGGCAGCCTGGAGGCCAGGTCCGGTAGGGTAGCTATCAACGCACCATGGACCGCAGGCAGCAGTTCGTTGAGCCACTCGTGCACGGCTCTGACCTGTTCCGGCGTAGCCTCGGCCGCATCGTAGAAGGAGAGCTTCCGCATCTTCCGGAACCTCTACGAGACAACATCCACCTCCTCGGGTCCGAGATCTCCAAGGGCGGCGAGGGCATAGAAGGTGTTGAAGTGGTGTCCGCCCATCTGTCCCCGGGTTCGGTAGCCCGCCGCCTCGAGAACCGCGCTCGCTGCCTGCAGCGCGGCTTGATATCCCAGCGTTACC
>JACDHR010000345.1 GCA_013820915.1 Gemmatimonadota bacterium
CCTGGAGGCCGAGTGCGGAGGTAGATCTCTCGCAGGAAGCGATTCTCGCCTGGCGTGAGCAGGTGGGCACGCGGTATTACGAGCCGGCGCAGCAGACGGACCGCGAGAGGATCGAGCAGGTGGAGGTTCGGAGCGGCGGAGGAAGCGGGCTTCAGGTACAGGGGGTGTGGTCCACGCCGGCGGGGGGATGGCCCGCGGCGGGGCCGTTCCTGGCGCGGGCTATCGCGTGCCCCGATGGGCGCACGTACCTGCTCGACTCGTGGGTCTATGCACCGGGCCGCGAGAAGTACGAGTACCTGTTCCAACTCCACACGATCCTGGAAACCTTCGAGTGCCCGGCTCAGCGCGGCAGCTGAAATGCGGCGTCGAGGATCATCTCCTGCTCTCCTGGCTCGTGCCAGCCGCCATCGAGAGGCGCGCCCCACTCTACCCGGTTTTCGCGGGTCCCGTAGGGCTGCATCAAATAGAGGCGCGTGCCTAGATGGTCACGCGCCTCTACGATCAGGATGGAACCCCTCTCGCCTTCCGCACTCTCTTGGACCGCATCGACGACGAGCACCAGCCGGCACGGGGATCGCTGCTGCGCGAAGTTCGCGATCGTGCCGGAAAGCACCTCCGGAGACGCGGATGTGCCGCCATTCGAAATAGGGATCGCCAGGGTGCGGAACTCCGGGGTTGCGTGACCAGGCCGCTCGTCGATGCAGCGAAGTCTCGGCAATGTATCGAGCCCCGCCCTCACGGCTCTCTCGATTTCCCACCTCATTTCCCTGATGAACGTATCCGCGTACCCCCGGGTACGCTCGGCCTCGAGTGAGATAGTCTCTAGCAGCACGGGGCCTTTCGCAGTACAGCGTGTGGAGCTTCCCTCCAGAAACCCGCGCGGCAGGGTGAGGACGGTCCTCTTATCCAACCAGCGGGCGCGAGCGTAGCGGTGATGCAAATGGGTTGCCACCGCACAGCGCCTGTTGCGGGTTGAGATCGAATCCACCGCCGGTCACCGGCGCCATGGAGGTGAGCTCGTCCGCGTGGAACAGCAGTTCATCGATGACGGGGAGGAGCTGATGTACGGCGGAATCCGCCGGCTCGGGCCCGCCGTCCAGTCGCCAGAGCAGGAATTCGTCGACTGCCCTACGGGATGGCGGATCCTCGAGCTCCGCCGCTACATCTCGTACGCCACTCCGCACCACGCCTCGCGCGGCGGCATCTACCGCCGTGCGGAGCACACCCTGACGAGCCGCGAGGAGCTGACGCGCGTCCTCGGAAGGCGTCATCCGGCAGGATGCGGTGGAAAGGCCCTCCAGCGCACGGTCGCGCGCCTCCCGGATCGCCGGAAAGCGGGTGTAGGGAGTACCCGCCTGGCCTGCCGATGTCACCGCCCTCGCCATCTCCTTTGCCGAGAGTGTGCGGGATGGACCGTGCATTTCAAGAACCCACTGCCGTGACTCGGCTGCCACCGGCGCGATCTGGTCGAGGAGCGAGAGCAGCGCCGGAACCGCATTCCCATCCACGTGCGGTACGCGAGTGGTTCCGTACCCGACCAGCGCAGGGTCCTGGAAGGAGGTGAGATACCCGCCGGCGCGGCCCTCGCGCGCGAGCGAGGCCGCGACGAGCCAATCGGTGCCTCGTGCGAACACCTCCGCGGGTCGGAAGTCGTGCGCGGTAGGCGCGCCGTCCTCCGGCTCGCGGGCGAAGGCGGCCGCGAGGCCGGCCAGAGAGGCAGCGATCCGGTCGCCCTTGCGGCGTTGAACGGCGAGATCGCTCGCATAGCTGCCGCGCCGGTTATACCGCTTCCGCGCGAGCTGCCAGTCCAGGTCGTGCGCGATCTCGTGCGCGATCGTGCCGGCACCCGTCGACGGCGGGAGGGTGAGAACCCGGTGCCGCGGCTCGTGCAGCGCCAGCGCCGCCGCCTCCGGCTGGATGTCTCCAATCCGTATGGTCAGCCCACGCACCGACGCAGTGGGAATGATCCGCTGGAAATCGGTGAGGGCGCGGCCGAGCATCCGCCGGTAGTAGGGGCGCCAGGCGTCGGGTACGGACGGATCGAATACAATATCGGCGAGACCGAACCGCGTTTCCAGATCCCGTGCGCTCGGAGCGGGATCCCCCGGGAACCAGGGCTCCTCCTGGCTCCACCCGCGCATGAACACCGACGCCTGCAGCACGATAAGCGGCAGGCGCGGGCCGCTACCGGCGTCGGACGCGCGCAGCCGTGATGCCGCCGCGACAAACCGTTCTTCACTGAAGGCGGCGTCGACGAAGCGTTTCCTCTCCGCACGCTGCCACTCCTCCAGCCCGCGCCGGCCGAGGAGCCCATCGCGGTTGATGGCAACCGCCACCGCTACGGGCGCCTGTGCCGGGTAATCGTGCGTTTGCGCGAGCGACGCCAGGCGTTCGGCGACCTCTGGCGTGAGCCAGGTACCGCCCCAGAAGTCGTGGCCGGGCGCCACCTGCACTCGCGACCTCGGTGCGCTCAGCCGCTGTGCCAGCATCCGGAGCGATTCCGCGCTCTGTGCGCCACCGCGTGCCTCGCCGATCTCCTCGCGCGGCGTGAGGCCGGCGAGCGCCGGACGCTCGACCCGGAACCGCAGCTCGCGACGCCATGTCTCAAGCTGCTCCAAAGGATCCGCCCCGGCGGCGGCGGCGCTGCGCAGCAATTCGGTCGCATCTTCACGAGCACGACGCCGGTCCGCTACCATGCTGGCTACATAGGAGACGACCGACGCCGGGGTTCCTGTCGCAGTGCCCTCGGTACGCGCCAGCATATAGCCCAGGCGCACCGCGCGCTCCCCGCTCAGAGCAGTCGGAGCCTCCGCGATCGTGCGCTCGATGAGGTCGAGATGGTATTCTCCGAACGGCACCTGCTGCGCCACACCCGAGAGTCGCAAGCCATGCAGCACGGCGGGGTCTACCTGATAGCCGCGCTCGTGCAGCAGATCGCGCAGAACCGAATAGGCAAGCCGCGTACGCACCTCTTCGGTAAGCCTGGCATCCTGCCGAATGTAGGCGACGAGGCGGAAGGGGCTACCCAGCCCTACCCGGGCACGTTCCAGGTAGCCTAGCGCGATCACGTCTTCATCCGTCAACTTCGCTTCGTCCCGGAATCCGAGCGAGCGGGAGTACGCCTGCCCCTCCGCTAGCAACTCGTCGATATCACTGCTGAACCGCGTAGGCGAATTGGTGGCGCACGCAGCGAGAAGCAGCACGGCGGCCAGGACGGCCAGCGCGCGGGGAAAGATGATTACAGCGAAACCACGGAAGCAAAGCATCGGAACGGCAACGGCTGAGGGGGAGAGCAGATCAAGGGAGATACACAGAGGCGGGCGCGAAAGGTCCCGTCGGCAGACGGAGCGCGGGGGCCGGCGAAGCGTCAGCGGGAAGGCTTGACCGCCTCCTCCACCGCACGCCGGAGACGCGGCCAGACCGCGGTGGCGTGCCGGAGAAACTTTGCTCTCTCGAGCGGCCGATCCGCGAGGTACGCCCACGCGGGAACAGACCCTTTCGCCGTGTTGCATGCACGACAGGCGGTGACCAGATTTCCCTCCGACTGGTCACCGCCTCGCATTCGAGGCTCGACATGATCGAGGGTGAGAGCATCCGGCGGAAAGATCTCCGCGCAGTACGCGCATCTATGATGATCCCTGGCGAAGATCCTCTCTCGCCGCCTCGCCCCGGGCCCTCGCTCGCCCATCCTTTGTCCTATGTGGAAGGATCGGCGGAAATCGCCGAAACTGTAGCCGGTGCTGGATCAGGAGCCCCCACCACGGCGTACCCGCCCCGGCGCAGCGCCTCCACGAGTTCGGCAACGTGGTCGCGGCCCCTCAGCTCCAGCGTCAGCGACACCTGCGCATCGGTGAGCCAGAGGCCATCCAGTCCCCGCTGATGATCCAGCGAGAGAATGTTGGCACCCCTCTCCGCGAGCAGGGCGGTGAGCTCCGCCAGCGTTCCGGGACGGTCACGAATGCGGACCTGGATCCGCGCGAGTCGTCCATCCTTCACCAGACCACGGTCAATGATCCGCGAGAGCAGGTTGACATCGATGTTGCCGCCGCTGAGCAGCATCACCACGTTCTTGCCCGCCAGCCCGCTGATCCGCCCGTTCACGACGGCTGCGAGCGCTACAGCCCCGGCCCCCTCGGCCACCGTCTTCTCCCGCTCGAGCAGGAGCAGCACCGCGTTCGCGATCTCCTCCTCGTTTACCGTGACGAGTTCGTCGACATACCGCTGGATATGGGCGAAGCTGTTCTCGCCGATCCGCCGCACGGAGATCCCCTCCGCGATCGTCTCCGCGTAGGGGATGGTGACGAGCTCGCCCGCCTCTCGGGACCGGTACGCGGCCGGCAGGGTGGCCGCCTCGACACCCACGATCCGCGTCTCCGGCCGGATCTCCTTCATCGCGGTCGCGATCCCGGCGATCAACCCACCTCCACCGACGGGAACGACCACCACATCCGGTGTGGGCACCTGCTCCAGAAGTTCGAGGCCAATCGTTCCCTGCCCCGCCATCACCTCTTCCTGGTCGAACGGGTGGACGAGGCTGGAGCCCTCAGCCGCCTGCAGCCGCAGGGCTTCCGCCATCGCCTCG
>JACDHR010000346.1 GCA_013820915.1 Gemmatimonadota bacterium
CCCCCCCCCCCCTCGCGCACTGCTCGGCCGAGCACCTCGATTGTCCTACATCTGCGGGTTGCCCACCGTTTGGCTGCTCGCGCCCTCGTGCTTTCTTCCACCCCGCAGCTTCCGCCCCGCCCACACTCCCAGTGGGATCGCGACCGCGGCGGCACCCAGCCCCCGCACGGCGGTTCGAGTTGCGGTGGTCCGCTTGCGGCGGTGGGGAAGCACGCGGTCCGTCACCCACCCGGTCGCCTTCAGGAAGGCGGCCTTCCTCGGGTTCTTGGCTGCGAACGTCAGTCGGGGTGCCTTGATCCAGGCAGCAGTCTTGAGAAGTCTGTTCATTAGGTATACCTCGTGAAAAGAATTGGCGTTATCGAGCGATACCAGAACATGCAGGATCCGTGCACGCCGAGCCCCTACATAGATGCGCCTCAAGCAGGAGGCTCACTCTGTTCGGCTCCGGTACCGCAGTGATTCTCCCGGCCGATCCGCTTCCCCACCGGCGCGATCCTTCGCGCGATTCCGGTATTTGGACAGCATCATCATCTACTACCCCGGCATGCGAGTTGCTGTAGCTGAAGGCCGTAGTTCCCGCAGGTTCTCTCGAACCTCGGGAACATTTCGCTTCGTACCCCGAGCTTCGCCTGCCGTGATGACGAGTTCCCCGACACCCGACGAGTCGCCGGACGCGAAGGCACTTCGTGGCCGGATCTTCACCGATCTGGACGTGCTCGCCTTCGCGCTGGAGATGGAGGCGGCTTCGCTGCTGGAGGCGGGCCGGGAGGCAGAGGCCGAGCGGTGCCAGCAGCAGCGGCTCGGGGTGCGGCTCGCACAGCGGCTGGTGGCGGGGGTCTGGGCGGATGAGGTGAACCTCCGTCTGAGGCGATGGGAGGCACAGTACGAAGGCCGTCTTTCCCCACTCAGTGCATGATCGCGCCCTCCGCGGATCTGGCGCAGCGGGTGCGGGACCTCGGCCCCTGGTTCCACGACCTGGAGCTGCGCGGAGTGCGCACCGCGCCGGAGCACCCGCTGGGAAATTTCCTGCGCGACCTCTGGCGACAGGTAGAGCCCGCATTTCCCGAGGACATGACGGGGAAGACGGTGCTCGACATCGGCTGTAACGCCGGCTTCTACTCGCTCCAGCTACACGCGCGCGGCGCGCGGGTCACCGGGATCGACCACAACGCGCACTACCTGGCGCAGGCCCGCTTCTCCGCGGAGGTGCTCGGCGCGGACATCGAATACCGGCAGATGGATGCCTACGATGTGGACCAGCTCGGCCGGCAGTTCGACTACGTGCTCTTCATGGGAGTGCTGTACCATCTGCGCTACCCGCTGCTCGCGCTCGACCGGGTCGCCGCGCTGGTGGGCGAGCGGCTGGTGTTCCAGAGCATGCAGCGTGGCTCCAAGCACATCGTGCATACCGAGCCGGACTATCCGATTACCGCGAACTCGATCTTTGAAGATCCACGTTTCCCGGCCCTGTACTTTCTCGAGCACTCCTACGCCGGCGACTCTACGAACTGGTGGGTTCCCAACCGCGCGGCGATGGAGGCGATGCTCCGCTCGGCGGGGCTGCGGATCGATGCGCGTGTCGAGGAAGAGGTCTACCTCTGCTCCCCCAACACGAGATGAGGTGCCGCGTAGCGCTCGGCGATGGTCTGCGCGAAGTACGCGAATTCGCCCACATCCACCGGCGGGCTGGTGTGATCCGGGCGAATCCCGCGGCTGGGCGGAGTGAAGCAGAGCGTGGCGCACACGTTGAACGGCTCGAGCGCCGACATCAGCGTGTCGAACCACGCCTCGGCGCCGGGGATGTGAGAGTCGGCCCAGCTCAGGCCGGTGCGCAACTCGCGCACCTCGAGCCGCTCCATCCACCGTACCGCCGTCTCCAGCGTGCGCTCGTCGCCGAAGTGGAACCACTGGCAGATGCCGAACTCCGGAGACCACTCATCGAGCGACTTCTTCGGGGTCCCGTCGGCGCGCAGCAGACCGAAGTGGAAGTGGCGGAAATAGGCGCTTCCCTCCGCCTGCTTGTGGCGCGTGGTGGCCTCAATGCCCGGGTCCAGGTCCAGCAGCGTGTACCAGTACACCTTCTCCCCACGCAGCAGCTCGCGGCTACGGCGCAGCCCCCGGGCGGCGGTCGTCTCGCTGGCGAACGAGGAGACGCCGGTCTCGGTGATCCACACCGGTTTGTCGAATTCCGAGCGCAGCGCATCGAGGCGGGCGGGCCACTCTTCGAGCGGCCAGAGGTTCCAATCGAGCGGGAAGCCGTGCACGGCGAGCACGTCCACGGCGTCCAGCGCACCGTGTTCGGCGATCCGGTGCACGAAGCCCCGGTCGATCGGCGACAGTCCGCCGAGCACGATCGGTAGCTCGCACCCCGCGGTGCGGAGGCCGGCGCAGGTCTGCTTGACCATCTCGGCGTAGACCAGCCAGCCGGGATCGATGAGGAAGTCCCAGTGGGACAGGTTGTTGGGTTCGTTCCAGATCTTGAACGACGTTATCAAGGCAAGGGAGGTGAGGCGTGGCGGGACGAAATGTGCTTGTGACCGGCGGCGCCGGTTTCGTCGGGACGCACCTGGTCGACGCTCTGCTGGAGCGGGGCGATCGGGTGCGGGTGTTCGATAATCTTGATTCGCAGGTACATGGGCCGGATCAGCAGCGTCCCCGCTGGCTCTCCGAAGAAGCCGAGCTTATGATCGGGGATATGCGGGATGCGGATGCGGTGGCTCGTGCCGTTCGTGGCATGGACATCATCTATCACCTCGCCGCCGCCGTTGGGGTTGGGCAGTCAATGTACCGGATCGCGCCCTACACGGCAACCAATACGCTAGGTACCGCGCACCTTCTTCAGGTGCTCGTGGACCGTGAGATCGAGCTGGAGCGCCTGGTCGTCGCCAGCTCGATGTCCATCTACGGAGAGGGGCGCTACATTCGCTCCGACGGTGGCGCGCCCATGGTGCTGCAGCGCTCCGCGGACCAGCTGCGACGGCGCGAGTGGGAGCTGCGCGATGCCGATGGAGTGGTCCTGCAGCCCCGGCATACGGACGAGGCGAAGCCGCTGGACCCCACCTCGATCTATGCGCTCACCAAGGCCGACCAGGAGCGGATGACGCTGCAGATCGGCGATGCGTACGGGATCCCCAGTGTGGCGCTCCGGTTCTTCAACATCTACGGGCCGCGCCAGGCGCTCTCCAACCCCTATACCGGGGTGGCGGCCATCTTCTCGGCACGCCTGCTGAACGGCAACGCGCCGCTCATCTTCGAGGACGGCGAACAGAGCCGCGACTTCGTCTCGGTCCACGACATCGTGCAGGCGCTTCTCCTCTCCGTGGATCGGGAGGAGGTGGTCGGCCAGGCGCTTAACGTGGGTTCCGGGCGCTCGATCACGGTGCGCGAGGTGGGCGAGACGCTGGCGCGGGTGCTCGGCGTGGAGATCGAGCCGGAGGTCACCGGCCGTTACCGTGTGGGCGACATCCGCCACTGCTACGCGGACATCTCACGCGCCCGTGATCTCCTGGGCTACGAGCCGCGCGTGTCGCTGGAAAACGGGATGACCGAGCTGGTCGCCTGGCTGCAGGAGCAGGAGCGTCCGGAGGATGGAATCCAGCACCACGCCGCCGAGTTGGCCGCGCGTGGGCTTACTGTTTGAGGGAGGTGGCAATGGGGGAGCGGGACTATACACTCATCACCGGCGGCGCCGGCTTCATCGGCTCGAACCTCGCGCATGCGCTCCTCTCGGAGGGCGATCGCGTCGTGATCGTAGACAACCTCTCGCGCGACGGGGTGCGGAACAACGCGCAGTGGCTACGGCGCGAGCACGGCGGCCGGGTGTGCCTGGAGAAGGCGGACATACGCGACGCCGAGCGAATCACGCCGCTCGTGCGTGGCGCGCGCCGGGTCTTCCACCTGGCCGCGCAGGTCGCGGTGACGACTTCGATGGAAGACCCCGCGGGCGACCTGGAGACCAACCTGCTCGGCACGTTCCACATCCTGGAAGCGGCGCGCCGCTGTGCGGAGCCGCCGCCGATCCTCTTCACGTCGACCAACAAGGTATACGGTGGGCTGGAAGACGTGGAGGTACGGTTGGATGGCGACGTGTACCGCTACGGCGACGGCCGCAGAGGGATCGGCGAGGCCGCGCCGCTGGACTTCCACTCGCCCTACGGCTGCTCGAAGGGCGCGGCCGACCAGTACGTGCGCGACTACTCGCGGATCTACGGCGTGCCCACCATTGTGTTCCGTATGAGCTGCATCTACGGAACGCGCCAGTTCGGCACCGAGGACCAGGGCTGGGTCGCGCACTTCGCCCGCTCCATGCTGGCCGGCAATCCGATCACGGTGTTCGGAGACGGTTGCCAGGTCCGCGATGTGCTCTGGATCGGCGATCTCGTGGCCGCGATGCGCTCCGCAATGGACCGGATCCACGAGATCTCCGGCGAGATCTTCAACATCGGCGGTGGAGCGAAGAACTCGGTATCGGTACGCGCCGTCATCGACCGGCTGATGGAGGCGACCGGGCAGGACGTGCCCGTGCTTACCGCGCCGTGGCGGGCGGGCGACCAGCGGATCTACGTCTCGGACACCACC
>JACDHR010000065.1 GCA_013820915.1 Gemmatimonadota bacterium
GCGCGACGCTTGTCGCGCCCCGGCCAATGGACCGGGTGTTCAGCAGCGCACGGAAGGCCGTGCTATGCGCGCTGCGCCACCCGCTCCAGCTTCTCCTCCACGCTCGCGATGAGCGAGCGGAAGGATTCGGCGAACTTCTCGACGCCCTCTTCCTGCAGCCGGGTGGTGATCCGGTCCAGATCGATCCCCGCCTCGCGGAGCGTGTCCAGGTCGGAGTGAGCCTCCTCCACCCCCACGTCCACGGTTCGGCGGGCCACGCCGTGATCGGCGAACGCTTCCACAGTGGCCATCGGCATCGTGTTCACGGTGTCGGGGCCGATCAGCTCCTCCACGTAGATCACGTCGCGGTACTCGGGGTTCTTGGTAGAGGTGCTGGCCCAGAGCGGACGCTGCACCTGCGCTCCGCGCTCTCGCAGAGGCGCGAAGCGGTCGCTGCCGAAGATCTCCCTGAACCGCTCGTACGCCAGCTTCGCGTTGGCAATCGCGGCGCGCCCCCGGAGCGACCGCAGCCGCTGGCGACGCTCCTCGTCCGTCGTCTCGCCGATCTTCGTTTCCAGTGCCGCGTCCACCGCACTGTCCACGCGCGAGATGAAGAACGAGGCGACGGACGCGATCCGGTCCACCGGCTCGCCCGCCTCGACACGCCGCTCCAGCGCGGCGAGATAGGCTTCCATCACCCGCTCGTAGTCTTCGAGCGAGAAGAGCAGAGTGATGTTCACGTTGATCCCCTCGCCGAGGAGCTGCTCGACGGCGGCCGTACCCGCGCGGGTGCCGGGCACCTTGATCATCAGGTTCGGGCGGTCCACGGACCGCCACAGCCGGCGTGCCTCCTCCAGCGTGCGGGAGGTATCATCCGCCAGCACGGGCGAGACCTCCAGCGAGACGAAGCCGTCGGTGCCCTGCGACTCCTCGAAGATCGGGCGGAAGAGATCCGCGGCGCTCCGGATGTCCTCCACCGCCAGCCGCTCGAAGACCTGCCCCGCGGAAACGCCCTCCGCGGCCAACTGTTCCAGCGACGTATCGTAGTCGTCGCTCCCGCCGATCGCCTGCTCGAAGATTGTCGGGTTCGACGTCACCCCGCGCAGCGAGAACTCGCGGATCATCCGCTCCAGCTCGCCATTCGTGAGGATCTCGCGGCGGATATAATCCAGCCATACGCTCTGCCCGAGCCCGGTGAGCTGGGCGAGCGGCTTCTGATGTTCAGTGGTCATAAAATCCTCCGGATAAAGTGCGTCAAGTGCGTACATGCGTGAAGTGCGTGAAGTGCGTGAAGTGCGGTTGTGCTTACGCACTCACGCACTGGTTGCCTCGTCCACCCCGTGGCGGGTCGGGCCCGCGGCGGATGAGCCGGTCTCGTCCTCTTCATCGCCGGGCTCGCGGCCGAGGGCGCGATACGCCTGCCGCACCACGTTCTCGACCGAGAAGCCGAGCTGCTCGAACACCTGCTTCGCGGGCGCCGACGCCCCGAAATGGGAGATGCCGATGACCTCGCCCTCGCTGCCGACCCAGCGGTGCCACCCCATCGGGCCGGCCGCTTCGATCGATACGCGAGCGGCGACGGCGGGGGGGAGGACCTCGATGCGGTACTCCCGCGGCTGACGGAAGAACAGTACCCAGCTTGGCATGCTGACGACGCGCGTGGGGGTACCCTCGGCCTGCAGCCGCTCCCGCGCCTCGAGCGCGAGCGCGACCTCGGAACCGGTCGCGATGAGGATCACCTCGGCCTCCCCGCCTTCTGCCTCCGCGAGCACGTAGGCACCGCGGCGCAGATCGGCCGCGGGAGCGAGCTCCGTACGCTTCAGGTGAGGGACCGGCTGGCGGGTGAGGGAGAGGAAGACCGGACCGTCCTTGTACTCCATCGCGAAGCGCCACGCCTCCACGGTCTCGGCGGCGTCGGCCGGGCGAAGGTCGACGAGGCCGGGGATGGCACGCAGCGCCGCCAGCTGCTCGATCGGCTGGTGCGTGGGTCCATCCTCGCCGAGCCCCACGCTGTCGTGCGTGAAGACGTAGATCGTCGGCTGTTCCATCAGCGCGGCGAGCCGGATCGGGGGGCGCATATAATCCGAGAAGATCAGGAAGGTGCCGCCGTACGGCCGCACCCCGCCGTGCAGCGCCATCCCGTTCATGATCGAGCCCATCGCGTGCTCACGCACCCCGAAGTGCATGTTGCGCCCGGTGTAGTCGTTGGCGCTGAAGCTCGCCTCGCCCTCCAGCGTGGTGAGGTTGGACTCGGCGAGATCCGCCGAGCCGCCCATCAGCCAGGGCACGTGGCGGGCAATGGCGTTGAGCGCCTTCCCGGAGGCCGCACGCGTCGCGATCGGCTTGTCCGACGACGAGAACTCCGGAAGGTCCCGGTCCCACCCCGTGGGAAGATCGCCCGTGAGAGCGGCCTGCAGAGCGCTGGCTGCGTCCGGGTGATCGGCGCCGTAGGCGTCCCACCGCGCCTGCCACTCGCGCTGGATCTCCTCTCCACGCGCACCGGCCGAGCGCATGTGCTGCAGCGCGTCGTCCGGCACATGAAAGGGCTCCGTGGAGGGCCAGCCGAGGTTCTCCTTGGTGCGGACGATCTCCTCCTCGCCCAGCGGTGAGCCATGCGCCTTCGCGGAGCCGGCCTTGCCGGGCGAGCCGTACCCGATCACGGTGCGAACGCCGATCATCGAGGGCCGCGGGTCCTGCTGCGCAGCGAGGATCGCGGCGTCGATCGCCTCCAGGTCGTTGCCATCTTCCACGCGGAGCGTATGCCAGCCGTAGGCTTCGAAGCGCCCGAGCACGTCCTCCGTGAACGCGAGGCTCGTGGAACCATCGATGGTGATCGAGTTGTCGTCCCAGAAGTAGATCAGCTTGCCGAGCCGCAGGTGCCCCGCCAGGGAGGCCGCCTCGCTCGCCACGCCCTCCATCAGGTCGCCGTCGGAGCAGATCGTGTAGACGAAGTGGTCGATCACGTCGTGGTCAGGGCGATTGAAGCGCTTCGCCAGGTGCCGCTCGGCGATCGCCATCCCTACCCCGTTCGCGAAGCCCTGCCCGAGCGGACCGGTGGTGGTCTCCACGCCGGAGATGAGGCCGTACTCGGGGTGCCCCGGCGTGCGGCTCTCCCACTGCCGGAAGTTCTTCAGATCGTCCAGCGACAGTTCGTAGCCGGTGAGGTGGAGCAGTGAGTACAGCAGCATGGAGGCGTGGCCGGCCGATAGGATAAAGCGGTCGCGGTCCACCCACTGCGGGTCGGCGGGGTTGTGGCGCAGGTGGCGCATCCAGAGCATGTAGGCGAGCGGCGCGAGCGCCATCGGCGTACCCGGATGGCCCGAGTTCGCCCGCTGCACCGCGTCCATCGAGAGGGTACGGATGGTGTTGATGCAGAGTTCGTCCAGCGAGCCGCCGATCGTGGTTGTCGTGGCGGCGGAGCTTTCCTGGGGCATCGTCGTCCTTGCGAGATAAGTCAGTCGAACCGTGGAATGTGCCGGGGCTGCACGCCGCGCGCCATAACGGGGAGGAGCTGCTGCTCCAGCATGCGCTGCCGGTCGCGCGCCGCCCGGTACCGCGTGTGCCGGTCCATATCCGGCAACGTCTCCAGGCCAGCGGGCGAGGGGACCTCGAAGGCATCGTCTACCAGCCCGAGCCGCTCCAGCGCCAACAGCGCCGCGCCGCGCGCGGAAGTTTCACGGATCGCGGAGAGATGTACGGGACTCCCGAGCACGTCCGCGATGATCTGCAGCCAGGCCGGCGATCCGTGCAGCGCTCCCCCCCCGGCCAGGATCTGCCGCGGCGGCCCGAAGCCCGTCTCCACGGCGGCGGCAATCTCACCGATCGCGAAGGCGCCGGCCTCCAGCCACGCGCGCAGGATCTGCATCGCGGTGGTGTTTTGCGTCAGCCCCAGCACCCCTCCGCCCGCGCCCGGCGGATCGCCCGGCCCTCGCTCGCCGATAAGATATGGGAGCACCGTGAGGCCGTGCCCGTCGGGCTCCATCGCCGCCACGAGCGCGTCCCGCTCGTCGGCCGGCGGGAGGCGCAGCCAGCCGTTGAGCGCGGCGGCTGCGTTGCCGCCGTTGGACAGGGCCCGCCCCGCCACGAAGCGGTGCCTGTCGAGCCGGTAGCACCAGAGCCCCGGCACGACCGGCGGCCGCTCGGCGCGCACCAGCGTCCGCAGCGCGGCGGTCGTTCCCACCGTCAGGCCGAGCCGCCCCGGACCCACGGCGCCGCTCCCCAGGTTCGCGCACGCGCCGTCTCCGAGTGCGGGGAACCAGGGGATGCCCGCCAGCTCCGGCCAACGGGTGTCGAACCCGGTATGCAGCCCCCGCAGCGGCGCATCGGAATCCGCGAGCGGCGGGAGCATCGCACCGGAGACGCCGAGGGCTGCGAGGACCTCCCCATCCCATTGCATCGACCCGATATCGAGCAGCCCGGTTCCCGACGCCATCGAGATCGACGCGCGCGGCTCGCCGAAGAGGCGGAGTGCCAGGTACTCGGCGAAGGACATCCAGGTGGAGACGCGCGAAAAGATATCGGGGCGAGCCTCGCGGAGCCAGAGCAGCTTCGCGGTGGGATAGCTCGGGTCCAGGAAGCACCCGGTTCGGCGGTGCACCGCCTCCTCATCCATCTCGCGGCGGAGCCAGGCCGCGGCGTCGGTCGCCCGCGTATCCCCCCAACCGAACAGGGGGGTGATGGCGCCGCCATCACCCCCCACCCCCATGAGGCTGTGCCAGAACGCGGCCGTGGCCACCGCCGCGATCTCCAGCCCGTCCCGCCGAGCCCGGAAGACGGCGGCGTCCACGACCTGCACCACATGGGCGAACAGAGACTCCGGCTCTACCTCCATCCCGCCATCCGCCGTGGTGTGCCAGATGCAGGGGATCTGCCCCGGCGGCGAGTCCGTCAGCGGATTCCCGAGCCGGTCATAGAGCGCGCTGCGGAAGGAGGAGGTGCCGAGATCAAGCGCGAGCACCCACGGTCCCCGCTCCGCCACCGAAGTCTGCTGCCGCGCCACTACTCAGTTCGCGCGCGCGGTGTCGGCAGCAGTGTCGGTAGCGGTGGGCGCCGCGGCCGGGCCGGCGCGGCGCTCCCGCGGCGCGATCCACCACTCGGTCACCGTCGGGAACTCGCCGCGAATGTCCATCTCCACCCCCTGCAGGCGATCCCGGATACCGTTGAGCCGCTGCGGATAGTACAGCGGCACATAGGGCGCCTCCTGCACCACGAGCCGCTGGTACTCCCTCCAGATCGGCCGGGCTAGCTCCCGGTCCGTAAGCACGGCCAGCGTGTCGATCAGCATATCCGCCCGCGGGTTCGAGTACCCCACGTACTGATATGGCTTGTCGAGGTTCTCCGAATGTAGGATATCTCGGTCGTCCTTGCGGAAGTAGTCGACCCAGCCGCCCACCACGGCGTCGAAATTTCGCCGCTCGTCCTGGAGCAGAGCCGTCATTGTATTCCACTCCACGAGGCGCGGTTGCACCACGATCCCCAGCGGGCGGAGCTGGGCCTGGACGATCTCCAGCACGTCGCGGCGCACGTCGTTGCCCGCATTCGTGATCAGCGTGAAGCGGAACTCCCGGCCCTGTGCATCCTCCAGGATTCCGTCTCCATTGCGATCCTGCCACCCCGCTTCAGCGAGGAGCTGCCGTGCACGCTCCGGATCGTACGGGATCAGCGTTTCCGCATCGTCCGCGTCGAAAGACCAGTGCGCCGGCGTCACCGTCGAGCGCCCGACCTCGCCATAGCCGAAGACCAGCGCGTCGATGACCTGCTGCCGGTTGATCCCCATCGCGATGGCGCGACGCACCCGCGGATCCTGGAACTGGGGCCGTCTCGTATTGAACGCGAGGTAATTCCACTGCCGGCTCGGAGAGGTGCTCAGGCGCACATTCCGCGCGTTCTCGATCTGCTCCGCCTGGTTCGGGTTCGCACCCATGTAGAGATCGATTTGGCCCGTCAGAAGCTCCGTAAGCAGAGTCGTCATCTCGGGGATGTTGCGATACACGAGACGATCCAGATAGGGACGGCCACCGAGCGCCTCGGGGAAATCCGGATTGGCCTCGAAGATCCACTCCTGCCCCTGCACCCGCCTCACGAAGCGGAACGGCCCGTTCCCGACCGGCGCACTGGTGCCGAAGGGGTGGTTGATCAGCTGCGCCGGATCCACGTCTCCCAGGATGTGCCTCGGCATGATCGCCGTCTGGTACCACATGTCCAGGAAGTCGGAGTGCGGCCGCAGCCGGAACCGGATCGTGTAGGGATCGATCAGCTCGACCTGCCGCGAGTACTGGTCGAAGCCGGAGATGTTGGGGAATGCCGTCGCGGGATCGATCGCGCGCTCGAAGGTGAAGAGCACGTCCTCCGCGGTGGTCGGCTGCCCGTCGTGCCACCGGATGTCACGGCGGATGTGGAACGTCAGATCGATGCTGTCGGGAGCGACTTGTACCGTATCCCACCGCTCGGCGAGCCACGGAATGGGATTGATGTTCGCGTCGTACTTGATGAGCGGCATGAACAGCATCTCCCGCTGAATGCTGTTGCTGTTGTTGTCGCTCGATGTGAGCGCGTTCATGCTCTGCAGGTCGGCGATCGTCGCGATCACCGCGGTGCCACCGTACCGCTCCGCCTCGGGTACGTCGCCCGCCACGGCACGTCCCGCATCGCCGCCCTGTCCGCAGGCAGCCAGCGCCAGGATACTCAGGATACTACCGAAGGCGCCAAGCCTTGAAGGTCTGATTCGCAAGAGTCCTCCCGGAATGGGAAAGAGCACATATGGCTCCGACGGCCACACGCGCAGACAATGTACACCGGGAAGATGGTACATCCAAGCCGGGGTCTGAGGTCCACCCCCTGCCCCGGGCGGCGAAGCATAGAAGAGGGGAGGCACCGGACCCCGGTGCCTCCCCCGCCTCATGAGCCGCGATGCGGCAGCGGGCTTAGCGCTGCTTGTCCCGCACGTTGACGTCGCCCTCGCTGCGGACGTCCGCATGCTCCTTGCGCAGGTCGGCCTCGACGGTCTGCGTCTCCTCGACCTGGTGCTTCTTGACCACCAACTCCTCCTTCGGAACCGTGCGCTTCTCGACGACCAACTCCTCCTCGGACACCGGGATGCGGATCTCGTCGTCCTCAATCCGCGCCCGGGCGTTCGCCCCGCCCTGCACCGGTCGGCGCTCTACGGTGACCTCTTCACGCGTGACCGGCACTTCTTTCCGCACATGCTCGGTCTCCACGCGCTTGTTGACGTTCACCGCGCCCTCGCTCTGGCGCTTGCCGACGGCCAGCTGCTCCTCGGAGAGCGTGACGCGCTCTTCGTCGCCGCGGCCCTCGCGCCCATAGAACCGGTTGTCGTCGTACGAGTCGTGGGAGTAGAAATCGGTATCGGCAGTGCCGCTCTGGTAGTCGGTGTCCAGGCTCTGGCGCAGGTTGGTCTCGTAGTCGCGCGTGACCTGGCCCGATTGATACGCCGGCATTGAGCTCACGTCCGTGCTGGCGATCGTGTCTACCATGATCTGATCGTCGTCGCGGTTGAGGCGCGCATACCCGATCGGGATCAGGACGTGGCGGTCTACATCCTCCGTCACCAGGTCGCTGTCCACGTCCACGTCCAGATAGCGTACCTTCATCGCGGTGGTGTCGATCAGCAGGTTGTCCACCTTGCCAATACGGCGCCCATCCGAAGCGATGATGTCCCAGCCACGCACATCCGGATCGCCATCGGCAACCTTGAAGTCGCTCAGTTCGTCGATCGGCACTACGCGGTCCATCGTGTTGTCATTCGGCATCACAGTCCTCCTCGTCAGCTCAAGTGTTCGTAGTCGGGCGAGCACGCTTCTCGGTCGTCTCGCACATCAAAACCCCAACTGCTCACGGGATTTACAGGCAGGTGCAAGAACCGTGCAGGCTTTTCCGCCGTGAACTTTTCGCGATCGCCGGGAAGTGGTACAAAAAAAGAGAGGGACCCGCGCTGTCCGTCGCGCGGCTCCCTTCGTGAGCGGACACATGAACTTCGGGCAGCTACTTCTCGAGGTATTGCTTGAACGCCGCCTTGTCGTGCGCTTTGGCGGAGGCCTCCTCCGCGTCGATGGACCCGGCGACCAGATGCCCGAGGATGGACTGGTCCATCTGGATCATTCCGTCCTTCTTGCCGACCTGGATCACCGAGGGGAGCTGAAACGTCTTCGCCTCCCGGATCAGATTGCCCACGGCGGGCGTGCCAACCAGGATCTCGTGCGCGGCGACGCGGCCCGCGCCGCCCTTCTTTCGCAGAAGCTGCTGAGCGACCACTCCGCGGAGGCTCTCGGAGAGCATCGCCCGCACCTGCTCCTGCTGGTCAGCCGGGAAGATATCGATGATGCGGTCTACCGTCTTGTGCGCGCTGTTGGTGTGCAGCGTGCCGAAAACGAGGTGGCCGGTTTCCGCCGCCGTGAGTGCGAGCGAGATCGTTTCGCGGTCGCGCATCTCACCAACAAGGATGACGTCCGGATCTTCGCGCAGGGCGGCCTTCAGCGCCGCGGCGAAGCTCATCGTGTGGGGGCCGACCTCACGCTGATTGATGAGCGATGTCTTCGGCGTATGCACGAACTCGATCGGGTCTTCGATGGTGAGCACGTGCTCCGGCCGCGTCTCGTTGATCAGGTCGATCATCGCCGCCAGGGTAGTCGATTTGCCGGATCCCGTCGGTCCCGTCACCAGCACCAGCCCCTTGTTGAGACGCGTGAAAGTGCGGATCGCCTCGGGGAGCCGCAGCTCGTCGGCCGTCGGGATGCGGGACGGGATCACACGGAATACGCCACCCATGCCGCGGTGCTGCACGAACGCGTTTCCGCGGAAGCGAGCCACATCCGGGATCTCATACGCGAAGTCCAGATCGTGATTCGCCTCGTAGTATTCTCGCTGCTCCGGGTTGAGGATCTCCAGGATGAGAGTACGTAGATCCACCGCCGTCAGCTCGCGAAATTTGATCCGCTGCAGATGGCCGTGGACGCGCATCACCGGCACGCTGCCGCAACTGAGGTGAAGATCCGATCCGTCCTGCTGGACTAGCAGGCGGAGGAATTGGTCAATCTGCGCCATCGGTGGGTGAGTCAGTGGTCCAGAGAAGGTCATCTCCGTCGGCGCGGAGACAGAGATCGAAATCGAAATGGAGATCGCCCGAGCCGGAGCCGCTGCTCCGGACCACCGCCAGGGGTGCGACGCGCCGAGTTGCCGCCAGATCCTCCGCGTCGAAGCTCCGCACATCGAGCGTCAGTGCCTCGAGGGCGAACGCCTGCAGGCTGGCCAGCACCTCGGAGAGCGGTTTGTCGAGGCGGACGGAGAGTGCGGGCGTAGGCACCGCGACGGCACGGTCTACGAGGTGCAGGGTACGCACCGGGCTTCCGGTGAGCGCGGCCGGAAGCCCGGCGAGCACCGCCTCGAGCACGCCGCGGTCCACCTGCCCGGGATCGCTACAGACGCTCACCGTGACGGGCCCCTTCCCGAGGGCCGCTGCAACGCGCTCCCGCAGTGCGGGCGGCACCGGCACCTGCGCCGAGTCCACCGGAAGTGGCGCACTGATCCGTGCCACCCATTCGAGGGCATCCACATCCCGGATCGCGCTGCATTCGACTCTCCACATCCGGCCGCCGGTGGAGAGGATCGCGGGCCAATCTTCCACCTGCCCCGGCCGCAGCTCGGGCATGGGAGCGACGGCATGGCGGAGGTCGGTCATCCACTGGCCGCCCAGGTTGCGGCGTACGACGCCCCCGACGCGGTACCAACCCTCTATCCGATCACCGCGGGCAGAGACGCCGAAGGAGGTTGCTCCGACGGCGAGCGCTTCGGCGAGCCAACTCTGAAGCGGAAGCTCCGCGGCGGTATCGCCGTTATGGACGGCGTCGAGGAGCGCGCGGATCGTCTCCTCGGTAGAGACGGCAGCCTCGATGTGCTCCGCCTTGGTGAAGCGCCGCACCGCGGCCAGCTCCTCTTCCGAGGGTGGCACGGTGAGGATCACGGTCACACGGTTCGCATCGCGCAGCACCGGCAGGATCAGGTGCTCGCGGGCCCACTCGGCTGGCACCAGACGCGCAACCGCTAGGTCGATCGTCTCCGGGTGGAGGCGCACGTACGGCAGGTCGTACTGGTCGGCGAGGCCAAACTTCACCTGCTCGACCGAGACGAGCCCGAGCTCTACCAGCGCATCGCCGAAGTAGCCCCCGCGCGAGCGCTGATGGGCGAGCGCGCGCTCCACGTCGGAGGCCGTGATGATCCCGAGCCCGGAGAGAACCTCTCCGATCGGGGTGGATCGTTTTTCCATGGAATCCCGGACGTGAACGGCAGTGGGCCGGAGGGGTGGGGCGGCAACGCGTGCGCGCGGCGACGCGAGGGTCAGTTCTTCATCTGCTCCAAGTATCGGCAGATCTCATCGCCGGCTTCAGCGGTGGAGAGTGATCCGCCGAGATCCGGCGTCGTGGCGCCCGCCTGCACGGCGCTACGCACGGCGGCTTCGATCCGCTCGGCTTCGCCCGCATAGCCGAGATGGCGCAGCATGAGCGCGGATGTCAGAATGGCGGCCAGTGGGTTGGCCTGGCCGGTTCCCACGAGATCCGGCGCGGACCCATGCACGGGCTCGAAGAGCGAGGTGCGGCCGGGGTGGATATTAGCGGAGGGGGCGAGCCCCAGCCCGCCGGCGAGCTGCGAGCCGAGATCGGAGAGAATGTCGCCGAAGAGGTTGCCCGTCACGATCACACGATAGCGCTCCGGCCGCCGGATCAGGTCCATCGCCAGCATATCCACATACAGCGCCTCGCTCTCGATCTCCGGGAACTCCGCCGCGACCTCGCGAAAGACGCGCCGCCACAGCCCGCCGGCGTGCTCCATCGCGTTGGCCTTGTCCGCCATGGCCACCCGCTCGAGACCCGCCACACGCGCGTGCTCGAACGCTGCCCGGATGATCCGCTCCACGCCCTTGCGGGTGTTGACATCTTCCTGGACTGCGACCTCGTCGGGCGTGCCCTGCTTGAAGGTGCCGCCCATGCCGACGTACACGCCCTCGGTGTTCTCTCGGAAGATGATGAAGTCGACGTCGCTCTCCGCCTTGTCTTTGAGGGGGGTCAGGCGCGGGTCCAGCAGACGGACCGGGCGGAGATTGATGAAGAGGTCCAGGCGGAAGCGAAGGCCGAGCAGGATGTCGCGGGCGTGCTCGTTCCGTATCACCCGCGGATCACCGAGGGCACCCAGCAGGATAGCATCGTACTGATCGGAGAGTTCGGTCACCTCCGCGTCGGTGATCGTGGTTCCGGTCGCCAGGTAGTGGTCCGCACCGTGGGGCCACTCGACGAGATCGAGTTCCGTTCCGCTTCCCCGCGTAACGCACCGCAGCACCTTGACCGCTTCGCGGGTCACGTCGGGGCCGATCCCATCTCCGGCGATCACGGCGATACGGGGCATGCGGATCCTCGGGGGTAGAGGGAGGGTGTGCGGGGCAGGCGTACGAATGTCCCGCGAACGGATGAAGATAGAGGGCGAGGATCTTACCGCAGCGGGAGGAGAGACGTCAAGGCGCGACGTGGAGCCGCCCGCGCATTCCGAACTCGGCGTGCGGCACCGAGAAGAACGGGTAGACCCCGGGCGGTGCTCCCTCGAGCGGCACGTCGTAGACGGCGCCGGGTGTGGTGAGCAGCGGGCCCGCGGCGAGGTTCTGCCGCACGAGGAACTCGGCCCCCCCTTCCGGCGCGCCGGCTATATCGAAGGCGATGCTCTCCGGCTGGTGATCCGTGTGAACGAAGCGAACGACTTCGCCAACTCGCACGTGCACCTCGTCCGGCTCGAAGAAGTAGCGATCGCCGCGCGCGACCAGCCGGACGATGTGGACGTCACCGTTGCCCGCCGCGGGCGCGGTGAGCGCGGTGACGCGGTCCCGGACCGGGTCCTCGCCCTCACCCGCACGGACCCGCAGCCCATCTTCACAGCCAGCCAGGACCGCGGAGATGACAAACAGGAAAAGATACCGCCGCATTCGTGCGGTCTATCCGCGGTGGCTCAGCGAGAACACGTAGGCAGCAATCGAACGCACCTGCTCGTCCGTGAAGTTACCGCCGCCGCGTGGTGGCATGGGCGCCGGGTACTCCCGCGGCCGCGCTACACCGGTGGCGGTGATGTTGACGATCTCATCGTACTCGCCGCTGATGTGGATCCAATTCTGGTCGTTCAACGAAGGCCCGAGCTGGGTGCCCGTACCCGCGGCCCCGTGGCAGGCAACGCAGACGGTGGCATAGAGCTGCTGCCCCTCCGTGACCATCTGAGCGGTGACCCCCGGTGGGAGCGCGGCCGCCAACCGTGGATCGACCGGTGCCGCAGCCGGTGCCCCCGGTGCTCCCGGAGATCCCGCGGCCGGCGCGGTGGCGGGGTCCGTGCCGGGAGCCGCGCGATCATCGGCGCCGTTGCAAGCACCTACGGCCAACGCTGCGGTGAGCGTGCCGACCAGGAAGAGGGATTTTCTCATAGATCTTCCTCACCGCTGGAGAGTTGTGTCCGTACGCGGAACCTCCGGGACGCTCAACGCAAGGGTTGTTCCCGTTCTCACGCCGGGTTTCCCCCCGTCGCCGCGGCAGCGCTGCGATCTCCGCACTGGATGCAGAAGCGCCACTCCGGCTCCAGCTCCGTACCGCACTCGGAGCACGGGAAGGGGAGCTGACCGCCGCCGCAGTGGGGGCAGAAGCGCACCTCCCGATCCGCCGGCAGTGGCTCGCGGCAACTCCAGCAGGCGGTGGGGCGGCGGCGTGGCGGCGGCGCGGGCTGGGCGGGCGCGGCGCTTCCGCGCGATACTTCAGGAGCTGCGGAGGCAGGTGCCGGAGTGGCAGCGGGCGCCGCAGTGGGAGCGGGAGTGGGCGCCGGAGTGAGCGCCGGAGCGCGCTGCGGCGACGCACCCGCAGCCTGTACTGCCTTCGGGTTCAGGGCGGCGCCCACGGCGGCATAGTCGCGGTACATCCCGAGGATGGGGTTCGGCGATCTCAGTTCGCGCCGGAATTCCTCCACCACCTGCTCGAGGTCCACCTGAACATACTCGCGCTCGCCTGCCAGCAGGCGCAGCAGCGAATGCTCATACTCCTTGAGCTCGCTGAATCCCAGCTCAGCGCGTACCAGGCGGTAGGGGACAAGGTGCTGATAGATGTCGGCGATGGTGAGCGGCCGGTCGAGCGGACCGGGAGAATTCCGGAGAACGGCCTCCGCGAGCCGCTGGCACAGACGGTCCAGTGCGTCCATAAAAAAGATGAAGGAATGGGTGGGGGATAGACTCCGCTATGAAGCGGGCGACGTTCGCAGCAGTGCGCGGACCTCGGCGGGGGCACGGGCGATCACGCGCTCCGCCGCGGCCGGCTGGCCGCTGGCACGCAGCGCGCGGACCAGCCCTACCCACCCCTCGGTGGAGTTCTCGTCCAGCTCGATCGCCGAGCGGAACCGGCCGACCGCGGCATCCGCGCGTCCCCCATCGAGCAGGAGGAAGCCGAGCTCGCGTTGCAGCGCGGCGTCTCGCGGCGCGAGCTCGATGGCGGCCCGCAGCTCTTCCCGCGCCTGCTCGAACCGCCCGGTTCGGCGGTAGATGCGCGCCAGGTAGAGGCGTGCGGTGACATCATCCGGGTGTGCCTCGGTGTGCCGCTCCAGAAATACGGCGGCGCGGTCGAAATCGCCGGTACGGAAGAGCGTAATCCCCTGCTCCAGAGCCGACCCGCGGCGCGCGCCGCCCCACCATACGGCGAGCGCGATCAGCAGTACCGCGGCAACCGCCGCGGCGCCCCAGACCCACGATGGGCGCGTCACCGACCGCCCGACCAGGCTGCGGTGGCCTACGGCGTCCTCCGCGTGCGCGACTGCCGGGCTATCCTCGCGGCGCGGCTGCGGCGCGCTCGTCGCCTCCCGCTCCAGACGCTCGACGACCCGCACCGCGAGCTCGGCGTCGTCGTGCCGAACCTCCGCTCCCCCCTCGATCCGCCGTCTGGCGGTGAGCAGATCGTGATAGGATGCGGCCATCTCGAGCGAGATCCGATCGCGCCGCCTCAGCCCCGCAACCACTTCCTCCGCAGTCAGCTCCTCGGGCGCGAGAGCCTGAAGACGAAGCTCCATCGGGAGGCCCGGGTCGTCGCGCATCAGGCGGCGCAGGGTGGCCTCGGCCGCATCGCAGACGCGCAGGAAGGCCGCATGCATGGCGTTCGGCTCCGCAGAGCCGGCCCGCAGCAGCACGACCGCGTCACGTGCCGCGTGGAGGGTGCGCAGCGCGGAACCTTGGAGTTCACTCATATGAAGAGGGAAGTTGAAGCCGACGGCGAGGAATGGTGATTACACTTCGATCTGCAACAGCCCAATGCCGGCACTGGCGCGGAGAAAGGTCTCGGCATCGTTGCACGGAAGCACGCATCCCGTGAGCCGCCGCACCCGCTGCGCAGCGCGGCGCATGAAGGTGGAGATCGGCTCGGCCGCGTCCGCGGAGACGTCACGCATGCAGGTGACGATCTGCTCCCAGGTGCCGACGAACACCTCGCCCTCTCGCGTGCGCACCCGGTGAACCGCGGCGGCACGCCACTCTTCACCGGTCTGGAGTGCCGACGATCCGGAGGACTGCCCACCCCCGGAACCGACCGAGCCTACCGTGGATTCGTGCTCCGAGCACACGTCCTCGACGCCCTCTGCGAACGCCATCTCCACCTCCGCGAGCAGATGGTCGATCGCGTCCGGCTCCGTCTCCAGCTCCGCGAGCCGCTCATGCCAGGGTGCCAGGGCGGGGTCCTTCGCCTTCACCCCCTCGATCGATCCTTTCAGATCGATCACGCGCCAGAGCGAGAGCGAGTCCCAGTGCTCGGCGGGCGGCACGCGGTTCAGCTCGCGGAGCGCGCCAAGGTGGTCACCCCGTTCGTAGAGGATGTGGGAGAGGTAGATCCGCGCCTCGTGGAACTCGGGATCGAGGCGGACGGCGCGTCGCAGCGAGCGGCAGGCGCCGCTTTCATCACTCAGGGCGTGCAGTG
>JACDHR010000347.1 GCA_013820915.1 Gemmatimonadota bacterium
TCCCGCGACCGCGGCGGCGGCCGCGACCCAGGGAAGCGCCCGGGACCGACCGCGCCCGAGAGCACCGAGCAGCGCCGCCCCGGCGAATGCGATCCCCACCGCCCCGGTCCGCAGCGCGCTCTCACCGGTTTCACCGCGGGCGAGCACGGTGATCCCGGCGACATATACGCCCAGGAGCGCCGCCGCGCCCGCCGCCTTTCGCATCCCGCGTCTTCCGCCCGCCGCCTCCGCGCCGAGCAGGAGCGACAGGGCGCGGCACGCACCCATCGCCACCGGTCCCGTGTACGCGTAGCGCTTCAGGGCGAAGTCGTAGGCGACGATCGCCGCCGCGAGCGCCCTCCCCGTCCTCCCCGCCCCCGCGCTCCGGGCGGCGAGCACCCCCGCCGCGAGGAGGGCACCCCCCAGCATCACGGCTCCCCCGACGGAAATCGCACCGCCGGGGATCGGCCGCTCCGGCCGCTCGCGGGCGTCCTCCGCTCGGTCGGCGACGTCGTTGAGCGCCATCCCCGCCAGGTACAGCGCCGCGGCCGCGGCGGCTGTCCGTGCAGCCGGTTTCGGCGGAAGGTCGCCGCGGGCGATCAACATCCCCGCCAGCGGGTCTCCTAGCGCGGAAAAGACGGCCGGCGCGCGCACCAGGCGGAGCCAGGGGAGCAGAGGGCTGGGGAACGGTTCAGTCATTCGGATCGCCCGGGAGGATCACTTTGCCGCAAGGGTGCGGAACGAGGTCGGCAACGGATCCGGCGGCAAGAGCCGTTCCCGGGTGCGGCGGCGATCCCCCGGCTGGTACGTGTATTGCGCTGCCGCTCCACCGGGTAGCACGTCCGTCGCTACCTAACACTTCTAACCATGGAGCCGGGGCGCGCATGGCGAACGAGGTGGTGCGGCACGGCACACGAAAAGACAGGGGTATGGGGATGCGCCCATCGCGCGCAACGGAACCCTCCGGCGCGGAAGCGAAGGAGGATGTGTGGCTGCAGACCATCACCGTCTCCTACGATTACCCGGTGTACTTCACCGCGGACGTGTTCGCCCCGGCAAACCCGGACCTTGCCGCCGCGATCGCCCGCAAGGAGCCCGCTCGCAGGCACCGGCTGCTCCTGGTGGTGGAGGGGAACGTCGCCGAGGCGTGGCCGGCGCTGCTCCGCGACGCGGAGCGCTACGCCGACTTTCACCGGGACCGGCTGGAGCTGGTGGCGGTCCACATCCTCCCCGGCGGGGGGGAAGCGCTCAAGAACGACCCCGCCGTTCCTGGGCGGGTGCGCGAGTGGGTGAATCGCTACGGCATCGATCGGCAGTCGTGCGTGGTGTGCGTCGGCGGCGGGGCGCTGCAGGACGCCGTGGGTTACGCCGCGGCGACGGCACACCGGGGGGTGCGGCTGGTGCGCATCCCCACCACCACCCTGTCGCAGAACGACTCGGCGGTAGGCGTCAAGAACGGCGTGAACGCTTTCGGAAAAAAGAACTTCGTCGGGACTTTCGCGCCCCCCTTCGCGGTCATCAACGATATCCGCCTCCTCGATACCCTGGGCGAGCGCGACCGCCGCGCGGGGCTTTCCGAGGCGGTCAAGGTGGCGCTGATCCGGGACCCGGCGTTCTTTCGCTGGCTCGCCGAGCACGCAGACGATCTGCGCGCCTTCCGGCCCGGGGCGACGGCGTACATGGTCCGCCGCTCGGCGGAGATCCACCTGGAGCACATCGCCACCTCCGGCGACCCGTTCGAGTTCGGGAGCACGCGGCCGCTCGACTTCGGTCACTGGGCGGCCCACAAGCTGGAGTCGCTGACCCGCAGCCGGCTGCGCCACGGCGAAGCGGTTGCGATCGGGATCGCGCTGGACACCGTGTACTCCGCTCGGCAGGGATTCCTGAGCGAAGCCGACCGGGACGGGGCGCTGGAGCTGCTGGAGCGGCTCGGCCTCCGGCTGTGGGACGAGGCCCTGGACCGCCCGGAGCTGCTGGACGGCCTCGCCGAGTTCCGGGAGCACCTGGGCGGGGAGCTGACGGTTACGCTGCTGCGGGGGATCGGCGACGGCTTCGAGGCGCACGACATTGACGAAAGCGCCATGCGCCAGTCCATCGAGTGGCTGCGCCACCGCGACGTGTCCCGGTGAAGCTCGGCGCCCCGGGCGGACCTCACCTGACCTACTGCACCAACATCCACCCCGGGGAAAACTGGCCCGAGGTGCGCGACAACGTAGAGCGCTACGCGACCGCGGTGAAGCGGAGCGTCGCCCCCGACCGCCCCTTCGGGGTGGGGCTCCGGCTGTCGGCGGCGGCGGCGGACGCGCTCGCGCGGCGGGGCGAGCTGGACGCGTTCCGCGCGCTCCTGGATGCGCACGGGCTCTACGTCTTCACCCTGAACGGCTTCCCCTACGGGCCGTTCCACGGGCAACCGGTCAAGGAACGCGTGTACCTCCCCGACTGGCTGGACCCGGAGCGGCTGCGCTACACCGACCGGTTGGCGGGGCTGCTCGCGGCGCTCCTTCCGGACGGGATGGAAGGGACGGTGAGCACCGTTCCTGGAGCGTTCGCCCCTCGGGTGACCAGCCACGCGGACGAGGCGCGAATGGCGGAGATGCTCGTGCGCCACGCGGCCACGCTGCACCGGATCCGGGAGGAAACGGGGAAGCGGATCGCGCTGGCGCTGGAGCCGGAGCCCTGCTGTCACCTGGAAACCAGCGTGGACGCGGTGGGCTTCTGGGAGCGTCACCTCTTCGCCCCGCGCGCCATCCGGTCGCTCGCCGCGCACACGGGGATGGCAGACGGGGCGAGCGAGGCCTTTCTGCGCGAGCACCTAGGCGTCTGCCTGGACGCGTGCCACCTGGCCGTGGAGTGGGAGGAGCCGGCGGCGGCCCTGGAGCGCTTCCGCCGGGCGGGGATCCGCGTCCCCAAGGTGCAGCTCAGCGCGGGGCTGGAAGCCGCCGTTTCCGGACCGGCCGATCCGCGGCTGGACGCGCTGGCTGCGTTCGTCGATCCGGTCTACCTGCACCAGGTGGTGGAGCGCACGGCCGACGGCCGACTGCTCCGCGATCTGGACCTCCCCGACGCGCTCGCCCGCGCCCGGCGGGAGCCGGAACGCGAGCGCCTGTGGCGCATCCACTTCCATGTTCCCCTGTTCCGGGAGCGGTTAGGGCCATTCGCGAACACGCAGCCGTGGCTGGGCGAGCTGATCCGTCTGCTGCGACGGGAGCCCGTGCCGCCGCACCTGGAGGTGGAAACGTACAGCTGGGACGTGCTCCCGGAGCGCTTCCGCGGCGAGCCGGTGACCGACGCCATCGCGCGGGAGCTGGACTGGGTGCGGGAGCGGTGGGAGGCGCCGCCCGGCTGACCCTCAGCCGCCGAACAGGTGCTCCAGCAGGAGCGGCTTGACCGCGGTTGCATCCACGGGTCCCTTTGGGAGTAGCTCCGGCTCCCCGGAGATGAAGAGCGGCCCCGCCCCGGCGTCGTCGGTGATGCGCCCGTGGGAGCCGCGGACCAGCGACGCGTCCAGCGGGATCACGTCCATGAGGTAGCGGAAACCGAGCGCCTTGCGGACCAGCGTCCACCCCACCTTGAGCGTGGGGGCGCGAAGCTCCGGATCGACGAACAACTCCACCGGGTCGTACCCCGGCTTGCGGTGGATGTCCACGGTGCGGGCGTAATCCGGCGCCCGCTCGTCGTCCTCCCAGAAGTAGTAGGTGAACCAGCGGTCCGCGGCGGCGATGGTCACCAGCTCGCCGGAGCGGGGGTGGTCCAGCCCCGCCTCGCGCTTCCCTTCCCGGTCCAGCACCGCCTCGATTCCGTCTACTCCTTCGAGCAACTGCTTGACTTCGGGGATACGCTCGGGCAACCGGACATAAACATGGGCCACCTGGTGGTCCGCCACCGCGAATGCCTCGGAGGCGCCAGCGTCCAGCGTGTCCCGCCCCAACTCCGGCTTGACCCGCACCAGCCCGGCCCGGCGCAGGACCCGGTTGATGTGCACCGCGCCGCTCACCGGGGTGATGCCGTACTCGGACAGGACCACCACCCGGGCGCCGTCCCGCTCGAAGTGCTCGATCAGTTCGCCGCAGATGGCGTCGATCTGCCGCAGGTCGCCCACGATGGCCGGATCGTCCGGCCCCAGCCGCTGCAGACCGTAGTCGAGGTGCGGAAGGTAGACCAGCGTCAGGGTGGGGCGGCGGGTGTCGTAGACGTGGCGCGCGCAGTCGGCGATCCAGCGGCTGGAGCGGATGTTGGCCTTGGGCCCCCAGAAGTTGAACAGCGGGAAGGGCCCGAGCTTTTCGGTCAGCTCGGGGCGCAGCTCGGGCGGTTCGGCGTAGATGTCAGGCAGCTTGCGTCCGTCCGCCGGGTACAGCGGGCGCGGCGTCACCGAAGCGTCCGCCGAGCTGTACATGTTGTACCACCAGAACAGCTTGGCGCAGGTAAACGACGGGTCACGGCGGCGGGCCGCCTCCCACACCTTTTCACCGGCTACCAGCGCGTTGCTCTGCTGCCAGAGCCGTACCTCGGCGGTGTCGCGGAAGTACCAGCCGTTCGCCACCGCGCCGTGCTCGCCCGGGAGGAGCCCCGTGGTGAAGGTGGACTGCAC
>JACDHR010000348.1 GCA_013820915.1 Gemmatimonadota bacterium
CGCGCTAGGAGCTGCGATTCATGGCTAGAGTCCTGTTGCACTCGCTGGTCTTCGCCCCCGAGGCGAACTCGACCTCCTACCTGATGACCGACCTGGCCCGCCAGCTCAAGCGGCAGGGCCACGAGGTGACGGTGCTGACCACCACGCCACACAACAACCTCGAGGCGGGCGCGCTCGCGCGGCAGCCGCTGCGGCCGGTGTGGCCGGGGCTGCTCTACCGCAGCGAACTCGAGGGGATCCCGGTCTGGCACGTGAAGCTGCCGATGAAGGGCAATCGGGTGCTGCGGCGGATGCTGGATTACATCCGCTTCCACGTCGTATCCCTGGTGGCGGGACCGGCGCTGGTCGGGCGCTACGACATCGTGCTGGCGCCCTCTCCTCCCCTGACGATCGGGGTGGCCGGCTGGATGCTGAGCTTGTGGGGCCGCACCCCCGTCGTCTACAACGTGCAGGAGATCTATCCCGACTTCGCCATCAACCAGGGTCTGATCCGCAACCCGGCCTTCATTCGTCTGCTGCAGGGGGTCGAGCAGTTCGTCTACGCGCGCAGCGACCGGGTCGTCTCGATCTCCGAGAGCTTCCAGCGCACCATTCGCGCGCGTGGGGTCGCGGCGGAGCAGCTCATGGTGATCCCCAACTTCGTGGATACCGAGCTCTACCGTCCGCTGCCGCGGCACAACGAATTCTCGGCGCAGCATGGGCTGGATGACGACTTCGTGGTGCTCTACGGCGGGAACATCGGCCTCAGCCAGGACTGGGAGTCGCTGCTCTTCGCCGCCGGCGCGCACGCGGAGCTGCCAATCCGCTACGTGATCGCCGGCGACGGGGCGCGGCGCGCATGGCTCGAGGCCGAGGTCGCGCGGCGCGGCCTGAAGAACGTGCAGCTCCTCGGCTACCAGCCGCGCGAGCTGATGCCGCTGATCAACGCGAGCAGCGACATCAGCACCATCCCGATGAAGGCGACCACCACGCAGGACACCTTCCCCTCGAAGATCTACTCGATCCTCGCCTCGGCGCGCCCGGCTGTCGTCTCGGCGGACCCGGGCTCCGAGCTCGAGTGGGTGATCCAGCAGGCGCAGTGCGGGCAGGTGGTGGCCCCGGAGGACCCACGTGCGTATGCGGACGCTGTGCTCAAGGCGTACCATGAGCGCGACCAACTCCCCGCCGCGGGGATGCGGGGGCGCAGCTTCGTCGAGGAGGAGTACTCGAAGGAGGCGGTGGGGAGGAAGTACGATCTACTCATCCGCGAGCTGGTCGCTGGCTCGCGAGGCAGGCAACCCGTCGCCTCGCTTCCCCTGCCGCGCGGAGCCGGGAGTAGCTGAACGCGAGTAGGGGAGAGCAAAGCGGGGCGCCGGAGGACTCGTCACGATCCTCCGGCGCCCCGCTTTCGCTCTGCTCAGGCGCTCTGTCCCGAGTAGTAGGGCGAGGCGACTGGCTCGACGTCGTTGAGCACCACGCCGCTCAGCGGGACGCGCAGGCGCCGCACCTGATCCGCCGCTTCCTGCAGCGCCTCCCGGTCGGTCGCGCCGGAGCGGGCGACGAGCAGCACGCCATCGGCGGCCAGCGCCAGCAGCGCGGTGTCGGTCACCGGGTTGAGCGGGGGAGCGTCCAGGATGATGGCGCCATAGCGCCCGCGAAGGTGGTCCAGGAGCGCGCGCATCGCCTCGGATCCCAGCACTTCGGCAGGACTCGTCGGCGCCTGGCCGGCGAGCACGACGTCCAGCGGTGTCCCCGCGGGTCCGGCGGAGACCTGCCGGAGCGTATCCTCGAGATCCGCCTCTCCCTCCAGCAACTCCGCCAGCCCCGGCATGCGCTCCAGCCCGAAGATCTGGTGCAGCGTTCCCCTGCGTAGATCGGCGTCCACCAGCACCGTGCGGGTCCCCTGCTGGGCCAGCGTGATCGCCAGGTTGGCGGCGGTGGTGGACTTGCCGTCATCGGCGGTTGCGCTGGTCACCACCAGGACCTGAGGGAGGCCCTCCGCCGCGGAGAGGAGCAGGCTGGTACGCAGGGAGCGAAACGCCTCCGACGCGGGACTGCCCGGGTCCTCGCGCGCCACCAGCGGGCGGGCGAGCAGCTTCCGCGATTCGGGGTGCAGAAGGCTCCGCTTCGCCGCGCCATTCCCGTTGACCCGCGCGGGAAGCCGGAAACGAGGAATCACTCCGAAGAGCGGCAGCCCCGCCGCCGCCACATCCTCGCGGGTGCGCACCCGCGTGTCGAGCACCTCCCGCACGACGACGCCTCCAGCGCCCAGCATGAGACCGACCACCGTCGCCAGGAGCATGTACAGGAGCGGGCGGGGAGAGACCGGCTTTTCCGGTACCAGCGCGGAGTCTACCAGCCGGACGTTGCCAGGCTCGGAGGCTTCCTGGATCTGCGCCTCCTTGAGCTTCGTCTGGATGAGCGTATAGACCTCCTCGAGCAGCTTCTGCTCGCGGCCGAGGCGGAAGAACTCGACCTCGCGCGCCGGTACCTGCTCGATCTGTCCGGCGAAGCGGGCGAGCTGGCCATCCAGGGAGACGATCCGGTTGTCGAGCCCGTCGAGGTAGTTGCGGGCCAGCTGGTAGAGCTGCAGCTCGAGCTCGCCGATGCGCTGGTCGATCCCCTGCACGTCGATGCTCTGCGGCGTGCGCTGTACGAGCAGGCGCGCACGCTCGTTCTCCTGCTGGATCAGCGACTCGAGAATGTTCTGGACCGTCGCATTGGTGATGAAGGCAGGAAAGGCGGCCAGCTCGCGGTATGGAGAGCGCTCCGAAGGGCGAGCCGCCGGTTGAGACTCGATGCGCCCCAGCAGCCGGCGCAGCGACTCGCGCTCCATCTGGAGCGCATCCCGATTCGCCTGCAGCTCGGCCAGCCGGCGCACCTGCTCGGTGGCCTGCGTCTTGGGCTCGACGATCTGCGCCTGCTCGCGGAAGCCCTGCAGCCGCGCCTCGGCCGCCCGCAGCTCCGCCTCGTAGGTGGCGGACTGCTGCTCGAGGAACTCGATGGTGCTGTGTGCTTCTGCCCTGCCGACGCGGCTCTTGTAGCGGAGGAAGCTCTCCGCGACCACGTTGGGGACTGCGGCCGCCAGCACCGGATCGGAATTGCGGAAGTGCACCTTCACGATCTGTGCGCCAGGAGCGGAGCTCGCTACCCGCAGCTTCTTCTGCACGTCCCCGACCGCAGTCCGGAACGGCAGGATCTCGAACCGGAGCCGCTCGGGCGGATCGGCGCGCAGGGCAGGATTGAGCCGCAGCGTAAGGTCATCCAGTCGGAACCGCTCAGCAATCTCCACCCGTGAAGGAAGCTGGGCAGGGCGCTTGCCTTCCTCGAAATGCAGGGTGTACGCTCCGTCGCTGCTCCGCTGCAGCCGGTAGACTCCCTGTCCTGCTCCCCGACCGCTCTCGAGTACCTGAAGGAACTCGTCACGGAGCTTGCCCCGCTCCCGCAGGACGACCCGCATCCCCAGCGAGTCCACGACCCCCTCGGCAACCTGGCGGCTGCGCAGCACCAGCACATCGGTCTGCAGATCGCTTCTCCCGCTCAGGCCGGCCATGGCTCCGAGCCCAGCGGGAAGCATCCCGCGCAGGATGTCGAGCCCCGGTCTCTCCTCGGCAATGAGGATGGTGGCCTCACTCTCGTAGACGGGCCTCTGCAGAGCCGCGAAGAGCGCCGCCGCACCGACCATCACGGCGGTAGTGCCCAGCACCACCCAGCGGTTGCGGCGCAGCGCATCCCCGAAGCGACGAAGTTCGATCTCCTCGTTGCCAGTGTGTGCGATCGGGTCACCCGCGCGCGCGGGTGAAATCGGAGCAAGCTTATCGGTCATCGACACAACGAGAAGAAATGGAGGAGAGCATCAGCGATTCCGGTCGAGCACGGTGATCACGGCGAGGATCACGCTCGGCACACCCAGCGCCACGCTGACCAGAAAGGTGCTGTTGCGCTCGAACCATCCACGCTGCTCGACCAGGATCTGGTCCCCCGAGCGGATGTCCGCGGATTGCAGCGTGTTCGCGGCGCCGACTCGCTCGCGGAGCATCTCGCCGCTGCGCAGGATGCGGATGCGATTCAGGTCGCCCGCCGGAGTTGCTCCCCCGGCGAGTGCGACCGCACCCGCGAGACTGATCGTCGGATCCACTTCGTACAGCCCGGGCTTGTTGACCTCGCCCAGGATGTTGATGCGGCGCAGCGGCGTGATGCTGATGGAGGGATTCCGGAGCTGCACACTGTACTCCTGGAGCAGCAGGTTGCGCAGCTCGCGCATCGCGATGCCGGTTACCTGCTTCTCGCCCAGCAGCGGGAGGACGACCATGCCGAACTCGTCGACCGGGAACTCGCCGCTCAGATCTTCCTCTCTCCAGATCTGCACGCGGATCACGTCACCCGGTTGCAGTGTGATGGCCTCCGCCGGAGGAGAAGCGGTGTGCTGCGCCGACGAAGCCGGCGAGGAATTCTGCGCGATCGCCGCGAGAGGGAGCAAGACCAGTACTGCAAAGAAAAACCCGAGAGCACGAAGCATGTAAGCCTTCAACACGAGAGACCGCGAGGCAGCGAGAAATCGCCCGCCAGA
>JACDHR010000349.1 GCA_013820915.1 Gemmatimonadota bacterium
GCGTGTACGAGATCGCGATCGAGAAGCTGCAGGATCGTGACAACGCCAGTCAGATCGCCGGTTTCAAGCTCGATCACGAGCGGCACATCCGCGAGTTGAACCAGGTGATCTCGGAGTTGGGCGGTATCCCGATCAACGAGCCACACGCCACCGGCCCTCTGAAGGAAGCGCTCCAGAGCCTGGGTGGGCTGGCGGGTGACAAGGGGGTCCTGATGGCGTGGCGGACCAACGAACTGCAGGTTCGCACCAAATACGACGGCTACGCATCCCGTGCTGCTTTCTGGCCGGACAACGTCAAGCGGCTCATCGACCGCAACGCGCTGGATGAGGAGCGCCATTACGAGTGGATCATCCGCGTCTTGCAGAGCATGGGCTTGAGTACCGGCGACGATCTCGAGACCGGCCTCGCCACTCGCATGCGCGAGGGCGCGACCCAGGCCGGGGATCTCGCCCATCGTGCCCGCGAGAAAGCGGAAGACGTAGTCGATACCGCTCGGGCCCGTGTCACCGAGCTGGCGGGTACGGCGCGGGAGCGCGCCAGTAACCTCGCGGACGCAGCGGGAGAGCGCGCGAGCGAGATGGGCACCGGAGCGAAAAACCGGGTGGCTGGCGGGCTCGATGCGGCCGCCAATCGGCTGGAGGGAGTGACCGGACCGGACGCGCCCGGGGGTCCCCGCGCGGACGACGCGGCCCACCGCGTGGCCGGAGGGATGCACTCCGGCGCAGAGTACCTGCGCAGTTCGGACTGGGAACAGGTGCGGACGGATCTGGAGCGGAGTGCCCGGCAGAGCCCGCTTCGCACCCTGGCCGTGCTATTCGCCACGGGGTTCGTGGTCGGTCGACTTCTTCGATAGGGAGGCATAAATGGCAGACGAGATTCAGATTACCCCCGAGGGCAGCACCGCCGGATCATCACCGCGGGCACCCGCGCCGGTAGCAGGGGCGGGACGTGCCGCGCCTCCTCCACCCTCCGCACCGGTGCGCCCGGTAGAGCCTGGTGCAGGCGGCGAGGTGCCGGACTACGAGGACCCGGAGGTTGCCCGCGCCGACATCGAGGCGACGCGCGCTCGCATGTCCGGGACCATCGATGAGATCGAGGACGTGCTCGTGCGGAAGAAGGCCGCTATCCAGAGCCGCATGGATGTGCTCTCTCCCATCAAGGAGAACCCATGGCCGAGCATGGGGATCGCGCTGGGCGCTGGTCTCCTGGCCGGTCTTCTGACCGGCGGCGGCGACCACGACCACGATCACGACGACGACGGGGAAGACTACCGTGCGGCCCTCGGTTATCAGGGGGCCGCGGTCGGATTCGATCAGCGGCCGAGCACGACACGGTCCCGCTACGCCCATGATCCAGACTCCGACTGGAAGGACCCGGAATCCGACTGGAAGCGGCGTGCGGAGACGCTGCAGGAGCGCACGGAGCGGCTTCTGAACATCGCTCGCGAGCAGGAGGAGGAGATCGAGTCCCTACGCACCGGAAAGGGAAAGAGCTTCCGCTCCCGCTCGGCGCGGTACGACCGCGATGTGGATGAGATGAACGGAATGGACGCTTCGAGGGGGCGCACCACATCGGATTCCTCCATGTTCGGTGATCTGGCCAATATGCTGGTCGACAGGGTGACGGTTTTTGTGACCGACTCCATCCGGCAGGTGTTCGCGCGTCGGTAGCTGCTCGGCCGATCCGAAACACCCGCACCCGCGGGGGCCGGTCGGCCCCCGCGGGTGTTTCCTGTTTTATAGCGTGCCCGGCGTTGCCCGCGCTCCGGTAATTTGTTTATCTTCCAGACGTACCATTTCCCCGAGATGCTATGTTCTGGTTGTTGTTAACAATCCTCCTGGTCATCGCCGGCGTCATCGCGCTGTCGCGGCGCCGGAACTACCGCGCGCGCGAAGTGGAAGACGAGCCCTGGCGCGCTTCGCTCGATGAGGACGAGCCGCTGGATCTTGACGCCGCGCGCGAGGCGGAGGAGCGGTGGCTGGCAGAGGAATGGGAGGAAGACGACGCCGAGGACGAGCCGTGGCGACGGTGAACCGGCCCACTATCGTGGGGTGGAGAGTGGTCTGTCCCCCGGGGCATCGCTCCGCGCGCCTGTCCCGCACCCCGGCTCTCACGTGAGACCTTCTGTGCGCGATCTGGCTGCCATTTCGTTCGTCCTGCTCGCCGCGGCCGTCTGTACCTCGCTGGGGTTCTGGCAACTGGATCGGCTCGAGCAGCGTCGCGCCCGGAATACCCAGCTCAGCGAGGGCCTCGGCCTCCCCCCGCTGACGCTCGATTCCGCGGCGATCGCGGGCCTTGCGCGCTCGCCCGAGTCCTATCTCTACCGCCGTGTCCACCTCCGAGGATCATACGCTGCGGAGCCGGTGATCCTGCGCGGCCGATCCTTCCAGGGTCAGCCGGGTGTGCATCTCCTCGCGCCGCTCCTGGTCGAAGGGAGCGATGTCGCAGTCCTGATCAACCGCGGCTGGATTCCCTCCGACGATGCCGCGACCGTGGACCCCCGCCCATTCCACGCCACGGCCCCGGTAGAGGTGGAGGGGATCCTCAACCTCTTCCCGCCCGCGGAGGGGCTGGGAGTCCCCGCGACTCTCGATATGGAGGGACATCGCGTCCACACGCTCGCGCGCCTCGACGTCGCCGCACTGCGGAGCTATGCTACCGATCGTCTCGCTCCCTTCTACGTTCAGCAGCTTCCCGGCTCAGCCTCGGGAGAGCTCCCGTACGCGCTTCCTCCTCCTCCGCTCGATGAGGGCTCCCATCTCACGTACGCCGTTCAGTGGTTCGGTTTCGCGGCTACCTTCCTGATCGGGCTCGTCGTCGTCGCGGCCCTCCGGCGTGTCCGGTAGGCAGCACCCGCAGCGCCACTCGGCCCCCGGCATCTCCGACAGATTACTCGTTTCGCCGTTGAGCGGGACTTCTGGCGCGCGGCTCTGCCGTGCCGGAGCCCGGCTCTGCGTTCAAGGTGTGTATTTTGCATCGTCTTAGTGCCCCCGGAGATGGGCCGGGGGGCGCGGCGAATGCGCTGTGTCCAACGGCATGTTTTGCAACGATCGAAACGAGGAGCAAATTTTATGGAACGCTATGGACAGGACTTCAACCGGAACCGCTATCGCGCCTCCGGTAACGAGATGGGCGGTCGTGGCGGACGCAACCGCGGCCTCGGCGGTGGAGCGGGTGACTACGGCTCCGATTTCAACGAATTCGGCGGTGGAGCGCGCGGGCGCTTCGGCAGCGATGCCGGCCGCGGCGGAATGGGCGGCTACGGTGGCGGTAGTTATGGTGGTGGTAGCCAGGGCGGCAGCCAGGGCGGCGGCATGAGCGGCGGCTACGGCGGCAGCCAGGGCGGCGGCCAGGGCGGTGGCTACGGCGGCAGCCAGGGCGGTGGCTACGGCGGCAGCCAGGGTGGTTACGGCGGCTACACCGATTATCTCGACGATCGGAGCGGCGGCTATGGTGGCAATTGGGGCGGTCAGGGCAACCAGCAGCAGGACGATCCGAGCCGCATCCGCGTCTCGGAGATCATGACCGAGAATCCGGAGATGGTGACCGCCGAGACCACATTGGTCGAAGCGGCAAAGAAGATGCGCGACCTCGACGTCGGCATCATCCCGGTGGTGGACAGCCAGGAGGGTCGCCGGCTCAAGGGTGTGCTTACCGACCGTGACATCGCGATTCGTGCTGTGGCTGAGGGCAGGGACGCCACGAAGACCAAGGTGTCGGAGGTGATGACGACCGAGGTGGAGACCTGTAACAAGAACGATTCGATTCGCGACGTCCTGGACGTGATGCAGCGCGAGCAGGTGCGCCGGGTGCCGATCACCGACCGGGAGAATCGCCTGGTGGGCATCATCGCGCAGGCCGACGTAGCCGTGGACTACATGGGGTCGGGGGATCAGCCCAACCGCAAGCGGGACGTGGCGCGCACGCTGCGCAGCATTTCGGAGCCGGGTGAGCCTCAGCGTGGCGGGCAGCAGCAGGGAATGCAGGCGAGCAGCCGCGTTGCGCAGGGTGGCTCGACGCGCGCCTCCCAGCAGCGGAACGAGACCGACAACAGCTGATCGAGGTGGAATACATCCCGGCGGCAGATGAGCGGGATGGCGAGAGGGTGGGGAAGGGGTGGCCTGTCGGCCGCCCCTTATCCGTTCCAGCGTTTCAGAACCAACGAGGTGTTCGCACCCCCGAAGCCGAACGAATTGGACATCACCACATCGAGATCGGCCCGCTGGGCTTCGCCCACGACGTGGTTCAGATCACAGAGCGGGTCGGGATCGGTCAGGTTAATGGTGGGCGGCATGACGCCGTCGCGCATCGCCAGCGTACAGAGCACCGCCTCGATGGCGGCGGTTGCGCCGAGCGCGTGCCCTATCATCGACTTCGTGGAGGAGATCGGAACGCGGGCGCCGTGATCGCCGAACACGGCGTGGATGGCGCGTGCCTCGGCAATGTCGCCGATCGGGGTCCCGGTGGCGTGGGCGTTGATGTAGTCCACCTGATGCGGTGCCAGGGCCGCGCTCTGGATCGCCTTGC
>JACDHR010000066.1 GCA_013820915.1 Gemmatimonadota bacterium
CGCTCGACCTTGCCGCCGGACACGCGTCGTACGATGCGGTTGCGGCGCGGATCGGTGCGGGCAGCCTGATGATGGGCGCGCGTCGTGGGGAAGGAGAACTCGGCTGGCTGTACCTCTTTGGTGGTGCCCCACTGGACACCCGCGGTATCTCGTGGGGTGCAGCGGGCGCGGGGCACCGCCTGCTGATTCTTGGAGGCCCGTCGCTCTCGATGGGTGCGGACGTGGGGCTTCACCTTCTCGGCTACCGCGACGCGGTAGCTGAGGTGAACGGGGGAGGGGCGACGCTGGAAGCGCTTCCGTTCGTCGCGGTGGGATGGGGAGGCGCAGTCCTCGATCTCCGCTCCGGCCTGCTTCAGCACACCGACCAGTACGCGGACGAGCGCTTCACGCGCCGCATTCACCACACCGGGGCGCAGCTAAGCCTCGCACCCATGGCGGGTGTGCGACTCGTCGGGAACGCCCAGTATCTGCGCGCACCCGAAGATGATTACCCCTTCGTGGGCATCGGCGCGGAGACGGTGCGCGGACCCGTGACGGCGTGGGGCTCGGCGGGGCGATGGCTCCACGACTCGATTCCCATCCCCGCATACGGCGCGGGAGTGGGTGTGCGGATCACCGACCGTTGGGAGATCCAGACGGCGTGGCAGCAGGAGAGCCGCCATCCGCTGTACTGGAATCTGCCGCGGCGAAGCTGGAGCGTACGGTTGAGCCGCGCACTCGGCGCCCGGCCGACGCCCGCGCCCTTTCCGGTGCCCTCCGCATCCGCCGTGGTGACGCGGGACGCGGAGGGGCGGATGACAATCCGGATCCCCACCGCCGAGGCACCGTCGGTTCCCTCGATCCTCGGTGACTTCAGCGGTTGGCAACCCGTCGCGATGCGGCGCAGCGGCGACCTCTGGGTGGTGAAGCTGACGCTCGCCCCCGGAGTCTACCGCTATGGGTTCCGGAACGCGGAGGGCCAGTGGTTCATGCCGGCGTCCGTGCCGATGCAGGTTGATGACGATATGGGCGGCACATCGGCCGTACTCGTGGTGCCGTAGCGGTTTGTGACCATCGGGCGGCTTCCCCGTCTATATAGCAGGGGAGTTACAGTGAAGAAACATCGTGAGGCCACGTTTGATACGTAGAGAGATGGAGATGCTGCACCGGTGGTGCTCGGTGGCCGCCATCCTGGCGCTGCTCCTGCTGCCGGGAGTCGTGCACTCACAGGAGCAGGACGCGGCGGCGCGAATCGCGGCGGCGATGCAGCAGGCGCGCGCCTCCAACCTTCCGGTCGCCCTGCTCGAGAGCAAGGTCGCCGAGGGTCGTGCCAAGGGTGTACCGGAGGCGCGGATCGCCACGGCCGTGGAGGGCCGGCTGGCTTCGGTATCCCGCGCGCACGATGTGATGCGGCGCGCACCGGGGCTCAACCCGGCTCAGCTCGCCGTGGGTGCGGACGCGCTGGAGGCGGGTGTGCGGGAGGCGGTGCTGGGCACGCTGGCGATGAACGCTCCGGCGGATCGCCGCGCGGTAGCCATCGCCGTGCTGACCCAGCTGGTGCGGCTCGGAGAGCCGCAGGATCCGGCGCTGGCGCAGGTGCGCGCCGCGCTACAGCAGGGACCGGAGGCGCTGCAGCAACTCCCCGCGCAGGCGGCCGAGGCGCAGAGGCGCCGCGGACCGCCGAAAGATGCCCCGAATGCGAGCGGAAAGGGCAACAACGGAAGAGCGTTGGGTCAACAGATGGGAGGCGCGGGAGCGCCGGGGGGCGGCCCCCCGCCCTCCGCGCCGGCGAAGGGGAAGCGGCCGGATGCCGGGAAGCCGGGGAAGGGAAATCAGGGCAACCCCGGGAAACCGAACAATCCGGGCAAGCCGGGCAAGCCGGGCAACCCGAACCCGCCCGGAAAACCCTGAGCGGCGGGATCCGCTGATTCGGCGATGAGGCCACCCGGCTCCGGGTGGCCTTTTTTCGTCCTTCCTCCACCCTTGCCCCGCCACGCCGGGGGTGCTACTACATCCCGTCGCCCAAACGCCGTACGCCGTCTGAACCCGATCTTGAAGCACGGGGTACGGAGGAGCGAACCCGAGACCGGAAGAAGAGATCATGATCGATATCACACCCGCAGCGCGCGAGCGCATCCAGTCGTTCGTCGATGTCGAGGTCGTCGGAGACCCCGCGCTGCGCATCGAGTTGGACGCGGCCGCGAACAGTCCGCTCGCGCGCCAGTACAGCATCTCGCTCGTGGAGCGGGAGGACCGGAAGAAGACCGAAATCGCGATCAACGTGGACAACATCCGCGTTTTCCTCAACCTGGACACCTCCAACCTGCTCAGCGGCGCAACCGTGGATTGGGTGGACGAGAACGGCCAGAGCGGGTTCCGAGTGACCGACCCGAACGCCCGGCCCGCCGCGCAGGCCTCGCTCGCCGGGGACGCGGCCACGCCCTCGGGCCCGCTCGCGCAGCGGATCCAGGACGTGCTGGAGCAGGAGATCAATCCGCGCATCGCCGCGCACGGCGGAGCCGTGGAGCTGGTGGACGTGGACGAGGGAACGCTCTACCTGCGCATGAGCGGCGGGTGCCAGGGGTGTGCGGCATCCGCGGCGACGCTGCGCCAGGGAGTCGAGCGCATGGTCCGCGAGGCGGTGCCCGAGATCCACGAGATCGTCGACCTCACCGACCACACCGCGGGCACGAACCCGTATTTCTAAAGGGCGGCCCGGTTCTGCGTACGGGAGCGGCCGCGGAGACCACGAACATCACCCGACGGGAGAGCGCCATGGCGGTCCAGATCACGGGCGAGTACACCGGCCCACTGAAGATGCAGCTGACGCACGGACCCTCGGGAACCGCCGTCACCGCCACCGCGCCGAAGGACAACCAGGGCGACGGAAGCTCCTTCTCCCCCACCGACCTGCTCGCTGCCTCGCTGGGCTCCTGCATGGTCGTCACCATGGCGATCGTGGCGCAGCGGGAAGGCATCGAATTCGCGGGGGCGAGCTTCTCGTTGGAGAAGCACATGCGCTCGGACCCACGCCGCGTAGACTCCATCCCGGTGCGAATCCGGATGCCGAGCGGCCTCAGCGACGAGCAGCGCACTCACCTGGAGCGGGCAGCGCTCGCGTGCCCCGTGTACCGCAGCCTACTGCCGGAGATTCGGAAGGACGTGGAGTTCACCTACTGAGCCGGGCCGGGTCGCCCGGCATACCCGTACGGGAGAAGAGGATGCCGAGAGCTACGTGGAAGGGGGCGACACTGGCAGAGTCCGATCAGGTGGAGCGTGTGGAAGGGAACGTGTACTTCCCCGCGTCGGCGCTCAACCGCGAACACCTGGAGCCCAGCGACACCCGGACGATCTGCCCGTGGAAGGGGGATGCCAGCTACTACCACGTGGTGGTGGGCGGAGAGCGGAACGCCGACGCGGCGTGGTACTATCCGGAGCCGAAGGACGCCGCACGCGAGATCCGCGACCATGTGGCGTTCTGGAGAGGTGTAACCGTCGAGGAGTAGCCGCTCAGGGAGAGAACAGCGACGTCTCGGTTGCCAGCGCGGCGAGCTTCTTCTGCGCGGACGGAAGCGCGTACCTGTCCAGCTCGTCCCGCGCCGCCCACACCCAAGCATCGTACCCGAGCGCGGCCGGCTCGCCGCCCTGCACCTCGCACCAGATGGCGCGGTAGGTGACGCGCACATGGGTGAAGGTGTGCTCCACCACACCGAGCGGGTCCATGGTCTGAACGTCGAGCCCTACCCCCTCGTGCACCGCCCGCGCCGCCGCCGCACCCACGGCCTCGTCCGGCCGGCGCACCGCGCCGGGGAACCCCCACATTCCGCCCAGCCGCACGCCCGGCCGGCGGCGCACCAGAAGCAAACGACTCGCGTGCCGGACCACCGCCACCGCCGTGTCCTCGTGCGGCAGCGGTTTCGCGACTCTGCGAGCGGGCCGCTGCTCCTGCGTGCCGGCCGCGCGGGCCGCACACCACTGCGCCACCGGACACGCGCCGCACCGGGGGGAGCGCGGAGTGCAGACGGTTGCGCCCAGCTCCATCAGCGCCTGGTTCAGATCGCCGGGTCTGGGCCCCGGAACCAGCGCCCCGGCGAGGCTCCACAACTCTGCGTCCCGCGGGTCGGGCGCGTCCATCCAGCGGGCGAAGACGCGGCGCACGTTCCCGTCTACCAGCGGCGCCTCTCTCCCGTACGCGATGGACATTACCGCGCCAGCCGTGTAGCGCCCCACGCCGGGCAGCGCGCGGAACGCCTCCGGCTCGCTCGGCACCGTACCTCCGTAGGACTCCGCCACCTCGCGAACCGCGCGGTGGAAGTTGCGGGCCCGCGAGTAGTAGCCCAGCCCCTCCCACGCCTTCATCACCTCGTCCCGCGGTGCTTCCGCCAGCGACTCCAGCGTGGGGAAGCGCTCCAGCCAGCGCTCGTAGTAGGGGCGCACCGTCTCGACCCGCGTCTGCTGCAGCATCACCTCCGAGAGCCAGACCCGGTAGGGGTCGGGCGTCTCGGCCGCGGCGGCGCGCCAGGGCAGATCGCGGCGGTGCGCGTCGTACCAGGCGAGGAGCGCGGCCCGGATCTCTCCTCCCACTGCGGCGATTTTGATCATCCCCTCACCTCACCTCCCTCAGCTCCGGCACCCGCCACCAGACGATCAGGATCACGAGCAGCAGGACCACCCCACCGCCGGCGAGCGCCACCGGCGCACCCAGCCACCGCGCCACCGCGCCGGCCTGCAACGATCCGACCGGGGTCATCCCCAGGAACATGAACACGTACACGCTCATCACGCGGCCGCGCAGCGCATCCGGCACCAACGACTGCAGGAGCGCGTTGGTCGTGGCGTTGTTCAGGATCATCGTGAACCCCGCAGCCGCGAGCAGCACCAGCGAGAGCGTGAACGATCGCGAGAACGCAAACGCGACGAGGAGGCTGGTGAACGAGAGGGAGGAGACGAGCAGCAGCGGGCCGCGGCGGACGCGGTCGCCGATCACCGCCAGGGCGATTCCGCCGGCGAGCGCACCGGCACCCGTGGCGGAGAGCAGCGCCCCGAGCCCCGGCGCCCCCACGCCCAGCACGTCGCGCGCGAAGACGGGCAGGAGCATGGCGTAGGGGAAGGCGAGGATCGAGAAGGCGGCGATCAGCCCCACCAGCGTTTTCGGCAGACGGTTGCCGCGGATCCAGGCGAAGCCTTCGCGCAGGTTCTCCACGGTCGACTGTGTGCGGGGCGGCGGCCGGAACTTCGGCAGCCGGATGAGCAGGAGCCCGCCGATCACGCCCAGATAGGAGAGCGCGTTGAGAAAGAACGCCGCGGCGATCCCCACGGTGCCGATCAACACACCGGCCACCGCGGGGCCGATCACGCGCGTGAGGTTGAACGCCGCCGAGTTGAGCGCGATCGCGTTGGTGAGATCCTCCTTCCCCACCAGGTCGACGAAGAACGACTGTCGGGTAGGCACCTCGAAGGCGTTGGCCGTACCGAACAGCAGCACCAGGAGCAGGATCCACCCGAGCGTGATGTGGCCCGTACCGGTGAGAAGCCCCAGTGCCAGGGCGAAGACGAGCGCCGCGCCCTGCGCCGCGAGGATGATACGGCGCTTCTCCATCCGGTCCGCCACCACGCCCGCGTAGAGCGTGAAGAGGAGCACGGGGAGCGAGGACGCGGCTGTGACCAGCCCGAGCAGCAGCTCGGAATTCGTCAGCTCCAGCACCAGCCAGCCCTGTGCGGTAGACTGCATCCAGGTGCCGGTCAGCGAGAAGAGCTGGCCGAACCAGAAGAGGCGGAAGTTGCGGTGGCGGAGCGCAGCAAACGCGCCCGCCGCGAGCGGCGCGGCGGGCGGGCGGCCGGGAGCGTCGGGGAGTTGGGTCGGCGGCCCCCGGTCGGGTGCTAGCGAGCCGCGTGGCGGCGCCTCTCGTACGGGAGCGGGTGCCGTGCCGCTCGTATCCAGGTCGGTCAGAACTGCCTTCTCTGTTGTACAGGGGTTGCGAGCAGCTAATGTATGCCCGGGATTTGGCCTTCGCCACCGGGGTAGGTGGCCCGAAGCGTGCGAGCCGTAGCCCGGCACCCTAATCCATGGCGGTACCATGCGCTTCACGAACTATACCCGGTTTCAGGGACAGAAGGCGGACGCACTCAACCTGCAGGCGCTGCTCGATCACCTCTCGGACTTCCTGCTGCAGAGCGGTTTCGCCGGCGGACCGCACCACCACCCGTACTGGGGTGACTTCGACGACGCGGACCGCTCCATGGACGCGCTCAAGGAAGCCCTGCTCCGCGCGCTCATCGAAAGCGGCCAGCTCACGCCCGAGATGCTCCGCGAGATGCGCGGCGAGGGCGAGGGCGACGAGGACGTCCGTCGCGAGATCGCCGAGCTGCTGGACCGCCTGGTCGAGCGCCTGGTGGAAGAGGGATACCTCAACGTTTCCGAGACCCCGATGATGCCGGGCGGCTACGAGGAGATGGGCGAGGGTTCAGGCGACGGGCACATAGACGACGCGCGCGCCGCCGCACGGCAGGTGGAATTCAGCCTGACCGGGAAGGGGATCGACTTCCTGGGCTACCGCACGCTCCGCGACCTGCTGGGCGCGATGGGGAAGGCGGGCTTCGGCTCACACGACACGCCGCACCTTGCCACCGGCGTCGAGGCCGAGGCCGCGAGCCGCCCATACGAGTTCGGCGATACCCTCAACCTGGATATCCCCCGCACGCTGGCGAGCGCGCTCGCGCGCGAGGGGATGAGCGACGACGGCACGCTGTTGCTCGACTACGGCGATCTGCACGTCCATCAGTCCGAGTACCGATCGAGCTGCGCGACGGTACTGCTGCTGGATACCAGCCACTCCATGATCCTCTACGGCGAGGACCGCTTCACGCCGGCCAAGAAGGTCGCGCTCGCGCTCACCCACCTGATCCGCACCCAGTTCCCCGGCGATACGCTGCGCGTGGTTCTCTTCGGCGACCGCGCGGAGCAGATCCCGCTCTCGCAGATCGCGCACGCGCAGGTCGGGCCGTTCCACACCAATACGGCGGAGGGTCTCAAAGTCGCGAGGCGGCTCCTGCTAGCGCAGAACAAGGACATGCGCCAGATCGTGATGATCACCGACGGCAAGCCCTCGGCGATCACGCTGCCGAGCGGCGAGGTCTACAAGAACTCCATGGGGCTGGACGCGCGCGTGCTGCGAGAGACCTTTCAGGAGGTCGCCGCCTGCCGCAAGGCCGGGATCCTGATCAATACCTTCATGCTGGCGCGCGACCCACACCTCGTCGCATTCGTCAACCGCGTCTCGGAGATCGCGCGCGGGAAAGCGTACTTCACCTCCACGATGACGCTCGGGCAGTACATCATGCGCGACTTTCTGCGTCGGAAGACGCGCAGGGCGGGGTAGAGGCACCCGCGGTGAGAACGTCTCCATCCAGCCTCGTTCGGCGCCACCGCTGGGGCGCGGGGGCGCTACTCGGCGTGCTCGGTCTCCTGCTGAACGCCTATCCGATCGCCCTCACGCCGGGGATCGATTGGCTGTTCGGGAGCGTGGCGTACCTGCTGGCAGCCATCGCCCTGGGGCCGGGGCCGGGCGTGCTGGCAGCGGCGATCGCTTCCAGCCGCACCATCTGGCTGTGGGATCATCCGTGGGCCTGGCTGATCTTCAGCCTCGAGGCGCTCGTCGTCGGCTATCTGTTCACCCGCGGGAATCGGCGGCCGCTCACCGCGGACGCGTTGTTCTGGATCCTGGTAGGCACCCCGCTGCTGCTCCTCACCTACCGGGGGATTCTGGGGATCGAGGGAGCCACACTCAGGATTATCGCGCTGAAGCAGCCGCTGAATGGGCTGGTCAATACCGTTATCGTAGAAGCGCTTCTCCTGACGCCCCTGGTGCGGCGCACCCTCCGCCTCCCGGACGCGCCGCGGCTGCGCACCGCACTGGCCGTGCTGATGCTGGTCGCCTCGATCATCCCGGCGCTGGTCTTCGGCGTGTGGGCGGGACGCAGAGAGTGGGACCGCAGCGTAGAGCTGGCAACGGACCGGGTGGAGTTCGCCGCCAAAGCCTACGCATCCAAGCTCGAACAGTACATGCTCTTCCACCAGCAGGCCGTACGCACGGTGGCGCAGGCGGTGGGGACCACCGGCGACCTCAGCCAGGCGCGGCTGCAGCGGCTGCTGGCGGTGGAGCACGCGCAGTTCTCCGGCTTCCTGAACATGTACATCGGCGATTCGCGCGGTACCGCTATAGCATTTCAGCCGTCGGAAGGCCGCCGGGGGGAGAGCCTGATCGGGCTGGATTTCAGCGATCGCGCATATTACCGGCAGCTACGGGAAACCCGTACCATCGTCATCTCCGAGGTGTTTGCCGGCCGGGGCGGAACGGATCTCCCGATGCTGGCCATTGCACACCCGATCATCGTGGCGGATACCTTCGCGGGCTATGTGCTGGGCGCGATCGATCTGAATTCATTCCCGCCGCCCGTAGCCGCAACCGCGCAGGCGGAGCGGATGCGGGCGATCGATTCATGGGGTGCCATAGTCTACGATACGCGCATGCGGTACCGACCCGGCGAAGCGGTCCGGCAGGTCGCCACGGACGGAGCTTTCGCGGAGATCCGCGCCGACCCCGGTCCGGGCACAATGGTGTACCGACCGGCGTCGTCCCCCGTATCCGCCGCGGCGGTGGCGTCGCAGCTCCTGATCGGGTATGCGCCGATCCCGTCGCTGGGGTGGTCGGTATGGGCGGAACACCCCTTCGAGTTCATCGCAACGGCGGTCGCCGCTCCGTACGCCCGGCTCCTGGCGCTCCTTGTCGCGCTGGTCGCTGCCGCGGCCGTCTTCAGCAGCTTCCTCGCGGCGTGGCTCGCCGCGCCGCTGCTGCGGCTGCGCTGGGCCGCCGCGTCCCTCGCTGCGGGGGACCGGCAGGCAAGGGTACGGGATCTGCCGGCCAGCGTGCCGAGCGAGATTCTGGAGCTCGGCCGCGGTTTCGACGAAATGGCCGATGCGCTCGCCGGCCGCGCGGAGGAGTTGGAGGAGCTGAGCGAGATCGCCCGCTCCCTGGCCTCCACGCTGAAGAGCGAAGAGCTGCTCCGCCAGGTCGTCGATGCCACGCTGCGCCTGGTGGAACCCGACGGGTGCGGAATCGCGCTCCTCAACCCGGAGCAGGACACACTTCACGCCGTCGAGTACAGCCCGGGCCTGCTTTCCGCCACGGCGAACCGGGAAATCCCACTCGAAGGGTCGCTGATCGGGCAGGTAGTGCGTAGCGGACATCCGGCGAGAATCACGGATGTGAGTGCCGATACACATCTATATCGCGCGGGGATCGAGCTGCAGGGGATCGGCTCCATCATCTGCGCGCCACTGGTGGGGCGCTCCGGACCGTTGGGCGCGCTCACCGCGGTGCGGAGCAGTGAGCACCCGCCATTCACCGCCGAAGATCTACAGCTCCTGGAACGGCTCGCGAGGAACGCCGCCATCGCCGTGGAGAATGCGCGCCTGATCGAAGCCGCGCAGGCGGCCTCGCAGGCAAAATCGGACTTCATCGCCGCGATGAGCCATGAACTCCGCACCCCGCTCAACGCGGTGCTTGGGCACCTGCAGCTTCTGGAGATGGAGATCCACGGGCCGGTCACTACCGAACAGCGGGCGGCAATGAAACGCATCGAGACGGCCACGCGCCACCTGCGGGGGCTGATCGAGGAGGTACTCTCGTTCGCGCGTGTGGAAGCGGGTCGCGTCGATCTGGCGATCAGCGAGGTAGATCTCTGTGCGCTGATCGATGAGGTCGCCACAGTGATCGAGCCACTTGCGACACAGAAAGATCTTGTGCTGGAAGTAGAGCTTTGCACGAGTTCCATGCGTGTGCATACCGATGCAGACAAGGTCCGCCAGATCCTGATTAATCTTGCCGGCAACGCCGTGAAATTTACCGAATCGGGAGAGGTCCGCATCTCGCTGGAGCACGCCCGCCATGGCGGAGGCTCGCACGACGGAGGCAAACCTGATATGGCATTCGTGCTGCGGGTCGCGGATACCGGTCCCGGGATCCCGCAGCACGATCAGGCACGCCTGTTTCGTCCATTCGAGCAGCTTGAGAGCGGCCTCTCCAGGCGGCACGGTGGGACGGGCCTCGGGCTCTACCTGTCCGGCCGCTACGCGGAGCTTCTGGGAGGCCGTATCGAGGTAGAGAGCGAGCCCGGCCGGGGAAGCAGCTTTTCGCTGATGCTGCCGTCGCGGGCACCGGAGGAGGGAAACGGAGGCGGAGCCGGTGGGTCAGGGCCTGCGTTCTGACTTCGATCCCACGCTCGATACGCGGACAGGGGCAGCCGCGTATACGGCTGCCCCTGTTCTGTCCGCTCTTCCAGATTCTTCTAACTCGCGCGTTCTACTCCTGAGTGACCGTCGCCGCGGGGCGCTGCGCACCGATAATCACGATCTCCACGCGCCGGTTCTGTGCCCGACCCGCCGCCGTCGCATTGTCCGCGATGGGCCGGTTCTGACCGTAGCCGCTCATCTCCACCCGCGCGGGGTCGATTCCGTTGGCGATGAGCGCGGCATGGACCGACGAGGCACGCTGCTCCGAGAGCCGCTGGTTGAGCGCCTCGGAGCCGGTGAGATCGGTGTGTCCCTCCACGGCGATGCGGCGGTCCGGATACTGCGCAAGTACCGCCGCGATTCGTCCGACCTCGTCGCGGGCCCGCGGAGAGAGCGTGTGCTGCCCCACTGCGAAGAGCCCCTGCCCGAGCACGATGCTGAGCCCACGCTCCGTCTCCCGAATCTCGGTGATGTTGGTGAGCAGGCGGTCCAGGTCCAGTAGCGACTGGTAGAGCCGCTCCTCCACTTCACGCACCCTGCGCTCGGCCGCTTCGGCTTCGGCTCGTGCGCGCTGCGCCTCCTGCTCGGCCGCCGCGCGAGCCTCGGCCTCCTGCCGCCGCTGCTCCTCCAGCGTATCCGCGCGCGCGCGCTGCTCCGCGGCTTCGCGCTGGGCGCGTGCCCGCTCCTCGTCTGTCATCCGCGCCATACGCTCCTGCTCGGCACGAAGCCGCTCCTGCTCGGTCATCCGCGTCTGGTCGGTACGGATCCGCTCGGCTTCCAACCGCTCGCGCTCGGCGCGCACACGCTCGATCTCCGCAGCCGTACGGACGTCTTCTCCACGCAGGTACGGGTCCCGGTAGCGGATGACGGGCCGATAGGCGTCACGGCCGCGCGGAACGATCCGCACTCCGATCTCCGCACCCCAGTGCCCGATGTTGTTGATGAAGACCCGTCTTCCCTCCAGCGTCACCACCGTGCGGTGGGCATCATCGAGCGCATAGCCAATCCCACCTCCCAGAGCGGCACCGACGTTGAACCCGCTCAGCGTCTCCTGCAAGGGCTCGTCATCAACGTCTGCGTTTACGTTGTGCCCGTTGACCGTCGCGATCAGGAACGGAGAGAGCCGAGCTCCGCCGAGCGGATCCAGGCGTAACCCCACGCGCCCCCCGATCACGTTCATGGAGCCGGTGATGTTGGCACGATCCACATCCGCGATGAAGTAGTTGGCGCCGATGATCGTGCGCAGCGTCGGAGAGCCGACGTAACCCAGATCCAGATCGGCAGAGGCGCTGAAACCAAAGTTGGCATTCTCGGGTGACACCATGCCCACCCGGCCTTCGATGCCGCCGAAGCCGGGGAAGGCCTGCGCATCGAGCGCGGAAGCGGTGGCCAGGGCCGTCAGGGCCGCGGCGGAAAGAGCAAGGGAACGGTAGCTCATATCCATAAAACACCTCGGATTATGATGACATGTCGCGTCCCGGATTAGCGAACGATAGATCCTGATCATACAGCGCATATCCGGGAGCGCTCGGACTCTCCGATGAGAATCCACGGGCCGCATCCTGTGATGTACAACTTTTGTGCCGCGCTACGCATGTACCCGTCCGAAGATCACCTTGAGGTAGTCCGTTTCCGGGATTGCGGGGTGCACCGGGTGGTCCGGCGCCTGGTGCCCCTGCTCCAGGATCTGCAGGTCGCGGTTCGTGGCACGGCTGGCGCGCAGCACGGCGTCGCGGAGCGAATCGCGAGAGAAGTGAAAGGAGCAGGATGCCGAGACGAGCATCCCCTCGGCGGCGAGCAGGTCCATCGCGAGCCGGTTGATACGGCGGTACGCCTGCTCGCCCGGCTTCAAATCTTTTTTCCGCTTGATGAAGGCGGGAGGATCGAGAATCACGACGTCGAAGCTCTCGCCCGAGTCCTTGAGCGCCCGAAGCGCCTCGAACGCGTCGGCATGAAGCGTGGCGACGCGGTCGCTGGCATCGTTGAGCTCGGCATTCCGGCGTAGGTCCTCCAGCGCCGGCGCCGACGCGTCCACGCAGAGCACATGGGATGCGCCACCGACGGCGGCCTGCACGCCCCAGCCGCCGATGTAGGAGAAGACGTCCAGCACACGCTTGCCCGGTACGTACCGCTGCATTCGCGCGCGGTTCTCGCGATGGTCGTAGAACCAGCCCGTCTTCTGCCCCGTCTGCAGCGGAACGGAGAAGCGCGTGCCGTTCTCCTCGATCTCGACCCGGTCCGGCACCGTGCCGGTGGCGATCTCGATGTAGCTCTCCAACCCCTCCAGCGCACGGCCGGAGCTGTCGTTGCGGAGGAGGATCCCCGCCGGCCGCACGACTTCTTCCAGAGCCGCTACCACGTCGTCGCGCAGGCGCTCCATTCCCGCGGTCGTCAACTGTACGACCAGCACCTCACCGAACCGGTCTACGATCAGCCCTGGAAGCCCGTCTCCCTCGCCGAACACGAGCCGGTAGAAGGGGCCGGGGAAGAGCGCCTCGCGCAGCGCGAGCGCACGGCGCAGGCGCGCATCGAGCAGCGCGCGATCCGGCGGACGGGTGGAACCGCGGTTGACCAGCCGCGCCGCGATCAGCGAGTGCGGATTTACGTAGCCGCTCCCCAGCACGCGGCCGCCGCTGTCCTCGATCTGCACGGGCTGCCCCGGCTCGAACCCGGTCAGCGGCGTGCGGCCCACGTCCACCTCGTTGCTGAACACCCAGAGGTGCCCCGCGCGGATGCGGCGGTCTTCGTTCTTCTTCAGGCGCAGAGAAGGCAGTGTCATGCCGTTCCGTTCGGGTCGAGAGTGGGAGAGGATACAAACGCTACCGGTGCGCGGCGAGATCCGCGACGATCCCCTCCAGCTGCTCCGCGCGATGACCGCAGGTGTGTCGCTTACGGATCGTCTCCAGCCCGCTCTCCGCCAACCGCGCGCGAGCCTCGTCATCTCGCGAGAGGCGAAGCATCTGCTCTCGCATCTCGGCGGGGGAGCGGACCATCAGGAAGTCCTCGCCCACGCGGAACAGACCCTCGCAATCATCCCACGGCGTAGAGAGGAGTGGGATCCCGCAAGCCAGCGCCTCGAACGGGCGGATCGTCGGGATGCCGGGGAGCCGGCCCAGGTACGGCCCGCGCGGGATGTGGAGCGTCATCTTCGCGCGCGCGAACGCGTCCGGCACCCGGTAGTTGGCAATCCAGCCGCGGAACTCGATCCCCGCCGTCTCGATCTCGCGCCGCCCCTCGGCCGGATAGCGAACGCCGTGAATGGCGAAGCCCAGCTCCGGCAGCTGCCGCGCAGAGTCCATAAGATATTCGCGGATCTCGCGCGAACGTTCCTCGTCGCCCCAGTTGCCGATCCACACCACGTCGTCCGTCGCGGGTACGTCCAGCGGCCGGAACACACTCGTGTCGGCCGCCTCGTGGAACGTCCAGACTCGCTCCACTCCGAAATCGTGTCGGTAAACGTCGGCGAGCGAATCGCCGAAGGCCAGCACACCGTCGTAGTCGCGGAGGTTGAAGCGCGCGACCTGCCAGGGGGCGCTGACCGGCCGGTGGTGGGTGTCGTGGAAGAGGAGGAGGAAATCGCCTCTCCGCCGCCGAACCTGGCCCACCGCGCCAACCAGTTCGGGCTCGTTGAACTCGTGGACCAGCACGAGGTCGGCGCCACGCGTCAGCTCGCCCACCTCGTCGACAATGGTGTCCCACGCGCCGTATACCCGCACGTCGAGATCCGGGAAGAGGCGTGCGAACTCCACGATCGGCGCGTGTCCGTGGTCCTCGACCAGGTTGTCCGCCGACCAGTTGCGCCAGCGCTCGCACGCAGTCACCTCATGGCCACGTGCGTTCAGAGCGCGCGCCAAGCCGCGCAGGAAATGGGCGTTGCCATGGCTCCAATCGCTGACCAGGGAGTGGACGAACATCACGATCCTCATACGGCGTCGAATTCGGGTGATCTGGCGGTGCTGCCCAGCAGCTCGGTATAGATCGTTTCGTACTCCGCGGCCATCCGCTCGGGACGGAACAGCGCGAGGGCACGCTCGCGCGCGGTGCCCGCGAGCGCGGCACGGCGCGCGACGTCGCACAGAAGACCGCGCAGCGCACGAGCCAGCGAGAGAGAGTCTCCCGGCGTATAGAAGAGGGCGGCCCCATCCCACAGCTCCCGGAAGGTTGGAATGTCGCTCATCACGAGCGCGCACCCCGCGAGCGCGGCCTCCAGCGGCGCCAGCCCGAACGGCTCGTAGCGAGAGCAGGCGACATAGACCGCGGCGCTGCCCAGCAGAGCATGGAGATCCGCGGGGTTCAGCACGCCGGCCCACTCCAGGTTCGGAGCGCCGGTCGGGAAGTCCTCCCCCCCGGCCGGGTGAACCGCGGTACCCGAGACGACCACCCGCCCCACCCCGGCGAGCCGCCCGGCCACGGCGGCCAGGTCGCGCGCTCCCTTCCCCTCGTCCCAGAGGCGGCCGACGGTCACCACCAGCGGGTCCCGCTCCGCTCGCCCCGCCGCGACGAGCGGCCCCGGGGTGCGC
>JACDHR010000067.1 GCA_013820915.1 Gemmatimonadota bacterium
GTCTCGCCCGCGGCATAGAAACCTTCCATCACCGTGTTCCGGTCGTCAAGAATGACGCGGCCGTTGATATCGGTGGGGATTCCGCCCATCGCGTAGTGCGCGGTCGGCTGGATCGGCATCGGCTCCTTGACGGGGTCGACGCCGAGGTAGGTACGGCAGAAGTCGGCGATGTCGGGGAGCTTCTTCTCGATCACCTCCGCACCGAGGTGCGTCGCGTCGAGATAGACGTAGCGCTTCCCGTTGATCCCGCGCCCCTCGCGGATCTCCCGATAGATGGACCGCGCGACCACGTCTCGCGAGGCGAGGTCCTTCATCGTGGGCGCGTACTTCTCCATGAAGCGCTCGCCGTGGTCGTTGCGCAGCACACCGCCTTCGCCGCGCACCCCCTCGGTGATTAAAATCCCCAGGCGGTAGATCCCGGTGGGGTGGAACTGATAGAACTCCATGTCCTCCAGCGGCACACCGCGCCGCAGCGCGATCGCGGGCCCGTCGCCGGTCAGCGCGTGGGCGTTGGAGCTGATCGACCAGACACGGCCGAAGCCGCCGGTGGCGAAGAGCACCGCCTTCGCGTGGAAGATGTGCAGATCGCCCGAGTCCACGTGATAAGCCACGATCCCGGCACAGCGACCCTCGCTGATCAGCAAGTCGATCACCTGGTACTCATCGTAGAAGTCAGCGCCCTGCTTGATACAGTTCTGGTAGAGCGTCTGCAGGATCATGTGACCCGTGCGGTCGGCCGCGTAGCAGGATCGGCGCACCGGGCCCTGCCCGAAGTTGTGCGAGTGGCCGCCGAAGGGCCGCTGCGCGATCCTGCCCTCGGGAGTGCGCGAGAACGGCAGCCCCATGTGCTCGAGCTCGATGATGACCTCGGGCGCCTCATTGCACATCACCTCGATCGCGTCCTGGTCGCCCAGGTAGTCCGATCCCTTCACGGTGTCGAAGGCGTGCCACTCGGGGCTGTCCTCCTCGTGATTCCCCAGAGCCGCGCCGATCCCGCCCTGCGCCGCGCCTGTATGAGAGCGGGTCGGGTAGAGCTTGGAGATCACCGCCGTCTTCACGTTCGGCGAGCGGGACAGGTAGATGGCGGCCATCAACCCCGCGCCGCCGCCGCCGACGACCAGCGCGTCGTATGTATGCGTATGAATCATCGGTTTGCGAAGAACACGGACGGATCGAAGGTAAGCAGGGCGAACGTGCCGACCGCCATGGCGCCCAGAACGATGGTGTATACCACCGCTTTGACGGCCACCTGCGCGCCGGGATTACGGATGTAGTCCTCGATGGAGTAGCGGGCGCCGTTCAGCCCGTGCAGCATGGCGAAGACGATGAGCGCGAGATTGAAGAGCCGCCAGAATGGGTTGTTCCAGCGGTCGATCACGATCTGCGAATCCAGGTGCTCCACCCCGATGACCAGGTTCCACCACACCAGGTGGTAGAGTGCGAGGAAAATCAGCAGCAAGCCGCTGATCCGCATGAAGAACCAGGAAAACACCTCGAAGTTGGTGCGGCCAAGCGCGGGCCGGTCGTATCCCCCGCCCCGTCGCGCGTGCCCCCGTCCGGAAACGGCGGCGCCGGTTGCGTTCTCCGCCCTCATTGCCGCACCTCCCCGGGGGTGGCCGCGGCATCCAGGCAGGCGGGAGCGTTCGGCTGCGCCGCGCACCGCGCCTCATGACGCTGCGTTCCCGGCTCGGCGCGCCACCCGAATAGCGGCGCCACCATCACCCACGTGATCGGGATCATCGCGAGCAGCGTGACCGCGGCGGCGGCCCATGTAAGCTGCCGCTGGTTGCGCATCATCAAGGGCCGGAAATCCTGCACCACGATGCGCAGCCCATTGAGAGCGTGGAAGATGACCGCGAAAAAGATTGCCAACTCCGCGAACCGGAAGAGCGGCGTTTTGTAGCTGTCAAGGAAAGTGTCGTAGATACCCGGGTAGTAGATGACCGTCGCGGTCTCCACCACGTGGATGATCAGAAAGGCCAGGATCCCCAGCCCCGTGAGCCGGTGGAGGATCCACGTCCACATCCCTTCCCGCCCCTTGTAACGGATCGCCGCTCCGAGATTGCGGTTGCGGAGCTTGGCGGATGTTCGGCCCGTGCCCTCAGTGACTGCCGTCGCCATGATCGGGTTCTCCGTGTAAACGTCGAAGTTCGGAAAAAAGCGCGGCCCCCAGGATGGGGCCGCCAGGCGACATCAAACCAGCCGCATCGGCTCGCGAACGGCTTCGGCGGACTGCTCCAGCGCCTCCCGCTCCTCGTCGGTGAGCTCGACCTCGATGATCTTCTCCAGCCCGCCGCGCCCCAGCTTGCACGGCACTCCGAGGAACAGGTCGCGCATCCCGTACTCGCCCTGCAGCCACGCGGCACAGGGGAGGATCCGCTTCTTGTCCTTGACAATCGCTTCGGCCATCTGCACGGCCGCCGCGGACGGTGCGTAGTACGCGGAGCCGGTCTTGAGATAGCTCACGATCTCGGCGCCGCCCTTGCGGGTGCGGTCCACGATCTCGTCGAGGCGGCTGCGCTCCATCATCTGCGTCACCGGGATTCCCGAAACGGTGGTGTAGGAGATCAGCGGGACCATCGTGTCGCCATGCCCGCCGAGCACCATCGCCTGGATGTCCTCGACGGATACGTCGAGCTCCAGAGCGATGAAGGCGCGGTAGCGGGCCGTGTCCAGGACCCCGGCCATGCCGAGCACCCGCTCACGTGGGAAGCCGCTCGCCTGCATCGCGACGTAACTCATCACGTCGAGCGGGTTGCTGACCATGATGATGATCGAATCCGGCGCCACGCGTGCGATGTTCTCGGAGACCTCGCGCACGATGCGCGCGTTGGTCTGCAGCAGGTCGTCGCGGCTCATCCCCGGCTTGCGTGCGATCCCCGCGGTGACGATGAAGATGCCTGAACCCGCCGCCTCCTCGTAGCCGTTGGTGCCGATCACCCGTGAGTCGAAGCCTTCGATCGACGCGGACTGCCACTGGTCGAGCGCCTTCCCCTGAGGAATCCCCTCGACGACGTCGATCAGCACCACCTCGCGCGCAAGCTCTTTCTCCGCGATCCGCTGCGCCGCGGTCGCGCCCACGTTCCCGCCGCCTACTACCGTGATTTTATCCATGGATCCGCAAATGGGAATAACAGTGAATCGCGTCTCTGCGCTTCGGTTTCGAGCAGGCGGGCAACTTAGAATCCCGCCTTGCCGGTGTCAACAAAAGGGCGTTCGGGGGCGGCACGCGCCAGCTGCCGCAGAGATTCGTAGAGAACCACGGCGACCGCGGTGGAGAGATTGAGGCTGCGGGCACCTGCACGCATCGGGATCCGCAGAGTGTGTTCGGGGTCTGCCGCCACGAGGTCCTCGGGCAAGCCGCGCGATTCGGGTCCGAAGAGGAGAACGTCACCCGGGGAGAACGGCGCATCCCAGTAAGAGCGCTCGCCCCGGGTAGAAAGCATCCATACGGTTCTGCCCGCGGACTTGCTGCGGAAATCGGCGTAGTTGATGTGGCGGCGGAGATCGACCTGGTGCCAGTAGTCCATCGCCGCCCGCTTTGCTTTCGGGTGTTGGAAGGAGAACCCGAGCCGTCCGATCAGGTGGAGCGGAGCCCCGGTAGCCCCGCAGAGGCGCGCGACGCCGCCCGCGTTGCCGGGGATCTCCGGCTCGTACAGCGCGACCTGCGGAACGTCTCCGCTCACCCGCCCACCTGCGAGAGGGCACGGAGCCCACCGCTCCCGGTGCTGCTCCCCTGCTCCAGCCAGTGGCGCTCGGGCTTGATGCGCAGCGTCTCGCGGATCAGCGGCTCCAGCGGCGAGCCCTGCCGCAACGGGGTTCGGAGGTCCGTCTGCACGTGGCCGAACAGGCAGGGGCGGAGCTGGCCGTCGGCGGTGAGCCGCATCCGGTTGCAGCTTCCGCAGTACGTATGGCTCATCGGAGTGATCACGCCCAGCGTACCGGGTGCATCCGGGAAGGCGTAGTAGACCGCGGGGCCGTTGCCCGCCGGCCCCGCAACGGGAACGAGATCCCCCGAAATCTCGATGTTCTGCAGGATCTCGTCTGCGGAGACGTACTCGCCGGCGGATACGCCGAGATTATCGCCGGTGGGCATCACCTCGATGAAGCGCACGTGCCACGGACGCTCTCGCGTGATACGGGCGAAATCCGCGACTTCGTCATCGTTGCGGCCGCGCATCACGACGCAGTTGATCTTGATCGGCGCGAGGCCCGCGGCTTCCGCGGCGGCGAGGCCGCGGAAGATCGCCTCCGCCGAGCCGGCGCGGCGCGAGATCGCGTCCACCCGCTCCGGCCGGAGCGAATCGAGCGAGACGTTGACGCGATTCACGCCGGCATCCCGGAGCTCCTCGACCTGGTCGGCGAGGAGCACGGCATTCGTGGAGAGCGCGATGTCGGTGATACCGGGGATCGCGCGGAGTTGGCGGATCAGCGCCGGCAGGTCGCGGCGCACCAGTGGCTCGCCCCCCGTGATCCTCAGCTTGCGGAGCCCCATGCCCGCCATCACCCGAACGACGGCGGCAATCTCCTCGTAGGAGAGAAGCTGCGCACGCTTCAGCCACGGCAGCCCTTCCTCCGGCATGCAGTAAACGCAGCGAAGATTGCACTTGTCGGTAACGGAGATGCGCAGGTATTCGACCGTACGGCCGAAACCATCCTGCATCGGCGCGTTGGACATGGACCCACCCTCGATGCGGGCGGGGTTGGCGGTCGGGTTGCGGGCGCCGGTTCCGGAGAGTTGGACGAGGGGTCCGCTCATGATGCGTGCTCCCTGCTCGTCCCGGGTTCGGGCGTTTCGCCGCCGAGCCACTCGGCTCCACCCTGCGTGTAGCCTTCGCGCTTCCAGATCGGCACGCGCCGCTTCAGCTCCTCGATGATGTAGCGTGATGCGTCGTACGCCTCCGCCCGGTGGGGCGATGCGACCGCGATTCCCACACTCGCCTCACCGATCTCCAGGCGCCCGATCCGGTGAATCACCGCGATCCGGCCCACATCCCACCGGGAGCGCGCCTCCGCCATGATCTCGGAGAGCTTGGCCTCCGCCATCGGGACGTAGGCGTCGTATTCGAGGTGGGAGACCGCACGTCCGTCGTTGTGGTCGCGAACCACGCCCCAAAACAACAGCACCGCTCCGTCCGCAGAGGACGTGACGGTGCCGAGAAGCGCAGCCGGATCGAGCGGCTCCCGCGTGACGCGGCAGAGGGGACCGGGCATCCTCACCCCCCGGCGACGGGCGGGATCAGCGCGACCTCGTCGCCGTTGCGCAGAATCGTATCGAGGGGAACGTACTCCAGGTTCACTGCCACGACGGGCATCGGGGGAAGTGTGTTCCAGCGTCCCCCGGCATCCCGCAACTGCTGCACAAGATCAGCGCACGTCGCATTCGTGGGAAGCTCGATTTCGATCTCGTCGATGCCGGCAATGTCACGGTAGGACGCGAACAGCAGCGTGCGAACAGTCATCGGATCGCCGGGTCGGGCTGGAGAAGAGGTACGAACCCCACTTCCTACCCCGGGCCTCGGGAGCGGTTCGCTCCGCGCCGCGGGTGCCGGCGATCAGCCCGCGCCGCTGACGCCGGGCCCGATCAGGTTCTGCCGGACCTCTTCGGGCCGCGCGAGCGTGCCGAGGAACTGCGAAAGCTCGTGGTGCAGGCGCGACGTGGACCCGCGCACCACATTTTTCTCCCCGCGCCGGCCGACGCCGATGCTCAGAATCCCGGCATCGGTCTGAAAGCGGATATGCGAGTCGCTGGAATCCTGCACAAACCCGGTATACGGTGAGAATTGGGTGGAAAAGAACACACGTGCCCGCTCAACCACATCCTTCGGTGATAGCTCCGTATCGACTTCCAGAATCAACATTCAGCCGCCTCGAGGTATACGAACAGAAGCTCCGGACCCTGTGTAGCGGCAGGAGCGGCCGCGGGGGTGGAGATATCCGGCAAACGCAAAAACGACGCCCTCCTTTGGTACAAGCGGGAGGGCTCCTGATGAAGCGGGATTTCCAGGGTCGACGCGGGGCGGGGCGCCGCGGTCCCGCCGCGCCCCTTCCCCCACATGGCTCCGCCGGTTCAGACGCCGAGCGGACGCTCCTCGACCAGCGTGCGCAGATCCTTCGACGGCTTGAAGACCGGGACCGCGCGCGGCGGCACTTCGACCGGATCGCCCGTACGTGGATTGCGGGCGAGCCGACTCTTCCGCTCACGCACCTTGAAGGTGCCGAAGCCACGGATTTCGATGTTGTTGTGCTCAGCGAGCGCATCTTTGATCGCGTTCAGGAACGCGTCCACCACGAGGGCGCAGTCCTTTTTGGTGACACCGGGGCCGATCGCCTCGGCCGCCTGCTGAACCAGATCCGCTTTGGTCATGCTTCCTCCGTACAGGGGTAAAAAAGAGTGGGGCGGGAATGCCCCGGTCAGTGCGCCATGTAGCGCAGGCGCGGACCCTGGAACTGCTCGACTCCGCCTTGAAGTCGTTGCGTCAGGCCCGACGCGGCAACACCCGGAACTACCTCCAGCAGCGAGCGCTCGTACGCGACGGCCGCAACGAACCGCCCGCACACGTCGCTCACCATCGCCCGCAGCAGCCAAGCGGTCGCCGCCGAACCAGCGCCCCCCACCGGCACCGGATCCGGAGATCGATACCGAGATGATACGTGTGAGGCTGAGCCCAGTGCGGCGCTACCGAGCAGCTTTTTGCGAGGATTCGTCAAGGAAGGCCTAAAGATTTGCCGGACTGCGGCTTAGATGAATGACAGGATAACCGGATACAGCGGTTGCGTCAAGGATTCGCGGGAGATTCGGCCATGCGGCGATCCATTTCGGCGACGAAGCGGTCGAACAGATAGCGCGAGTCGTGCGGACCGGGCGCCGCTTCCGGATGATACTGAACGCTGAAGACGGGCCGCTCGCGGTGCTCCACACCTTCCACCGTACCGTCGTTCAGGTTCATGTGCGTTACCGTCAGGTCGGGAGCTCCGGGAATTCCCGTGAGGTCGCCCTGCACCGCGAACCCGTGATTCTGCGCGGTGATCTCGACTGCCCCGTCGGAAAGGCGCCGCACCGGGTGATTCCCACCCCTGTGTCCGTATAGCAGCTTGTAGGTCGTCGCTCCGAAGGCACGCGCGATCAGCTGATGACCGAGGCAGATCCCGAAGACAGGGGTGTCGCGCTCGGAAAGCGCACGGATCGAGTCGAGTGCATGCCCCACGGCCTCGGGGTCGCCCGGACCGTTGGAGACGAAAAGCCCATCCGGCCGCTCAGCGAGGATCTCCCCGGGAGAGGTGGTGGCGGGGAGCACCGTAACCTCGCAGCCCTGCGCGGCCAGGAGCTGCAGCGAGTGCGATTTCACGCCAAAGTCATACGCAAGCACCCGAAACCGCCGCTCCCCGACGGGAGATACCACATACCGTTTCTCGGTGGAGACTCCGCAGGCGAGATCCAGCCCTTCCATCGCTGGCTGCTCGCGCACCTGCTCGAGGAGCCGCTCGGCATCGATTGCTGTGGACGCGATCGCGCCACGCATGGCGCCGCGAGAGCGTAGGTGACGAGTGAGTGCCCGCGTGTCCACCGCCTTGATCGCGACCACGCCGGAGCGCTCGAGGTACGCTTCCAGCGACTCCTCGGCTCTCCAGTTGCTGTAGATCGGCGGAGCTTCGTGGAAAACGAACCCGGCGACCCGCGGACCGTTCGACTCATCGTCCTGCGCGTTGACGCCGTAGTTACCGATCAGCGGGTAGGTCATCGTGACGATCTGCCCGCTGTACGACGGGTCGGTGAGCACCTCCTGATACCCGGTCATAGAGGTGTTGAAGACGACTTCGCCGAAAACCGTACCACGAGCGCCATGAGCCTCGCCGTGGAAGGCGCGGCCGTCTTCCAGCATCAGGATTGCAAGTTCAGCCACATGGCCTCGGGATGAGCAGTCGGGGGTCAACGCCAAGTATATGGAGCAGCATAGGATGGGGACGCGGGGAATCTAGCGTGCCCCGCGGTTCTGTCAAGCTGTAGCTTTCGCCCGGTTGGCGCGCGGGGCAACGCAACGTAGATTCCCCGCTTTTCAACTCCGGAACGGAGCCACGAGTGGCGGAACCGCTGGTATTCATCTACGCAGACGAAAGTTGCCTCGGAAACCAGTTCAAGGGGAGGGCTCGCCCTGGCGGCGCGGCCGGGTTGGTGGAGTTCTTTCATCCGGATCGCGGCTGGATCCGGCGCGATTTCCGGACATCGGATCCGGACACCACCAACAACCGGATGGCGATCCGGAGCGCGATCCTCTCGCTCAGCGCGCTGAAGACTTCGTCGCGAGTGGTTTTAACTACAGACAGCCGCTACCTGGTGGACGCGATGACACAGTGGATCCACGGGTGGGCGAACCGCGGGTGGCAGCGAAAGGGTGGAGAGGTGGAAAACCTGCAGATGTGGAAGGAGCTACTCCCCGCCGCGCGACGTCACCAGATCCAGTGGCGATGGGTGAAGGGGCACGCGGGGCACCCGCAGAACGAGTACGCCAACCACCTCGCGATCCAGGCTGCATCACGCCAGATCCGCAGCGATGGTCTTCTCCCTTCCCGGTTCGAGGCGTGGATCGCTGAAGAGCAGGAGAAGGAGCGCTATCTGGACTTCTTCCCGATGCCGCCTGCCGATTTCCCGTTCAACCCGGCCCGGACGCCTCCCGCGGAATAAGCGCAGCGGTGGAGGCTCCGAAAAGCTCGCAGAACCGCTCTACCACCGAACTCTGCACCTCCGCCATCTCCACCGCGCGCCCGAGCACGGACTCGACCGAGCCGACACCGTGATCGCGGATCCCACACGGGATGATCGAGCCGAAGAAACGCAGATCGGTTCCGACGTTCAGGGCGAACCCGTGGCTGGTGATCCATCCGGACGAGACACGCACGCCGATGGCGGCGAGCTTGAGATCTCCCACCCACACCCCGGTGAGGCCGTCCAATCTTCGGGCAGCCAGGTCGAAATCCGCGAGCACGAGGATCAGCATCTTCTCCAGGTCACGCAGGTACGCGTGTACGTCGCATCGGTCCGGCTTAAGATCGAGAATAGGGTAGCCGACGAGTTGACCCGGCCCGTGGTAGGTGACGTCGCCTCCGCGCCCCGCCTCGAATATCTCGATCCCCTCCGCGGCGCACTCTTCCGGTGTGAAGAGGATGTTCTCTTCGTGCGCCCCGCTCCCCAGGGTGATCACATGCGGGTGCTCGAGGAGGAGCAGGGTGTCCGGGATGTTTCCTGCTCGCCGCTCGCGCACGAGCTCCGCCTGCAGCGCCAGCGCATCCCCGTATCCAACGGCACCGAGACGGCGTACCTCCAGCGGGCGAGGTGCGGAAGACATCAGAAAGCCGGTGGGCTACGGGGTGAAACGAAGCGAGGGGCGGCGCGTGGGCCGCCCCCTGCCGAAAACCAGCACGCCTGCTCCTGTCACGGCACGAGCGAGACGGTTCTACAGATCATGCCCCGGTGTCGGGGAAGCTCTGCATGATCTCCTTGACGCGGGCGAGGAACTGATCTCCATCGGCGCCATTCACGAGCCGATGGTCGTAGCCCAGAGAGAGATAGCCCCGTTTGCGGGCGACGATCGCATCATTGCCGTACTCGTCCGTCACCACCGCCGGGCGCTTCTCCACCCCCCCGACCCCCATGATCGCGACCTGCGGCTGGTTGATGATCGGGAAGCCGATCACGGTGCCGAAGATTCCCGGATTGGTGAGCGTGAAGGTGCCACCCTGAACCTCGTCCGGCGACAGCTTTTTGCTGCGCGCGCGGGTAGCCAGATCGTTGATCCGCCGCGAGAGACCGACGAGCGACAGATCGTCGGCGTTCCGCACGACGGGGACGATCAGCCCATTGTCGAGCGCCACCGCAACCCCGAGGTTGACCTCGGCGCGGTAGACCACGTCGGTGCCGGAGACGGTGGCATTGATCTTCGGGAACTCGCGCAGCGCCTGTGCGACGGCCTTCGCGATGAACGCCGTATAGGTCACCTTGACCCCCTGCTCCTCCCACATCCGCCGGTTCTTCGCACGAACCTGGTCGATCCGCGAGTAGTCGACCTCGAAGTACGAGTGCACGTGGGGCGAAATGCGCTGGGAGATCACCATGTGTTCCGCAATGATCGATGTCATGCGGTTCATCGGCTCCACGCGGTCGTTCGGCCCTACCTGCACGCGCGGGTGCTCTACGTGGGTGTAGAATTCGTTCCACGAGAAGTCTCCTCCCCCACCCGCGGTTTGGGCCGGAGCCGCGGCGGCAGAGCGGCCGTCGCCCGTGCCGCCGGCGGCGGCCGGTGCGTGCTCCTGCTCTTCGACGTGCCGGAGGATGTCGCTCTTGGTCACCCGCCCCGAGCGGCCGCTCCCCTGGAGTGCCTCGATGCGGACGCCGTGCTCCGCGGCGATACGCCGTACGAGCGGAGAGGAGCGGATGCGCAGACGGTCCTCAGCCGTTTCTTCGCCGCCGGCAACCCGCACGGCGCCTCCGTTTTCGGCGTCGCGCTGCGCGCTGGGCTGCGATTCCCCGCGGATCGGCGTGGCCGGCTCCTCTTCGGGAGTCCCCGCGGCCGGTGCGGGTGTCGACGTCGCGGAGGGCGTCGCTACGGCGCCCACCTCCGTCTCGATGTAGGCCACGATCGTGCCGACCTCCACCGTCTGCCCTTCCTGCACTACGATCTCCGCCAGCACGCCGGCAGTGGGCGAGGGGATCTCGGCGTCGACCTTGTCGGTGGAGATCTCCATGATCGGCTCGTCGCGCGCGACGGCGTCGCCGACCTTCTTCAGCCAGACGGACACGGTACCCTCGGCGATGGACTCACCCATCTGCGGCATCGGCACTTCTACACGGGCCATGATAAGATCAAGTAAATGTTGAATGATGACTTTTGAATGACGGATGATGAATATGTTCAGAGAACGGGACGGTCGGCTTCAACCAAGCCTTTCTTCCCATCGACCGTTCAATAAACATCATCGGACATCCAACATCGCGTCCTACTTTCAATAAGCCGCCAGGTAACGGGCGGCCTTCACCACGTCCTCCGTTTGCGGGAGGAAGTAATCCTCGAGGGGCGGCGAGTAGGGGACCGGGGCATCCAGAGCGGTCACGCGGAGGATCGGAGCGTCCAGCCACTCGAATGCCTTTTCACTCACCCGCATGGCGATCTCGCCCGCGATCCCGCCGGTGCGGGTATCTTCGTGCACGATCAGCAGACGGTTGGTCTTCTTCACGCTACGCACGATCGCGTCCTCGTCCAGCGGTAGAAGCGTGCGCAGGTCCAGCACCTCCACCGAGAGGCCGTCTTCCTCCTCCAGCTGAGCCGCGGCCTCGAGAGACTTGTGCACCATCGCCGCGTAGGTGACGATGGTGAGGTCGGTGCCCTCACGGTGGATCCGCGCTTCGCCGAGCGGCACGATGTAGTCTTCGGCGGGCAGCACCTCGCGCAGTTGCGGACGCCGGTAGAGCCACTTGTGCTCGAAGAAGAGCACGGGGTCGTCATCCCGGATGGCGGCCTTGATCAACCCCTTCGCATCGTACGCGGTAGCGGGATAGACGATCTTGAGCCCCGGCGTATGGAAGAAGGCGATCTCCGGGTTCTGCGAGTGGAACGGACCGCCTCGAACGCCGCCGCCCGACGGGCCGCGGATCACCATCGGGACAGGCCCGGAGCCGCGGTAGCGCGACGTGGCGATGTAGTTGGTGATCATGTCGTATGCGCAGGAGATGAAGTCGATGAACTGCATCTCCACGATGGGGCGCATCCCCATGTGTGCGGCGCCGGCGGCCGCTCCCGTAAAGCCGATTTCGGAGATCGGCGTGTCGATCACTCGCAGCTCGCCGAAGCGCTCCTGCATCCCCTCGGTGACCTTGAACGCGCCACCGTAGGCGCCGACATCCTCTCCGAGGATGAAGGTGCTCGGGTCGCGTTCCATCTCCTCCCAGATCCCCTCGCGGATCGCCTCGAGGAAGGTGACCGGCTTTCCTTCGTCGCTGAGCCGGACGTGCTCCGGCTTCGGGATCGTCGCAGTTGCCATAGTTTTCGACTTTACGCGCGGGTGGGATCAGGAGGAGAAAGACGGGTCCAGGGCGGGCGGAGCTGTCCGTCCGCGGTGACGCCCTCCAGCGTTTCCTCGGGATGCGGGAGCGGAGACGCCTCGGCCTCGGCCTCCGCAGCGTCCAGCTCGGCGTCCACGGCAGCGCGTACGCTCGCCAACTCGGCCTCCGCCACCCACCCGTTCTCCAGCAGAGCGGCGACGTAGCGGTTCACCGGATCATTGCCGGCCGCCCAGCGTCCGATCTCCTCGGCGGACTGGTACGACTGGTTGTCGTGCTGCGCGTGGCCGAGCCGCCGGTATGTGATCACCTCGAGCAGCGTGACTCCCTCACCCGCACGCGCACGATCTACGGCACGGCGGGCGGCTCCGTACACCGCCAGCACATCGTTCCCGTCCACCTGCTCTCCCGCCACACCGTAGCCGGGCGCCTTGTCGACGAAGCTCACGGCTGCGGTCTGCCTGCTCGTGGGAGTCGAGTACGCGAAGCCGTTGTTCTCCACGATGACCACCAGCGGGCAGCGCTGCACGGCGGCGAAGTTGATCCCTTCGTGGAACGCACCGGTCGAGGTGGCGCCGTCGCCGATATAGACCATCCCCACCCGGTCCTCGCCGCGCTGCTTGAAGGTCAGCGTAACGCCGGTCATTACGGGAACCAGGTCGCCCAGAGGGGAGATCTGACCGATGAAGCCCCGGTAGTAGTCGGTGAAGTGGATGTTGAGCTCCTTGCCCCGTGTGGGCGAGTCGCCCTTCGCCATGTACTGGCGGAAAACCTCCACAGGGCGCGCGCCCATCACCAGCATCGAGCCGAGATTGCGGATCAACGGAGAGAGCATGTCCCCCGTACCGTCTTCGCGGCGGCGGAGAGCGAACGCACTCGCCACCGATTCCCCCTCCTGCCCCAGCGAGCGGAAGAGACCACCCACGATTTTCGTCTGCCGGAAGAGGTTGACGAGCCGCTCCTCCAGCGCGCGTGTCAGATAGAGGTAGTGGTAGATCTCGAGCAGCTCTTGCTGCGAGAGATTGTGTGGAATCTGCACGCTCGGCGCCTCTGTCTGTTCAGCCATTCACATCGCCAGTTGAGTGCCGCCGGGGAAAGTGCGCGAGCCCGGCACGGCCGACATTCTGGGACCGTAGCGCGGCGGCGTCAAGAAAGCACACGCACGAGAACGGCCCCGGCGGTGTTCGCCGGGGCCGTTCCCGCACCTTCAGACGACTGGTTGCGGACTCATCTCTACCAGGAGGCGCGCCCGGACATCAGGCGTTCGTTCAGCGTCGGCGCCGGGTCGAACGGAAAGCCGTGCACCTTGTCGAGGTAGAAGTTCATCGCCTTCGTCGCCAGCGGCGCGGTTGCACTGCCGGACTCGCCGTGCTCCACGACGACCACGACAGCGATCTCCGGCGGCTGTCCCTCGGGACCGGCGAAGCCGGCGAACCATCCGTGGCTCTCGCCATGGGGGTTCTGTGCCGTACCTGTCTTGCCGTAGGTAGCCCAGCGCTCCAGTGACGACTGGTAGCCGGTGCCACCCGGCAGCATCACCTGGCGAAGACCGTCCCAGAGGGCCTTCAGCCCCTCCTGCGAGAGATCCATTTGGATCGCGCCCGGGCCATTCCCCGCCCCTTCGCGTACCACCAGATGCGGCTCCGGTGCCGTTCCGTTCCCGGCGATGGCCGAGTAGAAGTGGGTCATCCGCAGTACGGTCTGCGAGTTCGGACCCTGCCCGATCGAGAGGCTCATCACCTCGGAGGGCGTCGGCGCCCACCCGAACCGTTCACGATACCACTCGACGCCGGTTGGGAAGGTGGGCGACACCTCGCTGGGAAGGTCGATCCCCGCGCGCGAGTTGAAGCCCATGCGCGTTCCTGCTTCGGCGAGCCGCTGTAGCCCGAGCCGGATGCCGAGTTGGTAGAAGTAGACGTTGCAGGAATGCTGAATCGCCCCGAGCAGGTTCAGTGAGCCGTGTCCGCTCTCTTTCCAGCAGCGCGCGTATCGGTTGGCGTAGAACATCCCGCCGTTGCACGCGATGGGCATCCGGGTTTCGGCCTGCACGATACCCTGTTCGAGTCCAGCGGCCGCGGTGGCGAGCTTCCAGGTGGAAGCCGGCGGATAGACCGCGGAGATCGAGCGATCCAGCAGCGGTCGGCGCGGATCCTGGTTCAGTGCGCTCCAGAGCCCCGCGGGGATGCCGCCGACGAAGTCGTTCGGATCGAATCCCGGGTTGCTGTACATCCCGAGGATCTCGCCCGTGGAGGGGGCCATCGCGACGATCGCACCGCGCATCGTGTCCGGGAACAGCTCGGCGAGGTAGCTCTGCAGGTCGATGTCGAGAGTGAGCTGCAGCGTCTCGCCCGGGTCGGGAGGCATCGCCCCCACGGTGGAGCGGGGGTTCACGATTCGGCCCACGGCGTCTACCTCTACGAAGCGCGCTCCGTCCCGCCCGCCGAGCGAAATCTCGTACTGTCGCTCGATGCCCGCCTTGCCGATCACTCGTCCCTGCCGGTACCCGGCATCCCTGAATTCCGGCCGCTCCAGCTCTTGCCGGTTGATCTCTCCCACGTAGCCGATGATGTGCCCGAGCGCGGTTCCGGCCGGGTAGTACCGCTTTGGGCGCTCCAGGATGATCAGGTTCGGAAAGGCGGCACGTCGCTCCTCGAGCGCCGCGACCTGCGAGTAGGTCGCATCTTCCGTGATGGTTACCAG
>JACDHR010000068.1 GCA_013820915.1 Gemmatimonadota bacterium
TCGTTCGACGCGCCCCCAACCCGCGGCAGCCGGGGTACGGCTGCGCGCACAGAACCCGGGTAGAGAGCTTTCGTTACGACGCCACCCGGTAGCGGAAGCCGACTGCGGGCGTCGGGCTGGTGAGTGCAACCTCGAAGCTCGCGGTCTCCCCCTGGGCGGGGGCTGTAACGGTCACCGTCTCGCTACCGAGATCCCCATCCGGACCGAAGAAGGTGAACTCCAGCCTTACCGGGGCGCCGGCGCGGGCCTGGCTTCCAGTGGCAACGCCGCTCAGGACGCTGCGGTTTTCCTCCGCCCGCAGCTGGAAGTTGTCCACGTGGATCGGGTGCGCCTCGTTACGCTGCAGCACCTGGAGCGCCCGCTGGTTCTGCCCCGCCTCGCGGTGGGCGCGCGCGAGGATCAGGTGGGCGTTCTCGTTGAGCGGGTCGAGCTCGATAAGGCGATCAGCCACCGGGATGAGGTCCGTAAACCGCTCCTGCGCGTAGAGCGCATTGAGATAGTTGTACCAGGCATCGCGGTTGTTCGGCGCCATCTCGGTGATGCGCCGGAACGCGTCGCCCGCCTGCTGAAACTGCTCGGCCTGAAAGAGCCCGACGCCCACGCTCATGATGTCGTTCGCCGAGAGGTTCGGCCGCGCCAGGAGCGTCTGGTACGCCTGCATCGCGTCGTCCTGGCGGCCCTGCCGCGCGAGCGCGACCGCAAGGCTGCTCTGGGCCGCGACGTTGTCCGGCTGCGCCTCGCTCAGGCGGCGGAAGGTCGCTTCCGCGTCCGCGAACTGCTCGGTGTGAAGCTGCAGCTGCCCCAGGTTCTGCAGGGCGGTGATCCGCGACTCGTCGCGCTCCTCGATCTCCTCCGGGGAGAGCTCACGCCCCGGCTCGCGGTCGAGTGCGACGACCGACTGGCGGAACGCATCTACTGCCTGGTCGAACTGCTGCTGCTGCGTATAGATCGCGGCGAGGTTGAAATACGCCTCGGGGCGACCTTCGAAAACCTGGTTCGCCAGGGTCCACTGCCGGACGGCTTCGTCCATGTTCCCGGCGTTGTAAGCGATCACGCCTTCATTGAACGCCTGCGCCCAGGCCTGCTCGCGAGCGACCTCGATATCTTCCTCATAGCCGGGGAAGATCTCCAACGCACGGTTCCACATGGTGTCCGCAGCCGCGAAGTCGCCGAGTCCGGCCTGCGCGATGCCCGCGATGTAGTAGTGCTGCGGGTTCTCAGGGGCCGACTCGATCCCCTCGAGCGTAATATCCAGCGCCTGCTGGTAGAGCTGCCGGGCCTGCTCACCCTCGGCCGTCTGCGCCTGCGCAAGCTGCAGGTTTGCCTGATTGGTGAACCGTGTGTTTGCGGGACTCGGACCTTGCGTGCCGTCGGTCGTCGCCGCCGGGCCGCAGGCGCCCACGGCGACGGACACGGCGAGGGCGAAGATCAGCCCACGTTGAAATCTCATCTGCTTCCTCCGGTAACGGTGATTACCCCACGCCCTACAACGGACGTGGAAACGAACGCCTGATCGAGACCTGCACGGCTCACGACTCCGCGGCGACTCCTTCGCAGAGCAACGCACGGTACGCGGCAAAGGGAGGCATCCCCAGCGCCGCGGCGGCACGCACGACGTCCTCGAACTCAGGCTTGGCGCGCTCGCCGCCTCCGGGGAGGCGCGAGCGCTTGACGCGGATTTTCTGCCCACGCCATTCCACGGTTTCCTCTCGGCGGTGCAGAGCCTCGCGCTGCACCGCCCACACCCGGTATCCGATCGAGCTGCTCGCGGTGTAGAGCGCCGCAGCGACTGCCTCCCGCCGTTCCGGCGCAAGAAGCGCCTCCACCCGGAGCCCGGTGCGCCCCTTCTTCATCAGAAGCGCGACCACGGTGCAATCGAGCGCACCGGCGGCAAGTACGCCCTCGATCAGCGGCGGTACGTACTCGGCACTGAGATCGTCGATATCCGTCTGAAGCACCAGAAGCTCGGCCGATGTCGCTTCCTGTGCTTCGATCGCGATCAACCGCAAGCAGTTCGGACGATCACCCGGGTCGCGCGTACCCGCCCCGAAGCCGGTGGCGAGCGGTGTGAACGTCGTCGGTGCCGCCCGCCCGCCCGTCAGCGCCTGGAGGAGGGCGGCTCCAGTGGGGGTTGTACACTCGCCCTCGAAGTCAGGGTCCCGCACCGGGATTCCGTTCAGCAGCTTGAGCACCGCGGGTGGCGGCACCGGGAAGTTCCCGTGGGCCATCTCCACCCACCCACGTCCCAGTGTGACGGGCCTCGTATAGTAGGCGGAGAACCCCATCTCCGCACACGCGGCGACGACGCCGAGTACGTCCACGATCGCGTCCAGCGCTCCGACTTCATGGAAATGGACGCGCTCGCGAGTCGTTCCGTGCACCTCCGCCTCCGCCTCCGCGAGAAGCGTGAAGGCATGCACCGCCCGCTCCTGCACCTCGCTTGCCACGCCCGTCCCCTCGATGATGCGCACCACGTCCGAGAGGTGCCGGTGCGCGTGCTCGTGAGGCAGCGAGAGGACCAACCGGGTGGATGCGATCCCCTTCCGCTGCACCCGCTCCGCCCCCACCTCGATCGCGCCGAGCTCCAGGCTGCGGACGAACTCCTGCAGCCACGGTAGCGGCAGCCCGAGTTCCAGCAGCGCTCCTAAAATCATATCTCCGCTGATTCCCGCGAAGGGATCGAAGACGAGCGCACGTCCCGCACTTGCAGTTGTGTTCAACATGATATGCCCGCTCTCAAGATACGTCAAAGCTATCGCTGCGCAAAACCTCAGGCCCCAGCCGCCTCAACACGAGCTCTCGGCCCAGCACCGCGGCGATCTTCCCCAGGTCCGAGCCGTGCTCTTCGCCGGTGATCGCCAGCCGCACGGGGAGAAAAAGCTCTCTTCCTCGCGCGCCGACATCCTTCCCCGCCGCGCGGACCGCGGCGCCGATGGCAGCGTCGTCCCACTCCGGCAGACCGGTGAGCCGCTCCCGCACCGCGTCGAGCACCACCGCCCGTGTACCGGGGTCGGCGAGCAGGATTTCGCGTGCGGCCGTCTGAGCGTCGCTCAGCCGAGGGGTGAACACCTCAAGATGATCGTTGATCTCGGAGAGCACCGAAAGCTTGTCGCGAACAGCGGCCACGGCGATCGGGAAGCGATCCACGGCGATTGGGAAGCGCTCGCGGTCCACGAAGGGGCCCAACCGCTCGACGAGCGCCTCGAGCGGGAGCTGCTGGATGTAGCGGCTGGAGAGCCAGCGCAGCTTATCACGGTCGAAGATGGCATCGCTCGCCCCGACGCGGTCGAGAGCGACCTCGGCGGCGAGCTGCTCGCGGGAAAGCAATTCCTCCCCGCTCGGCGACGACCACGAGAGGAGCGACAGGTAGTTGAGCAGCGCCTCCGGCATGTAGCCTAGACGCCGGTGCTCTCCCACGGAGGTCGCGCCGTGCCGCTTCGACAGCTTCTGGCGGTCCGTGCCCAGGATCAGCGGGATGTGCGCGAACGAGGGCAGCTCGCAGCCGAAGGCGCGGTAGAGCAGGATCTGCTTCGGGGTGTTGATGAGGTGGTCCGTACCGCGGATGACATGCGTAATCCGCATGCGGTAGTCGTCCACGACCGCGGCGAAGTTGTAGGTGGGACGGCCATCCGAGCGCAGAAGGACGAAGTCCTCGATACTCTCCATTGGGAAAACGACGGGACCGCGGACCACATCCTCGACGGTCACGCTATCAGCGTTGGGCACTCGGAACCGAAGCGAAGCGGGACCATCCTCCGCGCTGCGGTCGGAAGAGTTTGCGCACGTGCAGCGCTCCGGCGCGCCCTGGCCCTCGGCACCCTGAGACGGTGGACAGGTGCAGCGATACGCCAGCCCTTCTTTCAGCAGATGGTGCGCGCGCTCGGCGTAGATCTCTCCGCTCTCGCTCTGCCGGTACGGGGCAAAGGGGCCGCCGACATCCGGGCCTTCATCCCAGTCGAGGCCAAGCCAGCGGAGATCGTCCAGGATATGGGTCTCCGTGCCCTCCACGTTCCGGCCCAGGTCCGTGTCTTCGATGCGCAGCACGAAGCTCCCGCCGTGGCGCCGCGCGAGGAGCCAGTTCAGGATCGCGGTGCGGGCACCGCCTACGTGCAGCTGCCCGGTAGGGCTCGGAGCGAAACGTGTACGCATGTGCTGGAAGCCGCGCGATCAGTGACGGAAGAGTCTGCGACCGGTGAAGACCATCGCGATTGCGTGCTCGTCCGCGGCGGCGATCACTTCGGGGTCACGAACCGACCCGCCCGGCTGGATCACGGCGCGTACACCGGCCTCCGCGGCAGCGTCGATCCCGTCGCGGAAGGGGAAGAACGCGTCGGAGGCCAGCGCGGCGCCCCGCAGGTCGAACTCCTGATCCGCGGCTTTGAGGACAGCGACACGCGAGGCGTCTACGCGGCTCATCTGGCCGGCACCGATCCCCAGCGCCATCCCGCCGCGTGCGAGGAGGATCGCGTTCGACTTGACGGACGCCACGGCGCGCCAGGCGAAGCGGAGGTCCTGCCACTCCGTCTCCGTGGGCTCGCGCTCCGTTACGACGCGCCAGGCATTCTCCGGGAAGCGCATGCCGAGCCGCGTCTGCGCCACGACCCCGCCGCGGACGCGCTTGAAGTCCAGCTCTCCCGCTGCCGCACTCCCCGACGGGATCTCCACCAGCCGCAGGTTCTTTTTCTCCGCGAGGATCTCGCGCCCCCGCGCAACGTAGCCCGGCGCCACGACGACTTCCACGAAGAGCGGCCGGATGAGAATCGCGGCTTGCTCGCTGACCGGCGTGCTGAAGGCGACCACCGACCCGAAGGCGCTGGTCGGATCCGTCTTCAGCGCCCTGCGATACGCCTCAGCCGCATCGGCGCCGACCGCGATGCCGCACGGCGTGGTATGCTTGATGATCGCACAGGCGGCGAGATCCTCACCATCCCATGCGGAGACGGCGAGCAGCGCAGCCTCGATATCGAGCAGGTTGTTGAACGAAAGCTCTTTCCCCTGCAGTTGCCGGAGGCCGGGGAGCCCGCCCGCGGAGGTGGAGTCGGCGTAGAACGCGGCGCGCTGATCCGGGTTCTCTCCGTAGCGCAGGTCCTGCACCTTGTGCAGGGCGAGGGTGAGATGCTCGGGAAGGTCGCCGGTGTCGCCTTCGGCGTCTGCTTCCGAATCGGCATCCGAGCCCGAGCCCGAGCCCGCAACGCTCGCGAGGTAGCGGGCAACGGCGGTGTCGTACGAAGCGGTGATCTCGAACGCTCGCGCCGCAAGCCGCCTTCGGAGCCGGTGCGCCTCCTCCTCGGTATCATTCAGCCCCGAGAGCACCTGCGGGTAATCCGCGGGATCCGTGACGACCCAGACCCGCTCGTGGTTCTTGGCGGCCGCGCGGAGCATCGCCGGACCCCCGACGTCGATGTTCTCGATCGCCTCCTCCAACGAGACCCCGTCGCGAGCCACCGTCTCACGGAACGGGTACAGGTTGACGGCCACCAGGTCGATCGGCTCATATCCCTGCCCCACCATCGCCTCCGCGTCGGCCGCGTGGCTCCCGCGCGCGAGGAGACCCGCGTGGATCGCCGGGTGCAGCGTCTTCACCCGGCCGTCCATCATCTCCGGGTGGCCGGTGACGACGCTCACATCGACGACCTCGAGGCCGCTCTCCCTCAGCGTTCGTGCCGTACCGCCCGTGGAGAGGAGAGTCCACCCACGCGCCTGGAGCTCGCGCGCGAATTCCACGATTTGATCCTTGTCCGAAACACTGAGCAGCGCACGCCGCATCTCTCGAAAACCGTTAGAGGGAGGGGGTGGGTGGAGGCGCGATCAGGCGCCGCACCGAGTCGCCGCTCGGGCCGGGCACCGCCACCAGCTCGAAGGCGATCGGCTCGAGTAGCGGAGGCGCGTCGCGCCCCGATGCGAAAGCCTCGACCACCGCCGGAAGGAGCTGGTGCTCGACCCGCAGCACACGGGCCGCCAACGCCGCGGGCGTGTCGGAGTGCAGCACCGGAACCGGCCACTGCGCCAGGATCCTGCCCGTATCAAACTGCTCGTCCACGAGGTGCACCGTAGCGCCCGAGACTCTCGCCCCGGACTCGATCACCGCACGGTGCACGTGCACACCATAGAGCCCGAGCCCTCCGAAGGCGGGCAGCAGAGCGGGGTGGATGTTCAGCATCCGACCGTGAAAGCGCTCCACTACACGTGCGGGGACCAGATGTAGGTACCCGGCCAGAATGACGAGTTCGATCCGGTGCGTATCGAGCTGTTCGAGCAGAGCTGCGCTGTGCGAGTCCACGTCCAACGGGCGCGGATCGACCACCACGTTCGCCACCCCGGCGGCCTCGGCACGCGCCAGCGCCGCAAGTCCGGGACGGCTGCCGATCACCAGCTCCACCCGAGCGCCGGCGCCGGGGGGCGAATGGAAGCGGTCGAGCAGTGCCTGCAGGTTGCTTCCACCACCGGATGCGAGCACCGCCACACGCATCGGCTCAGAACTGCCCACGGACTCAGGACCTTCGAGCATTCACAGGGATGTTCATAGCGGCGCCAAGATAGAGGAGGGCCGATGCAGCGTCAACCGACCGCGGAGCAGAGCCGGAGCATCGATCTCCCGGCTACGCGAAACCGCGCCCGCCCAGGTCGGGGACGAGGAACGGGTTGCTCACCCGTTCGTGGCCGACAGTGGTTTCCGGCCCGTGGCCGGTGTAGAGCGCGGTCTCATCCGAGAGCGTGAGGATCTGTGTCCGGATAGACTTCATGAGCTGCTGGAGATCGCCACCGGGAAGATCCGTGCGCCCGATCGATCCCGCGAACACACAGTCGCCGACCAGCGCCAGCCCGTCCCCCACCAGGATCACGTGCCCGGGAGCGTGACCGGGAGTATGCCGCACCTGCAGCTCGCAGTTCCCCACCCGTACCATCTCGCCGTGCGAGAGCCGCCCGTCCAGCGGCGGGAGGGGCTCCATCTCCATACCGAACCTCTGCGCCTGGGTAGGCGCCGCGTAATAGAGCGGCTCGTCTTCCGGGTGAAGCAGAACGGGGGCGCGCGACTCCCGCTTCGCGAGCGGGAGTCCATCCATATGGTCCAGGTGCGCGTGCGTGAGCACGATCTGCTCGATCCGCACACCTTCCGCGTCGGCCGTCCGCAGCATCTCGCCCGCCGCGGCGCCGGCATCCACCAGAATGCCGAGCTTGGTCTCCACGCACACGACCAGGTAGCTGTTCTGCGCGAACGGCCCTCCCGTGAACCCGCGAACGGTCAATCCGAGCTGGCTGACTCTCTGCTCTGCCACGTTCATTCTCCTCCACTCAGGTAGATCAGCACGCGATGTATTACCAGTCCGGGCCGGAAAGCATCCTGCGGCAGCAATTCCTTCGCCGCGCTGCATGCCACGCGCCCGCCGACTGATGCAAGATTAGCGCAACACGCTACGGCTGCAATCCGTTTCACTCCCCTGCCTCGAACGCAGTGAGGGGGCGACCCGAACCCCGGAACCGCCCCCTCATGTGATTGCCTCGGCTGCACCGCGGGTGGCTATCCGCAGCCGCACCCGCTGCGGCGGATGCCGGCATCTTCCAGCGCGCTTTCCTCCGCGGTCGGCGCTCTCCACCCGCCGGAGAGGTCCAGCATGCGGCGAAGCGAGCGATCCGCCCGCATCCGGATCTCCTCGTCCATCACCACCTCGTGCTGGAGGTGGTCCAGCGACCAGGCGAGCTTCGCCACGGTGTTCATCTTCATGTTCCCGCAGATCGCCGCCCCGGACAGGGGGATCAGCGTCTTGAGAGGGAACTGCTGCTTCAGCCGATCCACCAGCCCGCGCTCCGTCCCGATGATGAGCGTATCATGCTTCTCCGCGATCTCCACCATCTTCGAGGTGGAGGTCACGTAGTCCGCTTCCCGGAGCAGATCGCCGCGTGCCTCCGGGTGGATCACGACCTTCGCCCCTGGGTGCTTCTTGCGTGCCTCGGCGAGTTCGTCGAGCACCAGGTCGTCATGGACGTAGCAGTAGCCGTCCCAGGCCAGGATCGGGGCGAGCCCCGGCGTCGCCGAAGAGGGTTGCGAAGCCGCCGTATCGAGCACCCGGCACTCCCGCCCGGTGCGTTCCGCGACATAGCGGGCGAGGTTCCGATCCGGCACGAAGAGGATCGGGCGCTCGTCCGGAATGGACCGCACCACATCCACCGCGTTCGCCGAGGTGCAGCAGATGTCCGACTCCGCCTTTACCTCCGCGGTTGAATTCACGTACGCAACGACGACGGCGTCCGGAAAGCGTGCCTTCACTCGGCGCAGCGACTCACCGGTCACGAAATCGGCCATCGGGCACCCGGCGCGCAGGTCCGGCATCAGCACCGTCTTGGACGGCGAGAGGATCTTGGCTGTCTCAGCCATGAAATGGACGCCGCAGAAGACGATCACGTCGGCGTCGGTGCTGGCCGCCTCCTGCGAGAGGCCGAGCGAATCGCCCAGGTAGTCGCTGACCTCCTGAATCTCGACGCGCTGATAGTTGTGACCGAGGATCACCGCGTTCAGCTCGGCCTTGCGGGCACGGATCCGCTCCCGCAACTCCTCGGTGGGAATGCGCGAATACTCCAGCGAACTCTGAGGTATATCACGGACCTTGATCAATGCGCACCTCGAATAGAGACGGCGTACCGCGGCGGCCGGCGGGGTCGACGGCCTGATTGCAACAGCGTCACGTACATCAGGTTACAAATACAACGCGGGCCCGTGTGAGTTCCACACGGGCCCGACCCAACCCGCGCTCAAAAAGCTCAGGCGTTGAACGAGCTTCCGCACCCGCAGCCACCCGAAGCGTTCGGGTTGTTGAACGTGAAGCCGGAGCCCTGGAAGGTGGTCACGTAGTCGATCTCCACCCCTGTCAGGTACTGGACGCTGAACGGATCCACGAAGAGCCGCAGCCCGTTGGACTCGAGGATCATGTCGTCTTCCCCTGCGTCGTCCTCGATGTTCAGCCCGTACTGGAAGCCGGAGCACCCACCCGGAAGAACCCCGACGCGCAGCCCGGCCGTCTCGGCGGCGCCATTCTCGTCGATGTAGCGCCGCACCTCATTCACCGCGTTGAGTGTGACGGTGAGCAACTCGGTCGCCTGCTGTGTATCCATCATTTCCCCCTGCAATTATGAGAGATTGCGGCCCCGGAGAGGGACCCTCCCCGCGCAACGGTCCATCGGGTACAACCTGTCCGTACCGGCTCCGCCGTGACGATCCCGTAATCGGAAGATGCAGGATCCGCGCCCCTTTCCGCGGTTCTCACCCGGTTCGTTCAGTGCTGAAATATAGAAAAAACGGGTGCCCGCGTCAATCGGCGCCGAGCCTCTCGAGCACAAGGGCCATTACATCTTCCCATGCGTGCGCCACGCGGGTGCCGCTGGGTAGCCGCGCGGCATCGACCGTCTCCGAGCCGCGGGTCTGTAGGAGGATCGGCGTGCCCTGCAGGTGATCCGCCGCGCTGATGTCCCGGGCGCGGTCCCCGATGTAGAAGCAGCGTGAGAGGTCTAGCGCGTGTTCCTCTGCCGCGCGGAGGAACATGCCGGGAGCGGGTTTGCGGCAGACGCAGGCCGGCTGCGCGTCCGGAGTGTGCGGGCAGTAATAGACGGCATCCAATCGTGCTCCGGATACCCTCAGCAGCTCCTTCAGGCGCTGCTGCACGGCGTGGAACTGCGCGTCCGAGAAGTACCCGCGTCCGATCCCGGACTGGTTCGTGACCAGGATGACCGGGACCCCTTCGTCGTTGAGGCGCGCGATCGCGGCACCCGCACCCGGCAGCAGCTCGACTCCTGCCGGGTCGGCAAGGTAGTGCCGATCATGGATCACCGTGCCGTCGCGGTCCAGGAAGACGCCGGGGCGACGCGTGCGGTTCGCAATCATCAGCCCGGAGTGTGGAGCGGCTTACCCGGCCGTGATGTTGAACCCCGCGTCCACGTACATCACTTCGCCCGTGATGCCGCTCGCCAGGTCCGACGCGAGGAACATCGCCGCGTTGCCGACCTCAGCTCCTTCGATGGTACGGCCGAGCGGGGCGCGGTCGCCGGTGATCCTGAGCAGATCCCGGAAGTGCGCAACGCCGCGTGCCGCGAGGGTGTTGATCGCGCCGGCCGAAATGGCGTTGACGCGGATCCCGCTGGGCCCGAGGCCGACGGCCAGGTAGCGGACACTCGCCTCGAGAGCCGCCTTGGCGACGCCCATCACGTTGTAGCCCGGCACCGCCTTCTCGGAACCGTAGTAGGTCATGGTGACGATGCTCCCACCCTCACTCATCAGCGGCAGCGCCGCCCGGCTGAGCCCCACGAGCGAGTACGCGCTGATATCGTGAGCGGCGAGGAAGTCCTGGCGAGCAGTCTCCACGAAAGGGTTCGACATCGCGGCCTTCGGCGCGAAGGCGACCGAGTGCAGCAGGAAGTCGAGCTTGCCCCAGCGGTCCCCCAGCTCATGGAAGACCGCGTCGATCTGCTCATCGCTCTGCACGTCGAGGTCGAAGAGCGGCACATCGCCCAACTCCGCGGTGGTCTTGGTGACGCGGTCTCGCATGGTCTCGCCCTGGTAGGTGAAGGCGAGCTCCATCCCCGCGCCCGCGAGCGCTCTGGCGCACGCCCAGGCGATCGAGTGCTGGTTGGCTACGCCGACGATGAGACCTCTCTTGCCCGCGAGCAGCCCGTGCGTTGCAGCGGCTTCCGTCATGATGGGGTTCCGTTTGGTAGAGAGAAAAAGGATGAGGATGCCGCCCCGCCCCGGGTGTGGGGGGCGGAGAACAAGTCTTACGGTTCTACGGGCGGTGCAGCTGGAGGCGTTACGCTCGCCTCGCCCCCGCCCGTGAGTCCGAACACGTTCCGAACGTTCTCGACCCGGATGCGGTACTCTGTTCCGGGGGTCAGCGGCGTTCCGGGCTCTACCGTCAGCGTCTGGGACGGGAGCCGCTCGGCCGGCGGAGCGGCTCCCGCCAGCGCCGTGTCCGCCACCGCCACGTCCGGCGGAGGCGGCGGCTGCTCAGGATCAGGCGCCACCGTATCCGCCGCTACAGGAGCGAGCGGGCCGACCGCGAGGCGGCGCACCGGGATCGGATTGCCGGCTGCGTCCCGGATCTGCACCTGGCCGGGCGAGAGCACCTGCTGCGGGTCGAGATAGTCGTCGAACTGCAATTCGATCGTCTCGCGCTCGATCCGCGCGGAGACGACCACGGGGGGTGTGGTATCCGGCGCGACCACGCTCAGGCGTACCGCGGCAGCGTCGCCGGAGGCCAGCTGCGCGGCTGTGGTATCGCGCGGTTCGAACGGGTCCAGCGCACGGTCGCGGTTGAGATCGCGGTAAGCACGGATGCGGTACGTCCCCTCGGGAAGCTGCGCGAACGTGAAGGCGCCCGCGCTGTCGGTGCGAGTCGCATAGACCAGGGAGTCCGGCGTAAGGATCGCTTCCACGCGAATCGCGACTTCGGGCCGGCCCGTGATCCGGTCGACGGCAGTGCCGTCGACCCGTGTGTCCGGGATCGGCGCGCCGGTAGAGAACACGTGCGTCACCGCCTGCTCAAGGCGGTTGTTCCAGAGGTCCTGGATCTCCGGGAGCACCGTCACCTGGTACACCCTGCCCGGCTCCCACCCCTCTCGCAGCGCCACCCGCAGCTCCCTTCCGCGATGCCCGACACTCACCCCACTGGTGCGCGGGGAGACGAGCACCGCATCGTCCAGGCCGCGCTCGGAGAGGCGGCGAGAGAACTGGAGCACCACCGGCCCGCGGAACTGCGGCACGACCGCGAGCGAGTCGGGCTGCACGGCCGTCACGCGCAGGGGCTCGCGGATCTCCGGTCCCCCCGTCGGTGCCTCGACGTGGGCGCACCCCACACCGGTGGCCAGTGCCAGGAATCCGAGCGCGGCCAGCTTCCAATCTCTCACGCCACGCCTTCCAGGGAGCGCAGCTTCGCACCCAGCTTTTCCTGTTGCTCCGAATAGCTCATCAGCTTCTCGCGCTCCCTGTCTACCACGTCCGCGGGTGCGCGGGAGACGAAGTTCTCATTCGCCAGCTTCGTCTGCGTCGCGCGGAGCGCCTGCGCGATCCGCTGCAGCTCTTCGCGCAGACGCTCGCGCTCACGGTCGAGGTCGATGATGCCGGAGAGCGGAATGAAGACCTCCGCGCCGGACCGGAGCACCGCGGTGGCACCCACCTGCCCGTCCGCTCCCTCGAAGACGACCTCTCCGATGCGCGCGAGATCGTGAAGCGCGCGGTTGGAGGACGAGACCGTCTCCCGCACCGCGGGGGAGACTCCGGCCAGGTGGAGCGGCACCCGAGTGCCGGGCTGAATGCCGTATTCGGCGCGCAGGTTCCGCACCACGCCGATCAGCTCCTGCAGCTCGGCGACGCGGGCCTCGGCTTCGGGATCCGCCCATTCCGCACGCGCGGTGGGCCAGTCCGCCCGCATAATGGACTCGGGATCGCCGGCCGCGCGGGGGAGCCGCTGCCATACCGCCTCCGTGACGAACGGCATCATCGGGTGCAGGAGCCGCATCGCACCATCGAGGGCGGCGATCAGCGTCGCACGCGCCGCGGCCTGGCTCTCCTCGCCCATATCGCCATACAGCCGCGGCTTGACCAGCTCCACGTACCAGTCCGCCAGCTCGCCCCAGATGAAGCCGTAGACGAGCTCGGCCGCGTCCTGGAACCGGAACCGACCGAGGGCATCGGTCACCTCGCCCGCAGTGGCGGAGAGGCGGGAGAGGATCCAGCGGTCGGCCAGCGCCAGGCTACCGCGCAGCTCCCGCGGGTCGCGCCGCGGCACGTCCTCTACGTGCGAGAGTGCGAAGCGCGCGATGTTCCAGATCTTGTTGGTGAACGCCTGGTACCCGGCTACACGGCTGAGCGAAAGATTGATGTTGCGGCCCTGCGCCGCCATCGCGGTGAGCGTGAACCGAAGAGCGTCCGCGCCGTACTCGCGGGTCACATCCAGAGGGTCGATGACGTTCCCCTTCGTCTTCGACATCTTCTCCCCCTTCTCGTCGCGTACCATTGCGTGCAGGAAGACGGTGCGGAAGGGGACCTCGTCCATGAAGTGCAGCCCCATCATCATCATCCGCGCGACCCAGAAGAAGATGATGTCGAACCCCGTCTCCATGACCGAGGTGGGGTAGAAGGTCTTCAGCTCCTTCGTCTTCTCCGGCCAGCCGAGCGTGGTGAACGGCAGCAGCCCGGAGGAGAACCAGGTGTCCAGCACGTCGGGGTCCTGCTCCAGCGGCACGTCCTCCCCGTAGTGGGAACGCGCCTTCTCGTGAGCTTCTTCCTCGGAGCGGGCGACGAAAAAGGTTCCGTCGGGCGCGTACCACGCGGGGATGCGATGCCCCCACCAGAGTTGCCGCGAGATCGTCCAGTCGTGGATGTTCTCCATCCACTGCATGTACGTCTTCGTCCACGCTTCCGGGACGAAGACGGTATCGCCGCGCTCCACCGCATCGATCGCCGGGCGCGCGAGTGGTTCGATACGGACGAACCACTGCAGGGAGAGATACGGCTCCACCACCGTGCCGCAGCGCTGGCAGCGGCCCAGCGGGAGCTGGTGCTCACGAGCGCCACGATCGAAGCCGAGCTCCGCGAGTCGCTGCTTCACGGCACGGCGTGCGTCGAAACGGTCCAGCCCCGCGAACGGTCCGCCGTTCTCGTTCAACGTGCCATCGACGTTGAGGATGTTGATGCTGGCGAGGTCGTGGCGGCGGCCCACCTCGAAGTCGTTAAAGTCGTGCGCGGGCGTCACCTTCACGGCACCGGTCCCGAACTCGGGATCCACGAGGTCGGCGTCCGCGACGATCGGGATGGCGCGGTCGATGAACGGATGCCGCACGGTCCGGCCGATCAGGTGACGGTACCGGTCGTCGTCCGGGTGAACGGCGATCGCGGTGTCGCCGAGCATCGTCTCGGGCCGCGTGGTGGCGACGACGATCTCGCCGCTTCCGTCGCTCAACGCGTAAGCGAAGCTGTAGAGCTCGGCGCTGGAGTTCTCCTCGTGCTCGACCTCGAGGTCCGAGAGCGCCGTGCGGTCCTGTGGGCACCAGTTGATGAGACGATCCGCACGGTAGATCAGCCCCTCGTCGTAGAGCCGCACGAACGCCTCGCGCACCGCGCGCGAGAGGCCTTCGTCCATGGTGAAGTAGAGGCGGCTCCAGTCCGCCGAGGCGCCGAGAACCCGGATCTGCTCGAGGATCCGGTTGCCCGCCCGCTCTCTCCAGTCCCAGACGCGACGCAGGAACTCTTCGCGCCCGAGTTCGTGCCGAGTCAGGCCCTCGGTCTGGCGCAGCTCGCGCTCCACCACCATCTGCGTCGCGATCCCCGCGTGATCGGTGCCGGGGATCCAGAGCGCGTTGTACCCGCTCATCCGCTTCCAGCGGACGAGAAGGTCCTGCAGCGTAACGAAGAGCGCATGCCCGATGTGCAGCTCGCCCGTGACGTTGGGCGGCGGCATCAGAACCGTGAAGGGTTCCCGGTCCGAGTCGGAGTCGGCGCGGAAGAACCCCGCCTCTTCCCACCAGCGGTAGAGTTGGCCCTCGACTTCCTCTGGGTTGTACTGGGGAGCGAGCGGCTCGGCCATCCTGCGGTTCTCCCTGTGCAAAACGGGGCGCGCGGCCCCGTTGTTCCGGTCGATGGATCTCAGAAAGGTAATTCGCGGAGGCGAAGAGGGTCAAGCGAGGAAAGGAAAAGTACGAAAG
>JACDHR010000350.1 GCA_013820915.1 Gemmatimonadota bacterium
AGCGTGGCCGCGAGGTCGAACCGGAACCCGTCTACATGCATCTCCAGGATCCAGTAGCGCAGGCTATCCATGATGAGCTGCAGCGTCTGCGGATGCCGCGCGTTCAGAGAGTTGCCGCACCCCGTATAATCCATGTAGAAGCGCGGATCGTTCTGCATTAGCCGGTAGTAGGTCGGGTTGTCGATCCCGCGGAAGGAGAGCGTCGGCCCGAGTCGGCTTCCTTCGGCGGTATGGTTGTAGACCACATCGAGGATCACCTCGATCCCTTCGGCATGCAGCGCGCGCACCATCTCCTTGAACTCGCGGACCTGCTCGCCGTAGTGGCGTGTGCTGGCGTAGCGGCCCGCGGGCGAGAAAAAGTTCAGCGTGTTGTAACCCCAGTAGTTCGTCAGCCCCTTCTCCGCCAGAAAGTAGTCGTCCACGATCTCGTGCACGGGTAGAAGCTCGATGGCCGTGATGCCGAGCGCCTTGAGGTGCTCGATCACCGCGGGGTGAGCCACACCGGAATACGTTCCGCGGATCTCCTCCGGCACCTCCGGGTGCAGCATCGTGAGCCCCTTCACGTGCGCTTCGTAAATCACCGTGCGGTGCAGCGGGGTGCGGGGCGGGCGGTCACCCTTCCAGTCGAATGACGGGTCGACTACCACGCCTTTGGGGATTCCGGCCGCGCTATCCGTATCATCCGGCACAAGGTCTTCGAACGGCTGGTCGAAGGGGTAGGCGAACGGGTGGTGCTTCCAGCGCACCCGGCCCGCGAGCGCCTTCCCATACGGGTCGACGAGAAGCTTCGCCGGGTTGAAGCGGCGGCCCCGCGTCGGCTCGTAGGGCCCATCTACTCGATAGCCGTAGTACTGCCCCGGCCCCACATCGGGCAGGTAGCCATGCCAGACGAAGGCGGTCCGCTCCCGCAGCCGGATAACCTCGGTTGGCTCGCCGGCTTCGGGCGAATCGAAGAGACAGAGCTCGACCCCCGTGGCGTTTTCCGAAAAGAGTGCAAAATTGGTCCCCTCACCGTCCCACGTCGCGCCAAGGGGGTACGGCTCTCCTGGCCAAATTTTCATCAAAACCCTTTCCCTCAAGATTCAGAATTATCGATTCCCATGCGATCGCACCGGGGTCGCGTCGGCAGGCGAGCGTACCCCTTATACGAAGACATTCTCCCGGCTGCGCCTGCTTCTTGCAACCCCCGAGCCGCGGGAACTGCCAGTACGGAACGGCAAGGTCGAAAGTACGGGGAACGGCAAGTACGAAAGTACGGGCGTCACTAAACATCCGTCGTACTCTCGTACTCTCGTACTCTCGTACTCTCGTACTCTCGTACTCTCGTACTCTCGTACTCTCGTACTCTCGTACTCTCGTACTTTCGTACTTTCGTTACTTTGGTATTCGATCGATGTCGACAAATATAAAACAGCCGGTACGGGTTCCGAACGCAACGTACCGTTTCCAGTTCAACCGCCACTTCACCTTTCGGGACGCCACGGAGTTGGTTCCCTACCTCGCCACGCTCGGGATATCGGATCTGTACGCCTCGCCCTACCTGCTGGCGCGCCCGGGGAGCCTTCACGGGTACGACATCTTCAACCATAACGAACTGAACCCGGAGATCGGCTCCACAGCGGAGCACGCCGAGATGGTGCAGGCTCTTCGCGAGCACGGAATGGGCCACCTGTTGGACATCGTGCCGAACCATATGGGGATCGCGGAGAGCAGCAACCGCTGGTGGATGGACGTGCTGGAGAACGGGCCGAGCTCGCCGTACGCGCGCTTCTTCGATATCGACTGGCACCCGTTGAAGCGTGAGCTCGAGGGGAAGGTCCTGCTCCCGGTGCTCGGAGATCAGTTCGGAGACGTGCTGGAGCGTGGCGAGCTACAGCTGCGGTACGAGGAGGGCCGCTTCCGAATCGAGTATTACGAGAGCCACTTCCCGGTCGCGCCCAAGTCCACCTCCACGGTTCTTCGCGAGACGCTCGCCGTGCTGGATAGCAGTCTGGACGCCGAGCACCTGGACCGGTTGGAGCTGGAGAGCATCGTTACCGCGCTGGAGCACCTTCCCCCGCGTGATCGCCCTGACGCGATCAGTGTCGCGGAGCGGCGTCGCGAGAAGATGATCACGCAACGGCGGCTGGCGACGCTAACGCACGAATCGCCCGAGGTGCGAGGCGGATTGGAGAAGGCCGTAACCACCTTCAACGGCACGGTGGGCGAGCCGCACAGCTTCGACCGGCTCCAGCACCTGCTGGACGATCAGGCGTATCGGCTCGCGTTCTGGCGGGTCGCCGCGGAGGAGATCAACTACCGCCGGTTCTTCGACATCAACGACCTGGCCGGCCTCCGCGTGGAGCGAGACGAGGTTTTTGCGGAGACGCACCGGCTGATCCTGCGGCTCGTCGAGGAAGGGATGGCGACCGGGCTGCGCATCGACCACCCGGATGGGCTTTTCGATCCCCGCGGATACCTGCAGCGGCTCCAGGAAGAGGCACAGCGGGCTTCCGGCGATGGCCACTTTTATCTGTTGGTGGAAAAGATACTCACGGGCGATGAGGAGCTGCCGGTCGACTGGCCGGTTGCGGGCACGGTGGGGTACGACTTGATGGACCGCCTCAACCGCGTCTTCGTCGCCGCGGAGAACGAAGCGGCCATGGACGATGCGTACACACGCTTCGTCAGGCGCACGCCGGAGTTCGAGGAGCTGATTTACGGGAAGAAGAAGCTGATTCTGCGCAGCGCGCTGGCGAGCGAGCTGAACGTGATGGCGCACCTGCTGAACCGGCTCTCGGAGCGCAACCGCCGCTCGCGCGACTTCACGCTCGGCAGCCTCCGGGAGGCGCTCCGCGAGGTGATCGCCTGCTTCCCGATCTACCGTACCTACGTGGATGCGCGGACCGGGCACGTCTCCGATCGCGACCGCGAGTACGTCGAGCAGGCGACGCGCGTCGCGATCCGCCGCAACCGCGCCACCAACGTGTCGGTGTTCAACTTCGTGCGCGATACGCTCCTGCTCCGCTGGCCGGACATGCTGGATGCGGCGGAGCGGGCGGAGCATGCGGAGTTCGTGATGAAGTTTCAGCAGCTCACCGGCCCCGTGATGGCGAAGGGGGTGGAGGACACGAGCTTCTACATCTTCAATCGCCTGATCTCCCTGAACGAGGTAGGCGGCGAGCCGGACCGCTTCGGGCTCGACCTGTCCGGGTTCCACCAGTACGTCGCCCGTCGGGCCGAGCAGTGGCCGCATGCGATGAACGCTACCTCCACGCACGACACGAAGCGCAGTGAGGACGTGCGGGCGCGCATCCATGTGCTCTCGGAGATCCCCGCGATATGGAGTGAACGGGTGGCCCGCTGGGCGGAGATGAACGCCGCGAAGCGCCCGACCGACGACGGCAAGCCGATCCCGGATCGCAACGACGAGTACCTGCTCTACCAGACGCTCGTCGGCGCATGGCCGATCGAGGCGATGGACGAGGAGAGCGGCGGCTCGTTCGTCGAGCGGATTCAGCAGTATATGGAGAAGGCCACCCGCGAGGCGAAGGTCCACACGAGCTGGATCAACCCGAACGAGGAGTACGACAGCGGCCTGCGAGAGTTCATCGCACGGATCCTGAAGCGGAGCGGGGAGAACGAGTTCCCGAGCGATTTCCGCTCGTTCCACGCGGAGCATATTGCCGTGCCCGGAATGCGCAACGCGCTGGCGCAGCTACTGCTCAAGCTCACTCTCCCCGGCATCCCCGATATCTATCAGGGGCAGGAAATATGGGACCTGAGCCTTGTAGATCCGGACAACCGACGCCCGGTGGACTACGCGCTTCGGCGGAAGGTACTGGAGGAGATCCGCGGCCGGCTGGAGACCGGCGCGCGGGGCGACTTGGCGGCCGATCTGGTGCGCGAGTGGCAGGACGGCAGGATCAAGATGTACCTCACGCACCTCGCGCTGGAGCTTCGCGTCGCCCTGCCGGAGCTGTTCCAAAGCGGGGAGTACCAGCCGCTGAATGCCGTGGGAGAACACGCAGCCCATGTGATCGCCTTCGCCCGGCAGCACGATGGAAAGAGCGTGGTGGTTGCGGTGCCGCGGCTGCTCACCAAGCTGGCAACCCAGAGCCGCACGGAGCTTCCGAGTGCCGATTCGTGGGGCGACACCCGGGTGGCCGCGCCGGGTACTTCACCAAGCCTACGATACCGGAACGTTCTGACCGGTGCAGAGATCGAGCCCGTATCCAAGGAGGAATCCCCCTCGTTCGCGGCGGGCGATCTCTTCCGTTCCTTCCCAGTAGCGCTGCTAAAGTCGATTTAAGATCCAGCGGCGGGAGCGTACCTTCGCTCATATGACAGCGGGGGACGCCGTGTGGCGCCCCCCGCTTCCTGCTCGTGCTGCGTTCGGGGTGTGTTACCCGCGGACGCGGCCGACTGCCGTACGCGGCTGGTACGGCTGCATCTCGCAGCCCGGCCGGACCGGTACGTAGAGCACGTTGTGCGGAGCCATCGCGCCCTGCTCCGCGAAGATCGGCACACCC
>JACDHR010000351.1 GCA_013820915.1 Gemmatimonadota bacterium
CCTCTCCGGCGCGCACCAACTCGAGCAGTTGCTCCTGCGTCATCGGCGGCGCGCCCTGCGCGTGGACTTGCCGTTGCCCGCGGTCGCTCGCTCGGTGCGGATGCGCTCCAGCAGCGCGGAGGCAGGCTCGTCCCGTGGATCCTGCGTAACGAGTTGCCCAGAGAAGGCACGCCTCAGGATAGATTGGCGGAGCGTTTCGGCCCGCTGAAGGCTGGTCTTCAGCTCCTGGTCCATCCTCTCGGATGTGGACAACTTCTCCTCAAGAATAGCCAGAATGGCATCCTGCTCCGCCCCTGAACAGAACGGGATCAACGTCTCTCTGCAGGTTTCCAATGTCAGATTAACCTGTCCTGCTGTGGTCTTCGATCTTTTCTCGAGCGAGTTGACAGTCGGGTCTGAGAGTAAAAAGAGACAGAGATACCGATTTGTCATCACAGAGGTGCGGAAACGCACGATAGCTTGATTGATGTTCCACTCGGGATGGTCGGCTGGGACGATTGCAACTTTCCCCAAAGGCGGACCAACGATGTTCATAAGCACATCGCCTGGAAAAACCCTCGACCGCTGCAGCAAACCAAAATGCGTTTCCTTGCCGACAAATGTAGGAGCTATCGAGAAGTTGACACGTCCTGCATTGGTGAGGTTATAAACCTTCAGAAACGGTACTTCTCCTGCGTCCGACAGAAGGAGGTCTTTCGCGGGGGTTGTACCCTTCGTGATAAAGTCAGAGATCTCTTCAGCCCGAACATAGATCCACCCCTCCGGCAGCTCCGGCAGTTCGGCCAGCTCCTCTGCCGTGAGTGGAGCCACCTCTTTCGGCTTCCCCGGCTTCGACGGCCTCCGTCCCTCCCCCCCGTTCCACTCCCACGCCAACACCGCCTCTTCCCACTCGGCAAGCTGCCGCTGGTAGCGCTCCTCACGCTCGGCGCGGACGCGATCCAGCAGCTGCTCGGCGGTCTCGAGCTTATCCGCGTTCTCCTCACGCCAGGCCGCGGTGAGCTTCCCCTCAAAGGCATGCTTCAGCAGCGCCTGGCGGTAGACCTTCAGCTGCTCCCGTGCGGTCTTAAGGCTTGCGACGCCAGTGTCAAGCTCGGAGAAAAGCTCCTCGAGCTTGGCGACGATACGGCGCTGTTCGTTGAGGGGGGATGCTACAAAAGGGATTGAGTTTCCGAAATCACGAGATGAGATGCTTGCCTGATTGACGTGCTTCACACAAGCGTGAAGGTAATACTTCGCGTGCCACAGGAAGTGGAGCTGGTACGCTGCGAACTTCGGATCGACCGCGGCATTGAAGTGCAGTCGCGTCATGTGGTTCGAGAAGGCCAGGCCGGCGCCGGACGCAGGAACATGGGCGGTTTTCCCAATCAGCTCCGGGCTGTTCGTGTTGTTGAAGAGGACATCGCCCGCTTGCAGCCGTCGATCATCATACTGCACCGGAACGAACTTCACAACTCCGAAATCTAGACTGCCTTCCCGATTGATGTTCATCGGTCGCAGATGGCTGATCCCAATGTCCGAATCGCTGTGCTCGCCACAGGCAAAGCCAGACTGGATTACGTCGCAGAACTCGCCGACGAAGTCGGCAGTCCAGCTCGCGGGTAGTCGGGCTAGATTGATCGGATAATGCAGTCCTGTGTCCAGCATGCTCACGCCGCCAGCGCCTCGTTGAGTTCCCCAATCAGATCGTCCATCCCATCACCAAACAGCTTATACATGCGCCCCAGCCCACCCTGCCCATCGAAAGGGGCCATTTCCAAATCGTCCCGCTCGATGTGGAATGAACTCGCCACATGGTCACGGATCATCCGCAGCCACTCCATCTGCTCCTCGTTGAACTTCTCGCCGCTGCCGCTGTGGCGCTTCAGCACCCAGTTCTGGAAGTTGCGACGCACCACGTCGTCGTAAGCCATCAGCTTCTCGTCAATCCCACAGACGCGGCGGATGAGCGCCACCAGCGCCGTCAGCTCGTTCATCGGCTGCCGCCCGGTGTAATCTTCGAGCTGACCGTAGGCCTGCCACACACGCAGCGGGGCCAGCTTCGGCCGGTCGGCACGCAGCCGCTCCAGCACCTGGCGGATCAGCTCGTACGTCACGTCGCGGCGGCGGTACGGCTGATCGAAGAAGATGGTCAGCGCTTCGATCTGGTCCCGGTTTTCCCGGAGGTACGTCTCGAATTCGTCCGCCAGCGTCCGCGCGTTCAGCGCAGCGTCGCTGTCCCACCGGGCCTGCAGCACCGTGTCCAGGTTGTCGTGATCGACGGTCTGGTCCTTTTCCCGCCGGATGCGCTCGAGCAGGTCCACCAACTCGCCGGTGAAGACGCGGGCGGCGTCGCTCACCAGCTCGTCCTGCGCCTTGCCGCGCAGCTCGTCGCCCGGATCGATGCCCGGCGTTCCGGACAATTCCCTGGCGCGCGCCTCCACATTGTCTCCGTCGATGGCCGAGAGCAGCCCTCCCACGATCTCCGTTAGTGCCATGCCGCCCGTGGCCTCGGTGATCCGAGCCTGGTCGGATTCATCGAGCTGCCGATCCAGCCGCGCCAGCCGGCCGGCGAGCGAGCTGACGCTATCCTCGTCGCGGGCACCCATCATCACACCCATCGCGAGGTCCTTCAGCGGCACCGTCGGCTTGCTGATCAGCGGCTGGCTGGCCGTCTTCAGCGACTTGGTGACGCCGATCGCGTCCACGATCACGTAGTGCGTCTTGCCGGTCGTAGCCATCGGCGTGACCTTCTTCAGATCGTCCAGATCCAGGGTGCGCGTGCCGCGGCCCTTCATCTGCTCGAAGTAGTTGCGGCTCTTGACGTCGCGCATGAAGAGCAGGCACTCGAGCGGCTTCACGTCCGTGCCGGTGGCGATCATGTCCACCGTGACCGCGATGCGCGGATAATAGTCGTTGCGGAACTGCGCCAGTACGGACTTCGGATCCTCCGGCGCACGGTACGTCACCTTCTTGCAGAAGGCGTTGCCCTGGCCGAACTCCTCACGGACCGTCTGGATGATGTCGTCCGCGTGGCTGTCGGTCTTTGCGAAGATCAGCGTTTTCGGCACCTCGAACGTTCCGTCGGAGCGCTCACGGCCGGGGAAGATCTCCGGCAGCTTCTCGCGGAAGGTGCGGACGACGGTGCGGATCTGGTCGGGGTTGACGATGTCGCGATCGAGCTGTCTGGCCGAGTAGGCCTCGTCCTCGTCCTGCATCTCCCAGCGCTTGCGGCGGGTGAGGCGCTCCCGCTTCTCGACCTGCTGCTTCGCGCGGAGCCAGGCGCCGCGCTTCGTCACCTCGGTCTCGATCACATAGATCTCGTTCCCCACGTTGACGCCGTCAGCGACCGCCTTCTCATGGCTGTAGTCGCTGACGACGTTTTTCCGGAAGAAGCCGTAGGTGCGGTTGTCGGGCGTGGCGGTGAGCCCGATCAGGAAGGCGTCGAAGTAGTCGAGCACCTGCTGCCACACGTTGTAGATGGAGCGGTGGCACTCGTCGATGAAGATGAAGTCGAAGAACTCGGGTGGCAGCTTCTCGTTGTACACCACCGGCATCGGCCTCTTCGGCTGCACCAACTCGGCCGGGTTGATCTCCTCGGCGCCCTCGTCCAGCGGCTGGTCGCGAAGGATCGAGTAGAGCCGCTGGACGGTGCTGATACACACCTGGCTATCCCTGGCCACATACGACGACTTCAGCCGCTGCACGTTGTACAGCTCGGTGAACTTGCGGTTGTCGTCGCTTGGCACGAAGGCCATCATCTCCTGCTCGGCCTGCTCGCCGAGATTCTTGGTATCGACCAGGAACAGGATGCGCTTGGCGTCGGCATGCTTCAGCAGCCGGTACATCGTGGTGATTGCCGTGTACGTCTTCCCCGCTCCGGTCGCCATCTGCACCAGTGCGCGCGGCCGGTCCTCGCGGAGCGACTGATCGAGGTTTGTGATGGCGATCTCCTGGCAGTCGCGGAGCCCGAGATCCCGGGCGGGCAGGCCGTCCGGGTTGAGCGGTGGGATACGCTCGAGGCGGCCGCGGAGCGTCCTGTCCTGCTTCAGCCACTCGCGTAGCGTTTCCGGCCGGTGGAACGAGAACACCTCGCGCGAGCGCGGCCGGGGATCGCGGCCGTCGGTGAAGCGGGTGATGACGCCCGTGCTCTCGTATAGGAACGGAAGCGGCTCCCGATTGTTGACCCACTTCAGCTTCGCCCGCGCGTAGGCTTCCGATTGCTCTTCGACGGTCGTGATGCGGTGCCCCTCCTCCTCGCGCTTGGCCTCGATGACGCCCACCGCCTTCCGGTCCACGAACAGGACGTAGTCCGCCTCGCCGACGTCGGTCAGGTACTCACGGACGGCCTGACCGCCTCCGGCGTTCAGGTCGATCTTTGTTTTGTCCTGAACGACCCATCCGGCACGCCGCAGCATCTCGTCGATGGCGTCGCGAGCGATTTGTTCCGGGGTCTGGTTGGGCAGCATGTTTTCCTTCTGCGTCGGCTATCGTCGCTGTCTGCGCAAAGACCCCGGCGAGAGCTGCGGGGG
>JACDHR010000352.1 GCA_013820915.1 Gemmatimonadota bacterium
GGGTGAGGGAGGTCCTGCTATTATGGAGTTCGGGTTCACAGTGCCACGAACCGTGAAACCGATGCTCTTCCCGGCAGCGCCGGGATTTCAGCCACGCGAGCGGGCGCGCCGGCCACGACCTGGAACAAGGAAAGCTGACATGATGAAGAAATGCGCCGTCTCTCTGCTCCTTGCGCTCGCGCTGCTCGGGCTGCTCCCGGAGCGGGGCTATGCCTGGGGTGCCGAGGGTCACCGCATCGTCTGCGAGATCGCGTGGCAACGTCTCACGCCCGCCGCGCGGCAGTTCGTCGGCGACCTGCTGCGGAACGAGCCCGATCCGGTATTCGCCCGCACCTGCACCTGGGCGGACGAGGTGCGGAGCACGACCCACCGCCACACCGCCGCCTACCACTACATCAACATCCCCGCCGGTGCCGAGGGAGTGGACCTCGCGCGCGACTGCGGCGACGCCGACCGGCGCTGCGTCACCTGGGCCATCCATCACTACGCCAACCGCCTGACCGAACGCTCGCGCTCGCACCAGGAGCGGAACGAGGCGCTGAAGTTCGTCGCGCACTTCGTGGGAGACCTCCACCAGCCGCTCCACGCGGGGCGGCCGGAGGACCTGGGCGGCAACCGGGTGCGGGTGAGCTTCTTCGGCAACACCGGCACGGCCGAGCGCCCGCTCAACCTGCACAGCGTCTGGGACAGCGCGATTCTGCGGCGCGCCGAGCACCGCTGGCCGGGGAGCGCGCATCAACTCAATGCGCAGGTCACGCCGTTCGACGCGGAGCGGTGGGAAACCCTCGACGTGCTCGGGTGGACGAACGAGTCCTTCCGCATCGCGGACCTCTTCGCCTACGCTGAATTGCCGACAGACGGTTTCATCGCCAGCTCCTACTATCGTCCGGCGCTGGGCTACTCCGAGGCGCAGATGCAGAAGGCGGGGGTGCGGCTCGCCTACCTGCTCAACCACGCCGCGAACGGAACGCTGGCGCTGCCGACGCTGCCGATCTGACACCACTTCTCCCGCGGACAGCGGCACTCACATTTCGCGGCCGGTGTCGCTGCTCGCCGGGCGGGTGAGAGCCAGTCGCCCGGCCGCGCCGACGCCTCGTGTGCGCCCCCGCCCCGCCTCGATCGCACCCAGGACGTGCTGCACCAGCCCGTCCATGGCATCGCGCTCGATCCAGCGCGCGACGATCACCAGGTCATTCTCCGGGTCGACGTAGACCATGTTCGTGCCCGCGCCGAGGTGATGGAAGCTGGATTCGGGCGCGCTCGGCAGCAGCCGGCGCCCGGTGTTCAGGAACCAGTTCATGAAGCCATACGTCGGCTGTGCCGGCGTGGGGGTGAGCGCCATGCGCACCCACTCCTCGGAGAGAAGCTGGCGGTCCTGCCAGCGACCGCGGCGCAGCGTCAGATAGCCGAAGCGCGCCTGATCGCGCGCGCTGATCCACATGCCGCCGCCCCAGTGTGCGCCGCCGCTTACGGACTGGATCATCTCGCCGTCGATGTTGACCCACGAGTTCTCGTAGCCGTACCAGCGCCAGGTACCGGACGCGCCGATCGGGTCCATGACCTCTTCGCGAAGCACCTGCGGCAGCGGCCGCCTCCAGACATTGAGCGCGGCCAACGCGAGAAGATTGACACGCACATCGTTGTACTTGTAGACGGAGCCCGGCTCGTGTCGCGGCCGCGTCAGCCAGGTCGAGGGCTCGCCCTGCGGCCGGTCCGCCCAGTCGGGCTTGCCCCAGAGCGTGCCCTGCCAGTCGCTGGTCTGCCGTAGTAGGTGGTCCCAGGTGATCTTTCGGTTATGCTCGGACTCGAAGAGATCGAGCATCGCGTAGTCTTCCGACCGGCCGGGGTTCACCGCCCATACGGGCGCCATGTACGTGTGGACCGGATCGTCGACGCTGCGGATCAGCCCGCGGTCGTGCGCCAGCCCGACCACGGTAGAGAGGAAGCTCTTGGTGACGCTGTAGGTCAGATCCACGCGGTGCGGATCCCCCCACTCGGCGACGATGTAGCCATGCCGCAGGATCACCCCCGCCGGGTCGCCACGCTCACGGAACGGTCCGGTCGCCTCGCCGTGCGGCTCACGGCCGAAGCTCAGGTAGTGGTTCTGCTCCAGGTCCCGCGGAGCGCGTGTCTCGCTGGCGATCGCGAAGGCGACCGCCTCGCGCATGCGGGTGGCGTTCATCCCCACCCGCTCGGGCGCGCGTTGCTCCCACTGGTCGCCCGGGCCGGGGTAGTAGGCGGCACGAACCGGGGCAGCCGCACGGGTGCGCGCCCCATCGGTCTGGGCCAGTGCGGATGCCACGGCACCCGGACCGGCTGCCAGCAGGGCGGTAAGAAGCAGAAGGCTGCGAAGCGCCTTCGGGACGCCCCGGCGGGGCGATAGCCTGCATGGACTCGACATCATCGTGTGCTCGGATCGGGGTGATAGGGCGGTCAGGAACTGACGGTAATGCAGGGGGTCCCGGCACCGTGGCACGCGGCGAAGACGAAGATCGGCGTGCCGCGATTCGCGAGCTCGGGCACCACCGCGGGCTCGCCGAGGTCCCCCCTCACCAAAATAGCTGCGGAAGAGCACGTTGTGAAATCCCTCCGGCGGCTCGACGTTTCAAGCACCCCGGCTTCGTCGAGGGGCCGGACCTGCTGTCGTGTCCAGAATTTTTTCCATCGAAATGGCTCCGATGCCGGAGCGGGCCCCGCTTGCGGCTTCCGGGATGGGCTGAAGGTTTACCCTGTAAGGCCGCGGGACCCCCTGAACACCGGATATCCACAACCGGGAGCGAGCATTTGAGCACACGGGAGCCCTCGCACATCGAGGACGCGCTGGCTGCCACCGAGGCCGACGCCGAGGCGGCGGGTCGCGCGGCTGCCACGGTCGTGCGGGAGATTAAGCGCGCCCGCACCGCGGCGGCGCAGGGCTCGATCCGCGACCTGCAGAAGGCGCTGCTCGCCGCGGACCAGCTCGCCAAAGCGCTGCGCGAAGCGGTACGTACGCTCCGCGCCGGGTGGGATTTTGACGAGCGCGCGCACCTCGAGTCCGGCGCCTACACCTCCGAGCTGATGGCAGCCGCCGGGGAGCGCGGCGTCCGGTTGCTGGAGCAGGACGAGCGCATCCTGAGCTATCCGTCGGTGGTGCGGGCCCCCCACCGTCGCCGTCCAGCTACTCGGCCCGGTATTCAGCCCGCGTGGGCCGAAGAAACATGAGGAGATGTCCGCTCTCCAGATCGTACCAGTGCCCGTTGGGGTGCAAGGCCATACTGCGTTCCGCCGGCTTCGGCTCCGGGTGTGGAAGGACCTGCCAGGACGGCTGGTAGGTCTGCGTGGGGCAGCCGATCAGTTCAGCAGACTGCATCTCCGCCGGGGGTAGCTGAATCGGGGAAGTATCGTCGTTCATCATGAAGTGTCCATGGGTTAGCCGCCCAACGACACAAGCTCAGGCGCGAGGGGCAAAAAACGCCGCACATCGCAGCGCAGGAAGAAGCTGCTCCCGCTGCTTACTCCTGCGGCGAAAGAATGCCCGGCCCCTCGTCGCCTGCATCCGCGGGTTGGGCGGCACCACCGCTGCGGGTCGCCTTGCCGAGTTTCTTGCTCCGGCGCTGCCGTGACCTCAAAGGTCCTCTGGTCGCAATCCGGTCCCCTTGGAGATCCGCGCCAGCATGCGGGGGCCGATCTCTACCGAGTCGTGGAAGGCGAACACGTAGTCCGGCCAACCGGAGCGTGCGAGTGTGCGGTGCGATCCGGACTCGCGTTTGACAGTCCAGCCGATGCGCAACAGCGCCGCCAGCACCCGCCTGGCTTTGGCGCTCGGCCACTGGCTCACGTCGCCAGAAAGGACACGTTCACCAACTCCGGGGCCTCTTCGCCGTGCTCCAGACGCTCAGCGAGCACGCGCAAAGCAAGCGCCTGCACGCGAGCGAGTGCAGCATCCCGACTGTCGCCGTACACGAGCACGCCGGGAAAGTCCTTCACCGCGGCCAGCCAACGCCCGTCTTCTTCCCGCTCCAACTCTACATTCAGGTTCATGCGTCGGCTCCCGAGAAAGGAATTCGGTTGCGGGCTAGCCGCTTGGCATCCGACTGGAATATAACCGGCCGGCAGCACACACCCAAGCCCTGCCGACGTCGGCAAGCAGAAGAGTCGAACCGCTGGCGAAGCGCGCTGTCAGGTGCAACGCCTCGTTGGGCGGCGTGGTGCAGACGCACCTCGGTAGCCCGTGCAGACCACTTGCGTATGCGGGTGGCTCGGAGCATGCCGCCAGGCCGCGAGCTCATGCTGCTTAACCGACGTCATCTCGGATGAGCCAACTGCTGGGACGTCCTTTCCAGATTCGCGCGGTAAAGCGCAAGATCAGGATGGCCGGCAGCATCCGCCAGTGTGACTGCCGTTCGATAGCTCTCCAGCGCTTCGTTGAGCAGATGCGCGTTGCTGTACGCATCGCCCAGACTGTTGTGTAGGCCGGGCGATTCCGGGAACACTTCTGCATTCAGTCGAAAAATGGCGATGGCGTCG
>JACDHR010000353.1 GCA_013820915.1 Gemmatimonadota bacterium
GCTACCACCTGCTCCAGCGGCGTCAGATCGAGGTCGAACGCCTCGGCGACTCCGGGATAGGTCACCTTCCCCCCGACGATGTTGAGCCCGAGTGCGAGCGCATCATCCCGCTGGCAGGCCTCGATCCACCCGAGCTTGGCGAGCCGCGCGGCGTAGGGGAAGGTCGCGTTCGTCAGGGCGAGGGTTGAGGTGCGCGGAACTCCGCCCGGCATGTTCGCCACCCCGTAGTGGATCACGCCATCGATCTCATAGATCGGGTCCTCGTGCGTCGTGGGCCGGATCGTCTCCACGCACCCACCCTGGTCGACCGCCACGTCTACGATAACCGAACCGTTCTTCATGCAGGCAAGGTCCTCACGACGCACCAGGTTCGGCGCTTTCGCACCCGGCAGGAGCACCGCCCCGATGAGCAGATCCGCCATCTGGATCTGATCGAGAATGTTGTACCGATTCGAGTAGATCAGGTCCACATTCGCCGGCATCACGTCCGAGAGGTAGCGCAGCCGGTGGAGCGAGACGTCCAGGATGCGCACGTGCGCGCCCATCCCCGCAGCCATCTTCGCGGCGTTCGTGCCTACCACCCCGCCGCCGAGAATCACGACGTCGGCGGGCGGAACACCGGGAACGCCGCCGAGGAGCATGCCGCGGCCGCCGTGGTACTTCTCCAGGTACTTCGCGCCCGCCTGGATCGACATGCGGCCCGCGACCTCGCTCATCGGCGTGAGAAGCGGCAGCTCGCCCGAGGAGAGCTGCACCGTCTCGTACGCAATGGCGATGGAGCCGGAGTCGATGAGTGCCCGCGTCAGCCGCTCGTCGGCGGCGAAGTGGAAGTACGTGAAGAGGATCTGCCCCTCGCGGATCCGATCGTACTCCACCGGGATCGGCTCCTTGACCTTCATGATCATCTCCGCACGCTGCCAGACCTCTTCCACGTCGGGAAGGATCTGCGCGCCCGCCGCCCGGTAGTCGTCGTCGGAGAACCCGCTGCCCAGCCCTGACCCAGCCTCTACAACAACCGTGTGCCCGCTGCCGACGAGCGCCTCCGCCCCGGCGGGGACCAGCGCGATTCGGTTCTCATTCGTTTTGATCTCCTTCGGGACTCCGATAAGCATGATGTTCGATATCTGTTGAAGGATGAACTTCAGAGTCGCCCGGAACGGCAGGGGCGGACGCACCAATATGGCACGCCCGCCCCGTTCGCGCGAGTAGATTTCGGGCCCGGCTCAGTCCGCCGACGCCATCTCGGCGAGCGCTGCCTTGCGAGAGAGCCGCAGCCGGCCCTTCTCGTCGATAGAGAGCAGCTTGACGTGGGTGACGTCGCCCTTCTTCACCACGTCCTCGGTGTTCTCCGTACGCCCGTCCTGCAGCTCGGAGATGTGCACCAGCCCCTCGGTGCCCGGGATGATTTCTACGAAGGCGCCGAACGACGTGGTGCTCTTGACCACCCCCTCGTACACCCGGCCGACCTCGGGCTCCTCGGTGATCGCCGCGATCATCTTGCGTGCGCGCTCGCCGCCCTCGCCCGGGGAAGAGATCGTGATGGTGCCGTCATCCTCGACGTTGATGTTGGCGCCGGTCGCCTCCTGGATCCCGCGAATCGTCTTGCCCTTCGGGCCGATCACCTCTCCGATCTTGGATGGGTTGATCTTGATGGTGATGATCCGCGGTGCGTACTCCGAAAGCTCGGCGCGGGGCTCGCTGATCGCCTTGTCCATCTCGTCGAGGATGTGCATCCGCGCACGGTGGGCCTTCTCCAGCGCCTCGCGGATGATCTCCAGCGTGAGACCCTCGATCTTGATGTCCATCTGGATCGAGGTCACGCCCTCGCGTGTGCCGGCCACCTTGAAGTCCATGTCGCCCAGCGCGTCCTCCATCCCCAGAATGTCGGTGAGCACCGCGATGCGATCGTCTTCCTTGATCAGCCCCATCGCCACACCCGCGCAGGAGGCGCGTAGCGGCACGCCGGCGTCCATCATGGCCAGCGAGCCGGAGCAGACCGTCGCCATCGAGGAACTCCCGTTCGACTCCAGAATGTCGGAGACGAGACGGATCGTGTATGGGAACTCGTCATACGGCGGGAGGAGCGGCTCCAGCGCCCGCTCGGCCAGTGCACCATGCCCGATCTCGCGACGGCTGGTGCCGCGCACCGGCTTGACCTCGCCCGTCGAGAAGGGCGGGAAGTTGTAGTGCAGCATGAAGCTCTTCGTCTGCGAGGTCGCGTAGTCGATCGATTCGAGCCGCTGCTCGTCGGCAGGCGTGCCCAGCGTGGCAACGCCGAGCGACTGCGTCTGTCCGCGCGTAAAGACCGCCGAGCCGTGGGCGCGTGGCAGCAGGCCGAGGTCGATGCTGATCGGACGCACGTCGTCCAGCCCGCGGCCATCGGAGCGTCGGCCCTTGGAGAGCACCTGCTCGCGCATCTCACGCTTCTCGACGTCCTTGATGACGCTCGATACGTCCTTGCCCGAATCCGGGTACGCCTCGGCATACTGCGCCGTGATCTCGGTGCGGACCGTGGAGAGTGCGAGGCTCCGCTCGGCCTTGTCGCCAATGTTCAGCGCCTCGCGCACCCGCTCGGTGGCCGTCCCGGTGATCTTGTCGCGGAAGTCCGCATCGATCTCCTTGGCCGTCCATGCCATTTCCTCGGGCACGTCGATCTGCGCGAGCATCTCCTTCTGGATACCGATCAGTTCGCGGATCCCTTCGTGCGCGACCTGAAGACCCTCGGCGATCTCCTCCTCCGGTACCTCGAGCGCGCCACCCTCCACCATCAGGAGCGCCGACTCGGTTCCCGCAACGACGATGTCGAGGTCCGAGTAGTCGAGCTGCTGGAAGGTGGGGTTGAGCACCCACTGCCCCTGGATCCGCCCGATCCGCACCGCGGCCACGGGGTCGCTAAAGGGGATGCGGCTCATGTTCAGCGCCAGCGAGGCACCGGTCAGTGCCACCACGTCCGCGTCGTTCTCCTGGTCGGCACTGATCACGTAGACGAAGATCTGCGTCTCGTTCTGGAACCCGTCCGGGAAGAGCGGGCGCAGCGGCCGGTCGATCAGCCGGGCCGAGAGGATCTCCTTGTCCGAAGGCCGACCCTCGCGCTTGATGTATCCCCCGGGGATCTTGCCCGCGGCGTAAGTACGCTCGCGATACTCGATCGTCAGGGGGAAGAAGGGCAGATGGGTTGGGTTGTCCTGCGCTCCCGCGGTGCAAAGCACCACTGTCTCACCAAACTGGACGACGCACGAGCCATCAGCCTGCCGGGCCAACTTGCCCGACTCGATCGAGAGCGTGCGTCCCGCGAACTGCTTTTCGATTCTTGCCATTTCTCTTCCGCAAAAGGATACCGGGGATGAAGCATCAGCAGCCGGCGTTCCCCGGAACGCTTGCGCCGGCCGCGTCTTTGATATCGTTCTCAGTCTGAGCGCGAAGCTGCAGACCCCGCGCGTCCACCGCGAGGGGCAATAGAAAACGCCGCACAGGTCGTGCCCGTGCGGCGTGGATGGTACTTCTTAACGACGGAGCCCGAGATCCGCGATCAGTGCGCGGTACTGCTCCAGGTCGGTGCGGCGCAGGTAATCCAGCAGGCGGCGACGCTGACCCACCATCTTGAGCAAACCGAGGCGCGAGTGGTGGTCCTTCTTGTGCGTCCGCAGGTGGTCGGTCAGGTGGCTGATCCGCGCGGTGAGCAGGGCGACCTGCACGCGGGAGGAGCCCCGGTCGGTCTCGTGGGCCTGGTACTTCTCGATTACAGGGGCGCGATCAATCGCCATTCAGTGCCTCCTAAAAAGTCAGTGCTAGTTGGAAAGCGGGCTGAGTTGAGCTCCGTGGTCGTGTGCCACGGCAAACCAGCTAAGCCTTTAAGTTAACGAGTCTCCGCGCGAAGAACAAGCGGACCCCGATCCTTCTCCGCGGGCCAGGGCCGCCCGGCCCGCCTCGGCGTCGCGCCGCATCTGCTCAATCAGCGCCTCCGCGGATGCGAAGGGGCGGATCTCACGCAGCAGCGAACAGAACTCGACCCGCACCTCGGTGCCGTACAGGTCCCCCTCCCAGTCCAGCAGGTGCAGCTCTACGGAGGGGGACAGGCCTCGAAAGGTAGGGCGAGGGCCGAGATGGAGGAGGCCCGGCACCCGCTCGCTCCCCACACGTCCGTACACCGCGTACACGCCCTCGCGCGGGAGCAGCTTGTCCGCATCGCCCAGCCGGATATTCGCGGTGGGGAAGCCGAGCTCGCGCCCCTTCTTGGCACCGTGCACCACGGGCCCGCGGATCGAATAGGGGCGTCCCAGCCCGTCTGCCGCTCCGACGACGTCCCCTGCAATGAGCGCGCGCCGGATACGGGTAGAGGAGATCGGGTTGTCAGCGGCGTGCACCGCGCCGACGACGTCGACGGCGAAGCCGAGCTCCCGGCCGAGATCGCGCAGGGTATCGATCCCGCCCTCTCTGCCCTTCCCGAACCCGTGGTCGTAGCCGACCACCAGCTCCCGCATGTCGAGCCGTTCGAGCAGGATC